>DASWLY010000205.1:0-15890 GCA_036400035.1 Allosphingosinicella sp.
GCGCATTCCGTGGATCTGGAAGCTGTGCTGCTCCTCGTGCGAGCCCTGCACGACCCGGAACCAGATCGGGTCGAACGCCCTTGTGTCGAACCGCATCGTGTAGGGGTCGCGATTGTAGGGCGCGCCGGAGGTGAACCACAAAGCCGGGTCGACGAGGTTTCCGGCCCCGTCCTTCAGCCGCTCGTGGATCGGGTCGTTGCGATAGTTGATCGCCATGATCCCCTGGTCGCCGTGGCCGCCCGGAGCCGCGGGCGGGTTGAGCGCCTCGCCCTCTGCGTTCCACATCGGGATGAAGTCCTGGAGCCCCATGCAGAATTCGCGGAACGATTTCGGCGTCGGTCCCGGCACGTCGATCCGCGCCTGGGCGCCGCTGACGATCTCGCGATCCTGGTCGGGTTGGAGGAAGCGCGCTCCGGCGGGCTCGACGATCAGCGCTCCGAACAGGCCGTGCTTCTGCCGGAAGTTGGCGAACAGGTGGTCGTGGAAGAAGATCGTCCCGAACTCCTGGTCCAGCCACCAGCGGTAACGCATCGTCTTGCCCGCGACCGGGCCCGAAATGTAGTTCCAGCCGACGCTGGCGCCGTCGGCGCAGATCGGGTCGAACTTCACCATGTGGACGTGCGGCGTGCACTCGCCCTGCCACGGCCGCGCCGGGCACGGCGGGAAGGCGTGGTCGAACTCGGTCTCGGGGATGTCGAGCGGAAGTTGGTTGGCCAGGCTCAGGTTCAGGATCTGGCCGTGTCGCGCCCGGAAGAAGAGCGGCTCCTTCGTCGCCCCCGCCGCCGGGGGTCCCTCGGCGGTCAGATAATAGAAATGGCCGTGCTTGTCGTGCCAGCCGTGGCCGTTATAGTCGATCCGGTCCATCGTCACGGCGAGGTCGTGGCGGATGATCCGCTCGTTGTTGAGGTGATAGGCCGGCTGGTCGGCGGGCATGGTCTGGCCCTGCGGCCACTCCTGGTCCTGGCCGATTACGAAAGGACGGCGGGTGAAGATCTCGCCCGGCACCGGCTGCGGGTTGAACGCGTTGCGCTCCAGCCCGGTCGGCACCTCGCGATAATCATATTCCGTGGGCATCGCCTCCGGCATCGGCCAGGGCGGGATCGGCGACTTCTGCTGCATCTCGCCCGGAATGTAGAGCGGGTAGCCCGGATGCGTCGCCGTCGGCAGTGGCGGTGGCACCCGGCCGGGCAGCGGAAGCAGCCGCTCGATCCTCGTGTCGTTCGGATAGCGGCCGATCCGGCGGCCGGTATACGGGAAGTCCTGCTGGGCGAGCAGCGCCCCGTCGCTCCCGTCCTGAAGGGTCTCGAACGTCCGGAAGATTCCCCACATGCCTTCGTGGAAGTGCGGGTAGAGGTGGCAGTGCCAGATCACGTCGCCCGCCACCTGGTGGCGGTTGCCGGCGCCCCAGACCGGCTCGATCGTGTGGCCGGTCTGCGGGCTCACCGAGATCGCATCGATCCTCGGCGACTTCTTGTCCTCGGGCACCGCGTGCCACTCGTAGAGGTGGAGGTGGAAGACGTGGGTCTCCTTCACCGCCGCGTGGACGAAGCGGATTCGCACCGGATCGCCGATATAGGCCTTGAAGATCGGGGTGGCGGGATCGCCGAACATCCAAGAGCTGTGGTGCTGCTCCTCGTTGAGCACCGGGCGGCCCTTGAAATCGTGACCCTCCTGCATCAGCCGGAACAGGATCTGCTCCTTGTTGACCATCGGCTCGGCCCGGTAGGAAACCGGCATGATCGGCGGCGCGGCGACGCCATGGCCGCCATGCCCGCCGCCGCCGTCGGGGTGGCAGGGATCCGGATAGTGGGTGCCGTGCGGCGGCACGAATTCGGGCTCGTCGTGAAAGAAGACGACGAACTCGCGATGCGCCTCGCGGTTGTAGTCGGCATATTCCTTCGGCGGCGGGAACTGGTAGTTCTCGATCGTCGCGGGCACATTGTTGACGAAGTTCCCGGTCTGGACTTCGGGCGGGATGATGTCGAGGTAGAGGCCGTCGAGCTGGACCTCGGTCCTCGAATCCCGGCCGGAGACGGGATCGCGCCAGATGCTCCCGGCCGGCTCGACGATGAAGGCGCCGAATAGGCCGTGGACGTTGGTGCCGTCCTGGCCACCCGAATAGTCGCCTCCGTCGTGGAAGGGGAACACGCCTTCGTGCTCGGCGGTCCATAGGTAGGTGTAGCTTCCGCTCGGAGGGGCGAGGCTGGGCGGGTTGGCGCCGACGTGAGAGCCGTCATGCGCCTTGACGTCATAGCCGGGGCCGACGAGGTGCATTCCGATCGCCCGGCCCTCGATCTCATTCTCGAGATTGACGGTCACGACGTCCCCCGGATGGGCGCGCAGGACCAGCGGACGGACGAACTCGTGCGGTCGCTTGGCTCCCTCGGGCGTGGTCGGCAACGGAACCCGGAAATGGCCGGCGATGGTCTGGGCTTGGGCCTGGAGCCGGTCGAGCTCGGCCTGGTCGGGCACCGGCTTGGCGAGCTCGCGAAGATATTTCACCAGCGGCAGGTTGCGCCGAAGCACGTAGATCAGGCCGTTATGGTCGTGGTCGCCTTCGACATTGAACCAGATGGTCATTTGGATCGCGACGACGTCGTAGGTGCGGTTCATGGCGGGTCTCCAGGCTGGCCGCCGGCTCGGGCGACTCGGGGGTCATGGAGAGAACACAACCAGAACAAATCCTACAATGCAAATCCTATTTCGATCCTATTTCGATCCTATCTGAGAAAAGGCGGGCCGGACGGGACAGACCTCCACGGTCATGCTGAACTCGTTTCAGCATCCAGGGCGGAGCGGCTCGGCGGCCTGGCGCCCCGTATCGTGCGTGTCACCCCACCGGCCGGCGGGCCCTGGATTTTTTTAGGGAAGACACGAAGGGACAAGAATGGGGCGGCAGCGCCGCGCCCCTTGCTTGTCCCTTCGTGTCTTCCCTCTAAACATGGCGCCGAGGCGCGGGGGAGCGGGCGCAGGAGCCCGGCCCACAGCCTGACCTCCGAACAGGGTGACGAGCTGAGCCCTGACTCCGGTTCAGGGCCATGAAAAAGCGAAGGGACAAGGGGGCGTCACGAATGACTGCCCCCTCGAAGACCTAGGCGTAGTTCCCAGTGGCGCAGGGGCTGGTGGCGCCGCTGCCGTTGGCGCCCCAGCGGCGATAGCCCTTCGAGTCGAGGTGGAAGCGCATCCCGCTGTAGAAGCCCAGGCCGATCCCGAACTCGCGGCCGGCGCCGCCGTGGATCCGGCAGACGTCGCGGATCAGGGCGGCGCGGGAGACGTCCTCGTCGACGGGGACGAGGTCGAGGGCGTAGAAATGGCGATGAGCGCTCGCCTTGGCCCCGCCCGAACATTGGTTGAGCTCGGCGTTGCGGAAGCCCGAGACCGGCTGGACATCGCCGATCACCGGCTCGACCTCGGCCTTGATGAACTCGAGCGTCGCCGAGATGTTCGCCCATTCGGCGACCGGAGCGACCTCGAAGCGAGGTCCGCCGCAGTCGCGCCACTTGCTGGCGGTGCGCACCAGCTGCCAGGTCGGGACGACGTCCTCGACCTCGCCGGCCTGCAGGAAAGCCTTGAAGGAGAGGACCTGCGCCCTCGCTCCGGCGTCGCGCGAAAGCCAGGCGAGATAATCCGCCTTGCTCTGGCCTTCGGCTTTTTCCTGGGCGGCTGACGGGGTGGCGAAGGTTGCAAAAAGGGCGGACAGCGCGAGCGCTGCGAAGCGGATAAGTTTTTGCATAACAAGAAGATAGACACATTTCGGCCATATTTCAAGGACTTTGGCCGCGGCGCTGGCGTAGCGCGACGAAGTGATGTTATATCGAGCCAAACGGCTGGAGAAAGCGCTATGCGACGCCTGGTTTCGTCCCTCATTCTCGCCCTCGCCCTGGCGGCCTGCTCGAAGGCGGCGCCCGATCCGCGCGGAGTGGGCCGCGACGAGGTGCTGGTCCAGGTCTCGGCAACCGGGCGCTCGGACACGCGGCCGGACGAGGCCCGGTTCACCGTCGGAGTCGATACGATCGCGGCGACCTCGCGAGCGGCGAGCGCCCAGAACAGCGCGACGATCAACAAGGTCGCGGCGGCCCTGCAGGGGCTCGGGGTCAAGGAGGACGACCTCCAGACCCGCTCCATCACCCTCTCGAGGATCGATCACGGCCCCAATCGCGGCCGCTTCCAGGCCAACAACCTCATCGACATCAAGGTGCGCGACATCAAGCGCGCCGGAGAGGCGCTGGCGGCGATCACCGAGGCGGGGGCCAACGTGCTCTCGGGTCCAAACCTGCGAGTCTCGGACCCCGAAAATGCCGGCCGCTCGGGTTATGCCGCCGCCTATCGCGCGGCGAGGGCCCGGGCGGAAGCCTATGCCCAGGCGGCGGGGCTCAAGGTGGCCCGGGTGCTCGCGATCCGCGACGGCGGCGAGGGCGGGGGTCCCGCTCCCTATCCCTATCCCGAGGAGGGGATGGCGGTGGGCATGGAGGCCCGGGTCGCCCCGACGGTGTCGCCGCCGCCGGTGCAGCCGGGCGTCAGCACCCGCCAAGTCCAGATCCGGGTGGATTTCGCGCTTTCGAAATAAGCCGGGCCTCGTCATTGCGAGGAGCGAAGCGACGAAGCAATCCAGCGGCCTCCGACGCTGCACTGGATTGCTTTGCTCGCAATGACGGCTCGGGGCCTCTTCGCCACGTACTTTCAACGCTTTGTCGCCGGCCCGGCTGCCGCTATCACCGGCGCGCAACGACGGAGTCATCAATGGCCTCACCCTCGCCCTTGCCGGCCGAAGCAGCGATGGGCGAGAGCGTGCTGAGGCACGACTGGGCGTCGACTCCGCTTGGGTCGAGGCAAAGCTGGCCGCCCAGCCTGACCTTCGCCGTCGACCTCTGCCTTCGCTCCCCGCTCGCCACTTCGCTCTACTGGGGTGCGGAGCGGATCCTCGTGCATAACGAGGCCTGGATCCGGCTCGTCGGCGGCGAAGCGGCTCTGGGCGTGCCGGCGCCGGAAGCCTCGCAGTCCCTCTGGCCGGTGGCGGCTGCGCTGGTCGAGCAGGTGGAAAGCCGGGCGGAGGGCGTCTTCGTCCAGCAGCAGCCGCTGCGGCTGCTTCGCGGCGGGGTCGAGGAGGAGACCTACTGGGACTGCCACCTCCTCCCGATCCTCGACGAGGCCGGGCGAGTCGCCGGCGTCCTCAACCAGGCCAACGAGGTCACCAAGACGGTGACCCTCGAGCGCCGGCTGTCCTTCCAGGTGCTTCTCGCCGACCGGCTTCGCGGGGTCCACGATCCGGAAGAGGCCAAGCAGGCGGCCGTCGAGCTGCTCGGCTGCCATCTCGGCGCCGCCCGGGTCGGCTATGCCGAGATCGACGAGGCGCAGGGCCTCGCCTCCGTCCGGCAGGACTGGACCCGAGACCCCGGGGTTCCGAGCCTCGCCGGGCAGAGCACCGGGATCGCCGGCTTCGGCGAGGAGGCGCTGGCGCTGTTCCGTGCAGGCCAGATGCTCGCCATCCCCGACATCCGCCAGCTTCCGCTCGGCTCGGCCGATCGCACCGCCGCTTGGGAGGCCGCCGGGGTTCGGGCGCTGATCACCGTTCCGCTCGTCCGCGACGGGGCGCTGAAGGCCCTGCTCTACGTCCACGAGCCGCAGCCGCGCGCCTGGAAAAGGTCCGACGCCGCCATCGTCCGCGACGTCGCCGAGCGCAGCTGGGCGGCGGTCGAGCGGGCTCGGGCCGAACAGTCGCTGATGGAGAGCGAGGACCATTACCGCCACACCGTCGAACTGAACCCGCAGGTGACCTGGACCGCGCAGCCCGACGGGCAGCTCAACCGGGTGGCCAACCGCTGGAGCGTCTGGACCGGGACGAGCGGCCTCGGCGGCAGCTGGATCGAGGCCATCCACCCCGACGACCGCCGGCACAGCCTGGACGCCTGGAGCCTGAGCGTCGCCACCGGCGAGCCGTACGACATCGAGCATCGGGTCCGGATGCGCGACGGCGGCTATCGCTGGGCCCGCTCGCGCGCCTACCCGCGCCGCCACGACAGCGGCGACATCTGCCTGTGGTACGGCTCGACCGAAGACGTCCACGAGCGCAAGGTCGCCGAGGAGCATCAGCGCCTCCTCATCAACGAGCTCAACCACCGGGTGAAGAACACCCTCGCCAGCGTCCAGGGGATCGCCTTCCAGACGCTTCGCGGCGAGGTCTCGCTGGCCGAAGCCCGGGCCCGCTTCGAGACCCGGCTGATGGCGCTGTCCCGCGCCCACAACCTGCTTACCGAGGAGAATTGGGGCGGCGCCTCGCTCGAGCGGGTGGTGAACGACTCGATCGAGCATCTTTCCGGCGAGGCGGGCCGGTTCGACGTCGAGGGCGAGCCGCTCCGCCTGGCGCCGCGCGCGGCCCTCGCGCTGGCGATGGCGCTTCACGAGCTCGGCACCAACGCCGCCAAATATGGCGCGCTTTCGGCGGAAGGCGGACGGGTTTCGATCGCCTGGAGCCTGGCCGGGGACTCGCTTCGCCTGAGCTGGCGGGAGCAAGGCGGTCCCGCCGTCCAGGCGCCGAGCCGCCGGGGCTTCGGCTCCCGCCTGATCGAGCGGGGCCTCGCCGCCGATCTCGGCGGCACCGCCGCCCTCCATTTCGATCCGGACGGCCTGCGCTGCGACATCCACGCCTCGCTCGCGGCCATCCAGGCGCCGGAGCGGGCCCTTGGCTGAGCGGCGCCTCAGGATCCTCATCGTCGAGGACGAGATGCTGGTGGCGATGAACATCGAGGACATGCTGCTCGAGCTCGGCCACGAGGTGGCGGGGCTGGCGAGCCGCCTCGGCCCCGCTCTGGCCCTCGCCCGCGAGAGCCGGTTCGACGCGGCGATGCTGGACGTCAACCTCGCCGGCGAGCCGAGCTTCCCGATCGCGGAGCTGCTCGTCGAGCGCGGAGTGCCGTTCCTGTTCGCGACCGGCTACGGCCGCGCCGGCATAGAGGAGCGCTTCCGCGACCACCCGATCCTCCAGAAGCCGTTCCGCGCGACGGAGCTGGGCCAGGCGCTGGCGGGTCTCGGCCTCTGCCTCCCTGCCGGCGAAGCCGGTGGGGAGGGGGACCACGCGTAGCGTGGTGGAGGGGTAGAAGGCTCCGCCTGAGAGGTTCCGGCTCGGATCCTCCGATCACGGTGCGGATTACCCCTCCACCACCCGTTCGGGTGGTCCCCCTCCCCATCTGACGATGGGGAGGCAAGAAGGTCCGAACCCCGGAACCTCGCAAGCTCCGCCCCCGGCCGCCCGGTCCGAAGCGCGGTGCATGACGGCGGGAGCCATGCTTCCGCCTCGACACTCCAGGCGTTAAGGCTTCCACGACGGCGACAAAAGAGGCGCGGAGAATGGCGAAGGACGACCTGGTCGAGCGAGTCCGGCAGCGCAAGCCCGCCTGCGCCAAGGTCGGCGTGTTCGACGTCGACGGCATCTTCCGCGGCAAATATATGGCGCCCGACAAGCTCGCCTCGGCGCTCGGCAAGGGCTTCGGCTTTTGCGACGTGGTGCTGGGCTGGGATTCGAGCGACCAGCTCTACGACAATACGCGCTTCACCGGCTGGCACACCGCCTATCCCGACGCCGAGGTCCGGCTGCTTCCCGAGACCGAGCGGGCGATGCCGTTCGAGGGCGGAATGCCGCTCATCCTGGGCGAGTTCAGCGGCCGGGCGGAGGCCGTATGCCCGCGCGGGATACTTCGCCGGGTGCTCGAACGTGCCGCCTCGATCGGCTGCAAGGTCAAGTCGGCGGCCGAGTTCGAATTCTTCGTTTTCGAGGAGACCCCCCATTCGGTGCGCGAGAAGGGCTATCGCGGGCTGAAGCCGATCACTCCGGGCCATTTCGGTTATTCGATGCTGCGATCCGGAGTGCATTCCGATTTCTACGACGAGCTCTGGTCGACCTGCGATTCGATGCGCATCGAGCTCGAGGGGCTTCATACCGAGACGGGGCCCGGAGTCATCGAAGGCGCGATCCGCTACGACGACGCCCTGGAGGCGGCCGACAAGGCGGCCCTGTTCAAGACGATCGTCAAGATCCTGTGCCAGCGCCGGGGCTGGATGGCGACCTTCATGGCGAAATGGTCGAACGACTGGCCCGGCCAGTCCGGCCACCTCCACATGTCGCTGGTCGACGAGGCAAGCGGCAAGTCGCGCTTCTACGACGAAGGCGACGAACTCTCGATGTCGAAGGAAATGCGCTGGTTCGTCGGCGGGCAGCAGGCTTTGATGCCCGAGTTGCTGGCGATGGTGGCGCCGACGGTCAACGCCTACACCCGCCTCATCCCCGGCTTCTGGGCGCCGACCGCCGCGCTCTGGGGCCATGAGAACCGCACCTGCGCGCTTCGAGTGATCGGCGGCTCCGACAAGACCCAGCGGGTCGAATACCGGATCGCCGCCGCCGACATAAACCCCTACGTCGCCCTCGCCGCGGCCATCGGCTCTGGCCTCTGGGGGATCCAGAACCGGGTGGAACCGGACTCGCCGGTGGAGGGCAACGCCTATGCGCAGGAACCGCCGCCGCAGCGGGCGCTGCCGGGAACGCTGTGGGAAGCCGCTCAGCGGCTGCGCGGTTCGCAGGCGGCGCGCGAGCTGTTCGGCTCCGAGTTCGTCGACCATTATGCCGCCACCCGCGAATGGGAGGAGCGCGAGGCCCGCAAGGCGGTGACCGACTGGCAGCTCGCCCGCTATTTCGAGATCATCTGAGTTGCGGACGGAAGCCGTCATTGCGAGCGCAGCGAAGCAATCCAGTGCTGCGCCTCCGCCCGCTGGATTGCTTCGTCGCTACGCTCCTCGCAATGGCGGCGACTGATGAAAGATCTCGTCTGCCTCTCTCCGATCGACGGCCGCGAATATGTCCGAAGGCCTCTGGCGAGCGACGCGAACGTCGGCCGCGCCTTGGAAAGGGCGCGGCGGGCGCAGCGCGAATGGGCGGAGGTGGCGCTGGAGGAGCGTTGCTCGATCCTGCTCCGCTTTCTCGATGCGATGGAGGCGCTGAACCCGGACATCGTGCCGGAGATCGCTTGGCAGATGGGGCGGCCGGTACGTTACGGCGGCGAGTTCCGGTCGCTGGCGGAGCGGGTTAGGGCCATGGTCGAGATCGCCGAAGCGGCGCTCGCCCCGTCGGTCGTCGAACCGGGACGCTCGGTGGTGCGGGTGCCCGCCGGGCTGGTGCTGGTGATCGCCCCGTGGAACTATCCTTTCCTCACCGCCGCCAACACGATCGTCCCGGCCCTGCTCGCCGGCAACGCCGTGATCCTCAAGCATGCCGCGCAGACCCCGCTGGCGGGCGAGCGTTTCGCCGAGGCGCTGGCGACGGCGGGTCTGCCCGACGGGCTCTTCGCCAACCTGTTCCTGAGCCACGAGCAGACCGCGCGGCTGCTCGGCTCCGGCCTCGTCGATCACTCCACCTTCACCGGCTCCGTCGAAGGGGGAAGGGCGGTCGAGCGCTCGGCGGCGGGATCGTTCACCACCCTGACTCTGGAGCTCGGCGGCAAGGACCCGGCCTATGTGCGCGAAGACGCGGACCTGGCCGGCGCGGTCGAGAGCCTGGTCGACGGAAGCTTCTTCAACAGCGGCCAATCCTGCTGCGGCATCGAGCGGATCTACGTCCACGAGGCGGTGTGGCAGCCCTTCCTCGACGGCTTCGTCGAAGCCGCGTCGCAATACCGGCTTGGCGATCCGCTGGAGCCGGAGACCAGCCTCGGCCCGATGGCAAGTGCCCGGGGAGCGGGCCTCGTTCGCGAGCAGGTGCGGCAGGCGATCGAAGCCGGAGCGATAGCCCACCTCCCGTCGCAGCTCTTCCCCTGCGACACCGGCGACGGCGCCTATCTGATGCCGCAGGTGCTGACGGGGGTGGATCACTCGATGGCGGTGATGCGCGAGGAGACGTTCGGGCCGGTCGCCGGGATCATGAAGGTCAAGGACGATGAGGAGGCGGTGCGGCTGATGAACGACAGCGCCTACGGCCTTACCGCCTCGATCTGGACCCGCGATCTCGAGGCCGCCGGACGGCTCGCGCCGCGGGTCGAGGCGGGGACGGTCTTCGCCAACCGCTGCGACTATCTCGATCCGCTGCTCGCCTGGACAGGGGTGAAGGACAGCGGCCGCGGAGCCTCGCTCGGCCGCTACGGCTTCGACGCCGTCACCCGCCCCAAATCCCTTCATCTGCGGAGCGCCTGATGGTCCTGCCCAACGCCGACTGGAACTACCCGACCGCGATCCGCTTCGGCGCCGGCCGGGTGGCGGAGCTCGGCGAAGTCTGCCGCGGGCTCGGCATCGAGCGGCCGCTGCTCGTCACCGATCCGGCGCTGGCGAAGCTGCCTATGGTCGATCACGCCCTTGCCGCCGCGGGCGCCGAGCTCTTCTGCTCCATCCATTCCAATCCCGTGGGCGCGGACGTGGAGGCCGGCCTCGCCGCTTTCCGTCGGGGCGGCCATGACGGCGTCGTCGCCTTCGGCGGCGGCAGCGCGCTGGACGCCGGCAAGGCGATCGCCTTCATGTCGGGGCAGGGCCGTCCGCTGTGGGATTTCGAGGACAAGGAGGATTGGTGGTCCCGGGCCGACCCGGCCGGAATCGCGCCGATCGTCGCCGTCCCGACCACCGCCGGGACCGGCTCCGAGGTTGGCCGCGCGGGAGTGATCCTGGACGAGGCGGCGGGGGTGAAGAAGATCATCTTCCACCCGAAGATGCTGCCGGCCGTGGTGATCCTCGACCCTGAGCTCACCCTCGGCCTACCTCCGCACGTCACCGCCGCCACCGGGATGGACGCGCTCTCGCACTGTCTCGAGGCTTATTGCGCGCCCGGTTTCCACCCGATGGCCGACGGCATCGCCGCCGAAGGCATGAAGCTGATCCGCCGGTGGCTGCCGAGCGCGGTCGAGGACGGTTCGGATATCGAGGCCCGGGGCCATATGCTCGTCGCCGCTTCGATGGGCGCCACCGCCTTCCAGAAGGGGCTCGGCGGAATGCACGCTCTGTCGCACCCGATCGGCGCGATGCTCGGCACCCATCACGGCCTCACCAACGCGGTGCTGATGCCGTACATGCTCGTCTTCAACCGGAGCGCGGTCGAGGAGCGCCTGGCGCGGCTCGCGGGTTATATCGGCCTGCCGGACGCGTCGTTCGAAGGCTTTCTCGCCTGGGTCGTCGAGCTTGGAGAGCGCGTGGGCATTCCGCACCTCCTGTCGGATCTGGGGGTCTCGGAAGCGG
This sequence comes from Allosphingosinicella sp., assembly GCA_036400035.1. Taxonomy (GTDB): domain Bacteria; phylum Pseudomonadota; class Alphaproteobacteria; order Sphingomonadales; family Sphingomonadaceae; genus Allosphingosinicella. The sequence continues at coordinate 11,203 of DASWLY010000205.1, forward strand.
ACCTCGACCGGATCGCGGCGATGGCCGAGGACGATCCTTCCGCCGGCGGCAATCCGCTGCCGTTCGACTCGGCCGCGGCGCGCGCGGTGCTGGAGGCGGCGATGGCCGGGAAGGTCTAGCCCGTCATCCCGGCGAAAGCCGGGACCTCGTGGAGACCCGCCGAGACTTCTCGTCCTGAGGTCCCGGCTTTCGCCGGGACGACGAGAGCTAGGCGGTGCAGCGGAAGCCGGCGAACAGCGCCTTGTGGGATCCGACGATCCGCTCGATCGTCGCCGGCTCCGGAACCGTCTCCCACGCACCGCGCTCGAACGTGCCGCCGAGCAGGATTCCGTCGGGGCGCGGGAACATGTAGCCGGCCTGGCCGGCGAAAGCGTAGCGAACCTCCGGCTGCGGCAGCAGGACGGCGAGCTGCCCGCGGACGGGGTACAGTTCCTTGTCCCCGAAAAGCTCGCGCGCGCCGAGGCCGGTGCAGTTGAAGACGAGCCGCTCGGCAAGCGCGGCGATCTCGGCGGGAGTCGCGAACCTGCGCACCTCGATCCGCCCGCCCGCGATCTGCACGTCCCGGGTCAGCTGGCGAAGGAAGCGGCCGGTCTCGACGTACATCGTGTTGTAGCGGACCATCTGCTCGACCGGGAACGGATGCTCCGCCTGGCTCACCGCCCGGGCCTCGGGATGAAAGCGGTCCTGCCACCGCCCGACATTGCCGGATTCCTGATAGGTGGGCAGCCAGCGTATGCCGTAATCGTCCCCGACCATGATCTGGAAGCGTCGCCAGCTGTAATCCATCGCGGCGGCGAACTGGGCGCGCCATTCCGCGGTGACCGCTTCCTGGCCGTAATGGCCGAAGGGGGAAATCTGCCCGCCGGCGATGTTGGAGGTGGTGTGCGGAGTCAGCGCCTCGGTGTAGATCGTCACCGGGAATCCCGCCTCCTGGACGAGCCGCGCGGTGGTGAGGCCCATCACCCCGGCGCCGATCACCGCCACCGGTCCTCGATGGCCGGGCAGGCCCAGGTCGGCCGCCAGCCGCGACGAGCCCCAGGAGAGGGTGATGCCGGCGCCGCCATGGCCGTAATTATGGACGAGCCGCTTGGTGCCGAGCGGCTCCGCGCGGACGACGAACCCCGAGTCTCGGTAGGGCCGAAGGCCGGCGACGGTGCGGATGACCCGGTCGGGCGCAACGTTGACCGGTGGTAGGCAGCCGGCCGGCGCGGCCGCCGTCCGGCCCGCGGTCGTGGTCGCGCAGCCCGGGAGCAGCAGCCCGCCCGTGGCGAGGGCGCCGGAAGTCAGGAAGCGGCGGCGAAGCATCTGCATGGTGCCAGATTAGCGTTGCTGATTCCGATGCGTCCAGCGTGGGCTTCGTTTACGCAATAGCGGTCGTTCAGCCGTCATGCTGAACTTGTTTCAGCATCCAGCGAAGAGCCCGCCTCGCGGGTGGAGAACTGGACCCTGAACAAGTTCAGGTCGACGTTAGAGCATGATGATCTTGGATTGATGCTCTTCGCTGTCATTGCGAGGAGCGAAGCGACGAAGCAATCCATGGGCCTTCGAGGCCGCACCTGGATTGCTTCGCTGCGCTCGCAATGACGGCGTGATCCATAACAGGGGACCACGCTCTGGGAGAGGTGACGAAGGCTTCGCTCAGCGCGGCGCGAAGGTCACGATCTTGACGAGTTCGCCGGGCTTCAGCGCCTGGCCGGCGGATCGGCCGTTGAGCATCAGGAAATGGTCGAGCGGATGATCGCTGGCCATGAGCGCGGCAAGCCCGGCGGCATTCTGCCCCGGCCCCACCCGGACGGTGCGGATCAGCCGCGGCCTCAGGCTTCGGGCTTCCTCGGGCGAGAGCAGGCGGAACGATCCGAACAGCGCTCCGATGGCCGCTCGGGAGGCATCGGCGGGAGGAGCGACCATGATGAAATGATAGGCGCCGCCGCCGCCGCCGTCATACGCCGCGATGGAAAGCTCGATCGCTCCCTGCTGCGTCTGCACCAGGATGGGCACGAGCAAGGCAGGGACGCCGTTGATCAGGGCAGGCTCGGCGGGTCCGGGCTGGGCCGGCGCGCCACGCAACAGCGCCGCGGCCACGGCTTCCGCATAGGCCGGCAGGCCGCCCGGCGGCATCGGCCCGCCGGCGAACTCGCCGCGAAGCCCGTCCGGCCCTTCGATCAGGATCGCCTGTGGGCTGTTGGTGAGGGTGAAGCCCGGCGGCGCCTCGAAGCCGATCCGCATGATGGGGTGGGCGAAGCGGCTTCCCTGGACGAAGCCCTGTTGCGGGTCGTCGCCGTAGAGCAGCCCGTCCAGCTCCCGAAGATAGGGGATCTCCAGCTCCGGCAGGGCGCCGTCGGCGATTCCGGTCGCGGCCGCCGTCTGCGCGGCGCGCTCCACGCGGTTGCCGGCGAGCGGGTGGGTGCGCGCCCATTCGGGGATGGACCGGGCCTCGTCGCGGCCCCGGGTGCGGCCCATATAGTCCTCGTGCCGGCCGAGCGCCCCGAGCATGTCTCCGGCGGCATAGGGATCGTAGCCGGCGGCGGCGAGGTAGCGGATGCCGAGATCGTCGGCCTCATATTCCTGCTTCCGCGAGTAGCGCAGGGTGAAATATTCGGCGGCGCGGCCGGCGATCCGGGTGAGATCCTCCGAGCCGGTGATCGCCCCTACGGCCCACACGCCGAGGCTCCGCAACAGGGACCTTTTCTGCTGCCGGCGGTTGTGCGCGGCGACGATATGGCCGACCTCGTGCGCCAGAACCGAGGCCAGCTCCGCCTCGCTGTTGACGATGCCCATCAGGCCGCGGGTGACGTAGATGTAGCAGCCGGGAACGGCGAAGGCGTTGACGACGTCGCTGTTGACGAGGGTGAAGGTGCACTGCCCCTGGAGGCCCGCCGCCGCCGCCACCTTCTCGCCGACTCCTCGCGCATACAGGGCCTCGGGCGCCTCGTAGGCGCCGCCGAACTCGGCGAGGAGCTGCGGGTGCTGCTCGGCGCCGATTCTTTTCTCCTCGGCCCGTATCTCCGGCTGGTAATCGTCGCCGCCGCCGCAGCCGGCGAGCAGCGCCAGGCCGGCGAGAAGGAGCGGGAAAGCGGGGCGAAGCATCGGCGGTGCGGCTCAGGCGAGGAGGGGCTGGTCGAAGCGAACGCGCCAGAAGCCGGTCTCGGCCCCCTCCATGCCGAAATCATTGTCGTTGACGAGGAGCAGCTCGAAGGGCGACAGGATCGCCATTCCCTCCAGGTCCGCTCCCACGTCTGGAGCGTCGTCGGTGTCGAACAGGAGACGCTTGGCGAGCACCGGCAGTCCGAGGCCTTCCTCGCGGGCGCTGAACTCCTCGACGCCAGGGCGGGTGGCGACGTCCAGATGCTCCGGCGGCAGCGCGAAGCCGTCGGCGGGCGTCACCCGGTAGATCCGGGTCGTCTCCGAGCCACGCTCGAGCACCAGCAGGGAATCCTCGCCCACCCAGACCAGTTCGCTCACCTTGAGGTCGCTTCGCTCCAGCGGCTTCTTCTTGCCGTCGCGAAGAAAGGTTTCGGGCGGGTCGAGCGGGTAGAGATATTGGGCGGCGACCTCGCCCGATTCGGCGTCGAGGCGCCACAGGCGGACGTGGCGGCCCTGCGCATGCGCGCGCTCGTCGGGGTGGGCGAGGGGGCTCTGGAAGGCGAGGAACAGCGACTTGCCGTCCGGGGAAAGCGCGATCGCCTCGAAGCCGCGGTTGAGCTGGCGGCGGGCGGCGATGGCGGGAAGGCTCGCCTCCACCGGATAGGCGGCGCCGCCGAGGACGGTTCCTTCCGGCACCAGCCGCTTCAGCACCCGGCCGTCGGAATCGAGGCGGACGAGCGACGGGCCGAACTCGTCGCCGACCCAAAAGCCGCCGTCGGCCAGCGCCGCGATGCCCTCCGTATCGAGCCCCGATGGATCGGACGCCAGCGCATTGCCGTTGAGGTCGAAAGCGGGCTCGCAGCGCGTGTGGGGACCTCCCGGAACGGGCAGGCCGGATAGCGGCCGCCCCTCGGGATCGGCGATGCGCAGGGTGCGGACGAGAAGGACCCGATCGCCCTCGACTCGCAATTCGGCGAGCGCCGGGCCGAGATCGAGCCGAGGCATGATCTTGGCGCCGTCCTCGCTTCGAAGCGTCTCCAGCCGGTCGAGCCCATAGAGCTTCACCGCCGTCTCGACCTTGATGTTCGGCCCGCGGTCGCAGACCGCCCAGACCACGCCCTCCGGATCGCCCGCCCGGCGGGAGAGGCCCGAGCCGAAGCCGGAGCGGAAACGCATCGTCCGTTTCGGCAGCTCGACCTCGCCGAGCGCCTCGTCGGTCCAGTCCAGCCGCTCGACCGACCAGCCGCTCATCCGGCGGCGGCCGAACGACACGAAAGACCCGCAAGCCGGCGGCGAAATTCCTTTGTCTTCAATTCGCGCTCTCCAGCGACTCAACGGTCAGGTTGCCGTTGGTGTAGACGCAAATCTCGGCGGCGATTCCCATCGCCTTGCGGGCAAGCGCTTCCGCGTCCGCCTCGTAATCGAGCAAAGCGGTCGCGGCGGCGAGGGCGAAATTGCCGCCCGAGCCGATCGCGGCCACGCCCGAGCCGGGTTCCAGAACGTCGCCATTGCCGGTCAGCACCAGGGTCACCTCCTTGTCGGCGACGATCATCATCGCCTCTAGGTTCCTCAAATATTTGTCGGTGCGCCAATCCTTGGCGAGC
>DASWLY010000206.1:0-8061 GCA_036400035.1 Allosphingosinicella sp.
TTCGCGCTGGGGCCGATCGCCCGGGCGCGGACCGTCCCGGCGGCGACCCTGTTCCGGGGCGACCTCGAGCCGTCGCGGCGGCCGGGCTGGACCGTCGTCCTGATCGTGCTCGCCGCCGCGGCGGCGATCGCCGGCCTCGCCGTGGGAACCGCTCGAGAGCCGGCCTTCGCCGCCGGCTTCATAGGCTCGGCGCTCGGCCTCGTCCTCCTCCTGACCTTGCTCGGAGGGCTGATCCGCTGGATCGCCTCCCGGCTGCCCCGGCCGAAGCATCCCGTCTTCCGGATCGCGCTCGCCAACCTCCACCGCCCGGGCGCCCAGACCGGCCGGCTGGTCGTCGCGCTCGGCCTCGGCCTCACCCTGTTCACGACCCTGGCGGTGATCGAGAGCAACCTTTCCGGCCAGATCCGCTCGACGATCCCGGCCAGGGCGCCCAGCTTCTTCATGCTCGACATCCCGGTCGAGGAGATTGGCCGCTTCCGGTCGCTCGCGTCGAGCGCCGCGCCACAAGGCGAGCTCGTCACCATCCCGTCGCTTCGAGGCTCGGTCGTTGCGGTGGAGGGCCGGCGGGTCGCCGACATGGCCGAAATCCCGCCGGATGCCTGGTTCCTTCGCGGCGACCGCGGGCTTACCTATTCGGCGGCCCTTCCGGAGGGGAGCCGGATCGTCTCCGGCCGCTGGTGGCCGGCCGATTATTCCGGCCCGCCCCTCGTTTCGCTCGACGTCGAAGCGGCCCGGGCGGTCGGGCTCGAAGTCGGCGATCCGATCACGGTCTCGATCCTCGGCCGCGAGATCGAGGCGAGGGTCGCCTCGCTTCGCGAGATCAACTGGGACACGATGGGCTTCACCTTCGTCATCGTCTTCGCGCCCGGGACGCGTGAGAGCGCCCCGCACAGCTTCATGGCGACCATCTCGATGCCCGAGGCTCAGGAGCGCCCCTTCGCCCGGGCCGTCTCGCGCGCCTTCCCCAGCGTGTCGGCGATCCGCGTCAAGGAGGTGGTGGAGACGGTCGGCGACATGCTCTCGCAGCTGGCCGTGGCGGTGCGCGCCGCCGCCTCGGTGGCGATCCTCGCCGGAATCGCGGTTCTGGTCGGAGCGCTCGCCGCCAGCCGCCGGGCCCGCACCTACGACAGCGTCATCCTGAAGATGCTCGGCGCCACCCGCCCCCGCATCCTCGCCGCCCAGGCCGCCGAGTTCGCGGCCCTGGCGCTCGTCGTCAGCCTGGTCGCGCTCGGCCTCGGAAGCGCGGCCGGCTGGTGGGTGGTGGTGAAGATCTTCGAGCTCGACTGGGCCCCGGACTGGGGAACGGTGGCGGCGACGCTGGCCCTGGGGGCGGCGGTGACGCTGGTGCTGGGGCTGGCGGGCTCGCTTCCGGCGCTGGCGGCGAGGCCGGCGCGGGCCTTGAGAACGCTGTAACCCGTCACCCCGGCGAAAGCCGGGGCCTCGGGGAGACCCGCCGTGACTTTTCGACCCGAGATCCCGGCTTTCGGGTTCCCATCAAAGTATTACTTTGATGGGGTCCCTCCCGGGATGACGACAAGGAGACGCCCATGATCGATCTCTACACCGCCGCGACTCCGAACGGCTGGAAGGTCTCCATCCTGCTCGAGGAGCTTGGCCTGCCCTATGAGGTCCACGTCCTCGACCTGCGCTCGGGCGCCCAGAAGGCGCCGTGGTTCACCGCGATCAACCCCAATGGCCGGATCCCCGCCATCGTCGACCGGGACGCCGGAGAGGATGGGCAGGATTTCGCGGTCTTCGAATCCGGCGCGATCATGGTCTATCTGGCCGAGAAGACGGGCCGGCTGATGCCCTCGGACGCCAGGGGCCGAAGCCTCGTCATGCAGTGGCTGATGTTCCAGATGGGCGGCATCGGCCCGATGATGGGCCAGGCCAACGTCTTCACCCGCTACTTCCCCGAGCAGCTGCCCAGCGTCATCGACCGCTACCGGCGCGAGAGCCGGCGGCTGTTCGAGGTTTTGGACGGGCGCCTGGCGGGCAACGAATGGCTGGCGGGGGAGTATTCGATCGCGGACATCGCCAATTTCGCCTGGGTTCGGACTCACGAATGGCCGGGCGTTCCGGTGGACGGGCTGGAGCATCTCCAGCGCTGGATGAAGGCGATCGCGGATCGGCCGGCGGTCCAGAAGGGCGTGACGATCCCGCCGCGCGCGGACCCGGATAAGACGGTGGAAGCGGCGAGGTCGATGCTGGCCTGATTTTATCCCTCTCCCTGTAGGGGAGAGGAGGGGCCCGCCGCGAAGCGGTGGGAGGTGAGGGCCTTGCTGCCGTCAGTGTACAAGCCCTCACCCTCCCGCTTCGCGGGCCCCTCCCTCTCCCCTACAGGGAGAGGGGTTTACCGCTTCACCTCGCACTTCTCGTAATCGGGGTCGCGGTCCGCCTTGCGGGCCTTGCGCTCTTCCCTGCCCATGCATTCTTCCTGCCGGCGGATCTGGCGGCCGCGCTTCCGGTCCGCTTCGGCCTGGGTGGTGACGACGGCGTCGACCCCGGCGGAGGCGACCTTCACCGGAAGGGTCGCCACGTCGAGCGCGGTCTTGGCGATGCAGCCGGGCAGCAGGAGGGCGGCGAGCGGGACGAGGAACAGGCGCATGAGCTGACCCTAAGCGGGGATGATGGCCCAGCCTAGGCGCAATGCGATGATCGCCGCCTTAACGAGGCCCAGCCGTCATCCCGGGAGGGACCCCATCGAAGTAGTACTTCGATGGGAACCCGAAAGCCGGGATCTCAGGACGAGAAGTCCCGGCGGGTCTCCCCGAGATCCCGGCTTCCGCCGGGTTGACGGAGTGAGGAGGCGGTCAGCCCGCCTTCCTCAACGTCGGCGAGTCGAGGTCGAGCTCGTCGAACCGGATCACCTCGACGTCCGGGCGGACGGCGCGGAGCTTGTCGATGAACTTGGCGGAATCGCCGACGATCACCAGGGTGGCTCGGTCGGAGCCGACCAGCCGGGCCGCCGCCGCCGACGCGCCCTCCGGGGTCACCCCCTCCATGTTCGAGACGAAGCGGGCGACCTCCGACGGCGCCATGCCCTGCTGGAGGAGGTTGGCGAGCATCCCGCCCAGGCCGCCGCTGGTCTCCGCCTGGCGGTTGAAGGCGCCGGTGATGAAGGCGATCCGGTTCAGGACCTCCTGCCGCTCGAGCGGCTGCTTGCCGAGGCGGTCGAGCTCGTCGAGGAAGACCTTGGCGACCTCGGCGGCGGTCTCGTTCTTGGTCTGGCCGCTGGCGGTGAGCAGGCCGGCGTCGAGCCGGGCCGGCATCCCGCTATAGGCGCCGTAGGACAAAGCGCGCTTGGTCCGCACCTCCTGGAACAGCCGCCCGCTCGAGCCGCCGCCGAGCACGGCATTGGCGGCGTTGGCCTGGTAATAGAGCGGATCGGAGCGGCTGATCCCGCGCACCGCCGCGAGCACCGCGGCCTGGCCGGCGCCGGGCAGGTCGACGACGACGGTGCGCACCTTCTGCGGCTGCCCGGCGCGCGAGGCCGGCGGAGTCGGGGCCGGGCCTTCGCCCCGCCACCCGCCCAGGAGCGACGCCGCCAGGGCGTCGGCCCGCGCCGAGTCGATCCCGCCCGATATGACGAGGGCGCTGTTGCCCGGGTGCCACCATTTGCGGTGCTGCTGGACGAAGTCCTCGCGGCTCAGCGACGCCAGCGACCTGGGCGTGCCGTTGCCCAGGGTCGCATAAGGCGCGTCGCCATAGACCAAGGGCTGGGCGATCATCGCGGCGAGCTGGCCGGGATTGCGAAGGGCGATGGAGAGCGAGTCGATCGCCTGCTTGCGCTGAAGCTCGAGCTCCTCGGCCGGGAAGGTGGCGTTCTGCGCGATATCGGCGAGGACTCGCCCCGCCGCCTCCAGATTGGCGACCGGAGCGGTGATCGACAGGAAGGATCCGTCGGCCCCCGCGCCGGTGCTCAGGGTCGCTCCGAGCGCTTCGAGCTCGGCCGAGATCCGCTCGGCGCTCCGGGTCGCCGTGCCCTTGGTGGCGAGGTCGGCGGCCATGGTGGCGAGGCCCGATTTGCCGCGCGGATCGGTGGACGCGCCGCCCTTCACCACCAGGGTCATGGTCGCCAGCGGCACCTGGCCGCTTCGCGCGGTGACGACGGTGAGGCCGGTCGCAAGCTTCGTCTCGGAGATGACGGGCGCAGTCACCCGCACCGAGGGCCCGGGCGCCGGCGGAGCCTCGCGCTCGCCTTCGGCGGCGAGTTCGTTGGGCGGCCGGGTCGCGGGCGGAGCCGACTTGAAGCGCGGCATCGGCACCGGATTGGTCCAGCTGTCCGCCTGGCCCGCCGGCCGGGCGCTTTCGTTGAGGTAGCGAAGGTCCACCCGGGAGGCGGGGGTGAGCCAGGTCCGGGCGACTCGCTGGACGTCGGCGGCGGTCACCCGCTGATAGGCGGCGATCGCCTTGTCCCACTGCCTCGGGTCGCCGGAGCGGACCAGCACCTCTCCGAGCCCGGAGGCGCGGCCGCTGAACGTCTCGCGCTGGCGGAGGGCGTCGGCGAGAAGCTCGTTCTTCGCCTCGGCGAGCTCGGCCGCGGTGACCGGCTGGGTTCGGATTCGCTCGATCTCGGCAGCCAAGGCGGCCTCGGCCTCCTCCACGGTGCGGCCGCCGGCGAGGATCACGTTGGGCGAGTAATAGCCCTCCTCCTCGAAATTCGCGAGCTGGGCGCCCGCCTGGGTGGCGATCCTCTTCTCGCGGACCAGGCTCTTGTAGAGCCTAGAGCTCTCGCCGGTGGTGAGGATGCCGTCCATCACCTCGATCGCGGCCATGTCGCGATGCGCCATTGCGGGGATCCGCCAGACCGAGCCGACCACGGGCAGGGGCACGTTGGGCGCATACATGGTCGCCGTCCGCGGCCTGGTCCGCTTCGGCTCGCGCTCCGTGATGGCGATCGGCATCTTGCTTGCCCGCGCCGGGATGGGCCCAAGATATTTGTCGACCCAGGCATCGAGCTGCTTCTGGTCGAAATTGCCCGAGACGATCAGGGTCGCGGTGTCCGGCCCGTAATAGGCTTCGTGGAAGGCACGGGCGTCGGCGACGGTGGCGGCGTCGAGCTGCTCGATGCTTCCGATCGTCGAGCGGCGGTGAGGCGTGATGTCGAAGGCATTGTCGGTGACCAGAAGCCGAAGCCGGCCGTAGGGCGGAGTAAGGACGCCCTGGCGATACTCCTCCTTGACGACGTTGCGCTCGGTCTCGAACACCTGCGGATCGATGACCGGGCGGGCCATGCGCTCGGCATGGGTCCAAAGCATCGTCTCGAGATAGCGCGCGGGCACGCTCTCGTAATAATTGGTGCGGTCCGACGAGGTGCTGGCGTTGCGGTCGCCGCCGACGTCTTCCACCAGCCGGTTGATCATGTTGTAGGGCATGTTGCGCGTCTTGCGCGACAAGATGTGCTCGAACAGGTGGGCGAAGCCGGAGCGACCTTCGGGATCGTGCTTGGAGCCGACCTCGTACCAGACCGACACCGAGACGTTGGCCGTGCTCGTGTCGCGCATCGAGATGACCCGAAGGCCGTTGGCGAGGCGGCGTTCCTTGAACTGGAGCGGCGGAACCTCGATCCGGCTCGCGGCCGGCGCCGCCGCCGGAGCCGCCGAGAGCGCCGCCCCGGTTCCCGCCATTCCCGCCCCCGCCGTCACGGCGAGCAGAGCCGCCTTCATCGCCACGAAACGCATCGCCTTCTCCCCTCGAAACCTTTGGAACAGAGGGATAGTTCGCGCGGACGAGCGGCGCCAGTGGGCTTGTCGATGCAGGCTTTGCTTGTTTGGCGGCCTTCCGTCATCCCGGCGAAAGCCGGGATCTCGGGGAGACCCGCCGAGACTTCTTGTCCCGAGGTCCCGGCTTTCGGGTTCCCATCAAAGTAGCACTTTGATGGGGTCCCTCCCGGGATGACGGATGTTATCCGCCGGCGGTCTCTATCTCGACCGCGTCGCCGAAGGCGAGGGTGAGGACCGGGCCGCCCTGCTCGTCCACGACCTCGATCCGATGGTGGAGGCTGAGCCGGCCCTTGGTCAGCTGGTCGCACATCATCGCCCGGGCGCCGGCCACCGCCGCCCGCCGGGCCGAGTCCGTGTCGGCCAGCTCGAGGCCGTCCTCGTCCCTGAACTCGACGTCGTCATAGATGTGGAAGAAAAAGCGCGGCATCCGAGTCTTTTAGCCATTCGCGGGGGGGGGGGCGACTACATGGTTTAGGAAGTCACGGCTTGATCGAGGTTGGTGTGTCGACCCGCCGGTCCATGTGCAGGTAATTGGGGTTGAAGCCCGAGGCTTTCTCCAGCGCGCGATAATCGTGGATGGTGAGCAGCCCCTGGCGGAAGCTGATCAGATCCTCCGAACGCAGGCGCTGAAGCACCCGGTTGACGTGGACGGAGGTAAGGCCGAGCGCGTCGCCAATCTCCTCCTGGGTGAGCGGCAGCTCGAAGCGATGATGGTCGACGAGGCCGATATTCTTCATCCGGACGTAAAGCTCGCAGAAGAGGTGCCCGACCGCCTCGAACGCGTCGCGGCGGCCGACATTGACGATCCAGCTGCGCAGCACCGCCTCGTCAACGAGGGTCGACCACCAGAAGGCCTTGGCAAGCGAGGGCCGCTCGGTGAGCTCTTCCATCCGCGTCCGGGCAATGAAGGCCACCTTGGAGCGCGTCAGCGTGGCGATGCCGTGATCCATCTCGCCCAATATGGTGACGTGAAGGTCGCAGAAATCCCCGGGGATGAGGAAGGCGGTGATCTGGCGGTCGCCGTCGGGAAGCAATTTGTAGCGCGCCGCCCAGCCCTCCACCATCAGATGGACATGCTCTGGCCGGTCGCCTTCGCGGATGATGCTTCGGCGCGCTCCGATCTCGCGGGCGTCGGCATAGAGGGAGTGGAGATTGTCGCGGTCCTGGTCGCTCAGGCGTGCCCGAGTCTGGAGCTTCGCCAGCAAGGGGGTTACCAGGGCCCGGTCGGCGAGCGGTTCCAGCGGGGCGGCCATGCGCGTAACTACAGGACAGGGCGCGCAGGGTCCACGGCATTGTGGATAGATACTAATCCATGTTAATTATCATGTGCCTATCGCAGGTGAGATACATCTTGCGGCACATCCGTTAGAACCCAAACCATCACCGGTACGACGACGGGGCACCGGTGGCAGAGAGATCATTCCAGGCTCCCGCCCTTTCCTGCCGCGCGGAGAGCGAAATGTCCGTCCCCCAAGGTATCGAACGCGTCCTCCGGAGGCTCGAGACGCGCGGGCCGCTGGACGATGCGGACCGCGCCGCGGTCCGCGCCCTTCCCTTCACGCCCCGAACGCTCGAGCCCGCCGCCTATCTGGTCCGCGAAGGCGAGCCGCCCGAAATGTGCGCGCTCCTGCTCAGCGGCTTCGCCTACCGCCACAAGGTGACCGGGGAGGGCGACCGCCAGATCATGGCGGTCCACATGCGGGGCGAGTTCCTCGACCTTCAGAACAGCTTCCTCGAAGTCGCCGATCACAACGTCCAGGCGCTGACCCGCTGCGAAGTCGCGATGGTGCCGGTGCCGGCGCTGCGCCGCATCGCGGAGGAACATCCGCGCGTCGGCCGGGCAATGTGGGTCGACACCTTGATCGACGCCGCCATCTTCCGGGAATGGATCGTCAATGTCGGCCGGCGGGATTCGATCAGCCGGATCTCCCATCTGCTGTGCGAGTTCGCGCTTCGGCTGGAAGCGGCCGGGCTCTCAGAGGACCATCGCTACGAAATGCCGATGACCCAGGAGCAGATCGCCGACTGCACCGGCCTCACCCCCGTCCACGTCAACCGGGTGCTCAAGGAGCTCGGCCGGCTGGGCCTGATCGAGCGCGACAAGCGCGCGGTCTCGATCGTCCAGTGGGACCGGCTCCAGCATATCGGCGACTTCAACACCCGCTACCTCCACCTCGAAGCCGGCGGCCCCACCAACCTCGCCTCGGCGCGCTGACCGGCCTTCGCCGGCCGCCCCCGTCATCCCGGCGAAAGCCGGGACCCCGGCGAGACGAAGGCGCCGCGCCTTTCACCCCCCTCCCGTCATCCCGGCGAAAGCCGGGACCTCGGCGAGATG
>DASWLY010000207.1:0-13042 GCA_036400035.1 Allosphingosinicella sp.
AACGTTCCCGATCCCATGCTCTACGATGTCGGCTGGCTCGTGGGCCTCGGCTTGCTGCCGCTGCTGGCGGCATGGCTGGTTCTTCGCAGGCAAAGCTCCGGCGGCTCCGGCGTGACTCCGGCCGCCTCCTTATTGTCGCTCCTGGCGCTCGTCGCGGCGCCGCTGGCCGCATTGCCGCAGCCGAATTCGCAATCGGCGCTCGTCCTGTTCGCTCCGGGCGCCAGGCCTGCGACCGCGGTCAACGCGGCCGTCGCTGCCGGCGCGGAGATATTGTGGATCGACTCCGAAGGATCGATGATGGCGGTGCGCCTTTCCGACCGAGGCGCGACGGGAAAGCTTTACCGGGCCGGTGCTCTCCTGGTTACCCGGTCCCCCGCGCTTGCGGGATGTGCGGCTTCAATGGCTATCGCGTAGGCGCAAGCTTACGGCCGACGTGGATTGAAGGCGCAGCCCCGAAAGCCGTTCGAAGGGCTTTCACACGCCTGTCATGAAAGTGGCGCAGTTGTTCGCGTCAGGCATGGCAGGCGGCGGGTGAATGGCGGCGATGAAGTGTTGCAGGGGAGCGGCTCTACGGATTGAAGCCGCGTGCGACCGCGGGTGAGCGGCCACCCGTCCAGCCATACCGTCAAGGCGTTCGACGACGATCTCGAACAGCTTCGCGCAACCGTCGCGGAGCTCGGCGGGTGGGCCGAAGCGGCGATCGCAGCCTCGATCCGGGCGCTTTGCCGGTTCGATACCGACGCGGCCGAGGAGGCCATCGCGCTCGACCGCCGGATCGCGGCGCTGGGCGAGGAAGTGGAGCGGCGTGGCATCTGCCTGATCGCGCTTCGGGCGCCAATGGCCGACGACCTTCGCGAAGTCGTCGCTGCCCTCAAGATCTCGGACCTGATCCAGCGCGCCGGCGGCCATGCCCGCAACATCGCCCGGCGCCTGCCGGCGGTGGCGGCCCAGCCCAGGACGTCCGTCCCGCCGACCATGACCAGGCTTGCCGCGACCGCCGTCGAGACCTTGCGCTCGGCCCTCGACGCCTTTGCCGGGCGGGACGCCGGGGCGCAGGCCGCCATCTGCGCGGCCAGCGGCGACGCCGAAGCCGCCTACGACGCGCTTTACCGGTCCTCGATGACGGCGATGATGGCCGATCCCCGGGGCAGCGCCTCGGCGACCAATCTCCTCTTCGCGGCGCAGAGCCTGACCCAGGTCGCTTCTCACTCGGCCGCCATTGCCCGGCTCGTCCACTTCGCGGCGACCGGCGAGCGGCCGGCGCAGGCGACTTTCGCCGGACCCGACAGGAGGCATGCCTGTGGCTAGCGCCCGCCTTCTCCTGGTCGAGGACGATCCGGCAATGGTGGAGCTGCTCCGCTGGACCCTGGAGCGGCAGGGCTTCGAGGTCGTCCACACCGCGAGCGGCGAGGAGGCGCTGCTGCTCGCCGTCGAAGGCGGGCCGGACCTGATCATCCTGGACTGGATGCTCGAGGAATTGTCCGGAATAGAAGTCTGCCGCCGCCTCCGCCGCGCCCCGGAAACCGCCAACATCCCGATCATCATGCTCACCGCCCGCGGCGAGGAAGCCGATCGGGTCCGCGGCCTGGAGACCGGCGCCGACGACTATGTCACCAAGCCTTTCAGCCCCCCCGAGCTGGTCGCCCGCCTCCGGGCCGTGCTTCGGCGGGTTCGGCCCGCGCTCGCCGGGATGGTGCTCAGCTTCGGCGACCTCGAACTGGATATGGCGACCCACAAGGTTCGGCGGAGCGGCGATCCGGTGGCGCTGGGGCCGACCGAGTTCAAGCTGCTTCGCCACCTGCTCGAAAATCAGGGGCATGTCTTCTCCCGCGAGCGCCTCCTCGACGCCGTCTGGGGCCGGGACAGCGACATCGAGATCCGAACCGTCGACGTCTACGTCCGCCGCCTTCGGCAGGCGCTGAACGCCGGCGGCAAGCACGACTTGATCCGGACGGTGCGGGCGGCGGGCTATGCTCTCGACAGCGAGAGCTGAGATGCGGCGGACCCTGATCGCGGCCCGCCTGACCGGTCTCCTCGCCGCCGTCGCCGGCACCTATGCCTGGCTGGCCGCGGCGCCCGTGACCGGGGCCGTGCAATCCCCGGCCGCGCCGGCGGCTCCCGCTCCGCCCGCCCCGATGCTCGAAGCAGTGCCAGCGGCGGCGCCCATTCCGGGCTCGGCCTTGGGCCTTATCCTCTACGGCGTCAGCGGCGGCGGTTCGACCGAGTTCGCGGCGGTCATCGGGTCCGAGTTGGGCGGCCAACGCCTGGTCCGGGTGGGGAAGGACTTTCAGCCCGGCCTGAAGCTTACGCAAGTGGGCCCGGATTACGCCGTCCTGGTCACCGGCGGCCGGCCCGCTCGGCTGGAGCTCCGGCGCTTCGGCGAAGTTTCCGGGCAAGGCGCTCCGGCCCCGGACGACTCGGAAAGGACGCGTGGGATCGAATCGGCGGTCCTGCGCCAGATCCTCAAGCCGGTCGTCTCGAACGGGCGGATCGGCGGCTACGCGCTCAAGGGCGGCGAAAGCCTCCCTCAGCTGCAGAAGGCGGGGCTCAAGACCGGGGACGTCATCCTCAGCGTCAACGGCAGCCAGTTCGACGAGGAGAGGATGAGCGAGCTCGCCTGGGAGATGCGCAACGCGTCGAAGACGGCGTTCGTCTTTTTGCGAGCGGGAAAGAAGATGCGTGCAAGCATCTAAGTATGAAAAAGATATGACAGGCATGTGTCGTAAAAATTACAAGATATGACTCGAACTTTCCCCCGGCATTCGCGATCTACCCGCCATACTTGTCACACGACCATCACAGAATCGCCCTAGGCCCGGCCCCAGAAGCAGACTCGCACCAGAGGCGGGCTGCCTGGACACCTTGAAGGGGGTTTTCGATGCTTCGTTTCCGCTCGATTTTGCTGCTCTCCACCTTGATCCCGCTTGCCGCCTGCGGCCCGGGCAGCGTCTCCTCGCCCGGCGAGGGAACGATCGTGGTCCCGGTCCCGGCGCCGGGCACGCCGGCTCCGCCCCCGCCGCCGCCGCCCGCGGGCAACGGCACTCCGGCCGCCTCCTGCCCCCAGGGAACCGTGGACCGCGGAGTCATCGCCACCGCCTTCCGCAATTGCGAAATCTCCGGACGAATCACCGACGACTACACCGTCCAGAAGCTTCCCGGAGTGATCTATTCGCTCGCGGGTCCGGTTAACGTCGGCACCGACGTCGGCGGGGACGGTTCTCTGGCCGGGGGCGACGCCGTCACTCTGACCGTCCAGGCCGGAGTCACCATCTTCGGCTCGTCCGGCAACGACTATCTGGTGATCAACCGCGGCTCCCGGATCAACGCCAACGGTAATCCGAACCAGCCCATCATCTTCACCGCCCGCGCCAACGTCGAAGGCACCGTGACCGATTCGACCCAGGGTCTGTGGGGCGGAGTTATCCTGCTCGGCCGGGCGCCGATCAGCGACTGCAACACGGCGGTTCCCGGTGGTTCGGCCAATTGCCAGCAGGTGATCGAGGGCACGACCGGCTCCTTCTACGGCGGCAACGTCGCGACCGACAATTCGGGCACGATGCGCTACGTGCAGATCCGTTACTCGGGCTTCGCCATCGCGCCCGGCAACGAGCTGCAGGGCCTGACCATGGGCGGCGTCGGCAGCAACACCACCATCGACCATATCCAGGTCCACAACAGCTCCGACGACGGCATCGAGATTTTCGGCGGCCGGGTGAACGCGAAGCATCTCGTCGTCACCGGCGCCGACGATGACGGGCTCGACACCGATCTCGGCTATCGCGGCACGGTCCAGTTCCTGATCGGAGTCCAGCGCGACGCCCAGAACGGCGATTCGATGATCGAGGCCGATTCGAACGGCAACGAGGACGCGCTTCCGCGCCAGTATACCCGGGTTTCCAACGCGACCTTCGTCCAGCGAAGCACGGTGCAGGGCGGCAACACCATCCTGCTTCGCGGCGGCACCGACTATGCGCTGCTCAACAGCGTCGTCGTCGGCACTCAGGCCTGCCTCGACATCGACGCGACGGGCGGAACCACCATCCGCGGCACCGACGCGGCGCTCCAGGATGTCGGGTCTCCGGTCTTCCGCTCGCTCGTGCTGGCTTGCCCGACCGCCTTCCGCGACGACGCCAACGTGACCGTCGCGGAAATCCAGGCGATCTTCGGCTCCGGCTCGAACGGCAACAATTCGGCCTTCACCTCAAGTCTCACCAACCTCTTCATCAACGGCGCGAATGAAAGCGGCGTTGCGGCGACGGATCCGACGCCGTTCAACGCCGACCAGTTCGCGACGGTGAACGCCGCCGCTCCGAACCGCTTGGAGGCGGTCAGCTACATCGGCGCCGTCCGCAACGCTTCGGACAACTGGTTCGCCGGCTGGACCTGCAACGCCGGCTACGCGAGCTTCGGCACCGGCAGCGGCAATTGCACGGCCATTCCCACGTCCTGATCGCGCTGCCTGCCTCGGGGCGGCGGCTCGAGGGCCGCCGCCCCCTTCCTGACCGTACCGGGGGTAAATTGACGATGCTGAAGCCCATCAGCCTGGCGAGCCTGCTGCTGCTCACCACGGCTCTTTCGCCGACGGCCGCCTTCGCCCAAGGGGCGCCGGCGCCGGTGGATGCGCCGGAGGCCGAGCCGGGCCCCTCGACCGGCGCGGCAACCGAAGCCGCAACCGACCCCGCCGCACCGCGAGCCGGAGAGGATATCGAGGTCTCCGCCCCCGGCGCCCAGCCGGAGCAGGGCGAGGACATCATCGTCACCGGGCGCAACATCCCCAACATCCTTCGCAACACTCCGGAAGTCGTCTCGGTCCTGTCGAGCGAGGACATCGCCCGCACCGGCGAGGGCGACATCGCCGGTGCGCTTCAGCGGGTCACCGGGCTCTCCGTGGTCGGCAACGGTTTCGTCTTCGTCCGCGGGCTCGGCGACCGCTATTCGCTGGCGCTTCTGAACGGCTCGCCGCTGCCCAGTCCGGAGCCGCTTCGCCGGGTCGTGCCGCTCGACATATTCCCGACCGGCCTGATCGCCAGCTCGGTCGTCCAGAAGAGCTATTCGGTCAATTATCCGGGCGAGTTCGGCGGCGGCGTCATCAACCTCACTACGCGCTCGATCCCGGACGAGACCTTCCTCACCGTCGGCGCCTCGGCCGAGCTCGACGGCGAGACCACCGGCCATTTCGGCTATTCCTATTACGGCGGCGGCCTCGATCCGCTCGGCTTCGACGACGGCACGCGCGACTTGCCCGCGGGCTTGAGGAGCGCGGTCGCGGGCGGGGCCTTCAACGGCTCCACCACCGCCGCGCAGCGCCGGGACTTCGCGGCGGCCCTGGTCAACGCCCCGACCACCTTGCTCCAGCGCATCGACAACGTCGCCCCCAATCTCGGCGGCAATATCAGCGGAGGCACCGCCTTCGACCTGCTCGGCGCGCGGATCGGACTGCTTGCCGCCTTCGGCTATAGCAACAGCTGGCGAACGCGCGACGCCCTCCAGCAGATCTCGCTCGACCCCGAGCTTGCAGGAACTCCGCAGTCGAGCTTCCGGCGGGTCACCACCGACAACCGGATCCTCGTCAACGCCATGCTCGGGCTCGGCGCCGAGATCGGCCGCCACAAGCTGCGCTGGACCAATCTGTTCATCCGCGACACCTTGAAACAGGGCCGCCTCGCCGCCGGCTTCAACCGAAGCGTCCAGGACCAGGACCCGAACCTGCCGCCCTCGATCATCGAGCAGAACACCTATTGGTTCGAGCGGCAGCTGATCGACACCCAGTTCGTCGGCGAGTTCAAGTTCGGCGACCTCGCCGTCGATCTGCGCGGCACCTACGCCAAGACGAAGCGCGAATCCCCTTACGAGCGCGACATCAGCTACACTTATCTGGGCGACAACAACGCGGCGACGAAAAGCGCGAGCGACGTCGACGATTACGTCAACAACCTCACGTCCGGCGGACAGTCGGCGACCATCGCCTTCAACGACCTCAACGAAGACGTCCACGCGGGCGGGATCGACTTCGCCTACAGCCTTCACGGCGCGATGCCGACGACGCTCTCGGCCGGCTACGCCTATTCGAAGAGCCAGCGCGACGCGTCGCGCTACCAGTTTCAATATTTCCGGCCGGAAGGCGCACTGCCGATCGCGGTGGCCCAGGAACGGCCGGATTACCTGCTTTCCGATTTCAACATCTACAATTTCAACATACAGTTGCGCGACATTTCGGGCGCCGAAGGCGCGGCCGCCTATGAAGCGGGGCTTCGGATCCACGCCGGCTATGCCCAGGCCGAGATCGAGCTTCCGGGCCCGGCACTGAGGGCTCAGTTCGGAGTGCGGTACGAGGATGCGGTGGAGACGGTCGCGACCAGTGCCGCGGGCGCCACGGGCACTTGGATCGCCAACGCTTACTGGCTGCCCGCAGCGACGGTGACCTGGAACTTCGCGGACAACATGCAGCTTCGCCTCCACGCTTCGAGGACGATCGCCCGGCCCCAGTTCCGCGAGCTGGCGCCCCAGATCTACCAGGATTTCGAATCCGACCGCGAGTTCACCGGCAACCCCTTCCTCACCGACAGCGAGCTGACCAACGCGGAAGCCCGCTACGAATATTATTTCCGCCGCGGCGAGCGGTTCAGCCTCGCCGGCTTCTACAAGAAGATCGACAATCCGATCGAGTCGGCGGCTTTCTTCGCGGGCGGCGGCCAGCTGCGCACCGGCTTCGCCAACGCGCCCCAGGCGACGCTCTACGGAGTCGAGGCGGAGCTCCAGACCTATCTGCCGCTGAGCGGCCTGGGATCGGGCTTCGCCAATCAGCGCCTCCTGCTCATCGGCAACTACACCTACACCCAATCCAGGATCAGGTCCGACGACAGCCTGGTGATCGGCCCCGATCTTCAGCCGGTGGCGGCGAACCTGCTGTTTCAGGACGGCGCTCCGCTGACCGGGCAGTCGGACCATCTCGCCAACGTCCAGTTCGGGATCGAGAATACCGACCGACTTTCGCAGGCGACCTTCCTCCTCACCTACGCCAGCGAGCGGGTCACCGAGCGCGGCCCGATCCAGGGAAGCTCACGGCAGCCTGATATCGTCGAGAAGCCGGGGCTGCGGCTCGACTTCGTCGCCCGCGAGGAAGTGGGCTTCCTGGGCAAGAAGGCGGAGATCAAGCTCGAGGCGCGCAACCTGCTCGGCCAGGATTACGAGGAATTCCAGGCGTTCGGGGACAATCGGGTCGACATCAACACCTACAAGGTCGGCCGAACGATCAGCGTCGGAATGAGCATGACCTTCTAGGGCGGCGTACACACTAATCCATCATTGCGAGGAGCGAAGCGACGAAGCAATCCAGCGGGGCCTCCGAGGCCGCGCTGGATTGCTTCGCTGCGCTCGCAATGACGGAGCGAATCCTCTAGCCCGCTCGCGGCCGGCTGTCACAAATCTTGCACACAGCTGTCATGATCGGGGCTTAGGTAGGTGCCATGCGCCTCGATGCCCTGCCTTGCGACGTCACCGAGGGTCCCGCTTTCGCGCCGGAAGCGGGGCCGGACCTGCCTGGGCTGACCGACGCCGCCAGGACCGCCCTGCACGAGGCGCTCGAAGAAAAGATCGGGCTGATCCTGATCGCCGGCGCTCCCGGCTCAGGAAGGGCGGCCACGTTGGGCGCGATCGCCCGGGCGCGCCCCGACGCCTTCGCGGCCGGCGACCTCTCCAGCCGGGAGAGGGCGGGTGAAGCCCTGGCCGCCGCCCGGCGGCGCCTGGTCCTGGCGACGATCGACTCGGGCGACGCGATCGGCGCGATCGGCCGGGTCACCGCGATGAGGATCGACGCCTTTTCCCTCGCCTGCGTCTTGCGCCTCGTCCTCGCGCAGCGCCTGGTCCGCCGCCTCTGCCAGGCCTGCCGCGAGCCGGTCCAGCCGGGCAATATGGTTACCGCGCCACTCGGCCTCGATCCCGGCAGCGTCGTCTATGAACCTGGGGGCTGCGCAACCTGCGGCGGCAGCGGGTTCGCCGGGCCGGCGGCGGCCTTCGAGGTCATCCCGATCGACGCGACGATCGGACGGCTGATCGTCTGCGGCGGCGAGGAGGCCGCGATCGCCGGCCACGCCTTCCGCAGCTGGCCCAACCTTGCGGCGACCGCCCGGACTCTTGCGGCGACGGGGCAGATCGATGCGCAGGAGGCGCTTCGGCTGCTGAAGGGCGCTCAGCGCCAGTAGGGACCGGTTTCCCGAAGGGCCGCCCAGCCGAGCTCCGTCTCGTCGACCAGCCCGGCGATTTCCTGCTCGTCGTCGGCGGCTCCCTCTTCGAACAGCTCCGGGGCAAGCTGGCGCCTCGTCTCGATGTCGTTGAGGCGGCCGAGGAGCTCCTGCAGGTGCTGCAATCGCTCGATGAACTGCCCTTGTTGCCGGCGCCGGTCCTTGGGCGTGAGGGCGACGAAGAACTCGGCCGCATAGCGCAGCTTCTTCATATCGATGCGAAGGCGGTGCCGCCCGTCGGCGTCGAGGGCGCGAAGCGCCTTCGCCTGCTTGCGAACCCGCTTCCATCCGCGCTCCAGCCGGGCCGTGGCGAAACCGCTTATCGGCTCGCCGGCAAGATCGCCGCTTCGCCAGGCGCCTGCCTCGCTCCACGCGACGAGATCGAGGATGAGCGCCGGCAGCCTGCGTTCAGCCAGGGCGGTGTGGACCCGGGCATAGGCCTCCTTGCGCGCCCGCCGCAGCTCCTTGCGCTTCGCCGGGTCGGGCGTGCGGCCCTCCGGGGACTTCGCGGCCAGCAGCACGTCGAGATTCCTCGCCTCGCCCAACTGCCCCGCGATCCACCGCAGCTCAGAGCGCAGGCGATCGGTCTCCGCATCCGTCAGCACCGGCTTGAACAGGGTCAAAGCGGAACGGAGCCTCCGAATCGCCACCCGCGACTGGTGAAGGGCCCGGGCGTTCGTCTCGTTCGCGAAGAGCGGCTCGTTCAGCCGGAAATGGCGAAGGCAGGACTGGACGATGGCGGCGAAAGCCTCCCCGACCGACATCGAGGGGACGAGCTTGACCTTCTCCGCCTTGCGGACCCGGGGGGTCCGGCCTTCCAGCAGGCGGAAGCCCCTCTCGGACTTGCTCATCACGCCCATCCGAAGCGTCAGCCCCTGGCCGAGCTCGCTGGACAGCCTGAACAGCTCGGATCGCGGTCCTTGCTTGAGCTCGAGCTCGATTTCCGAGATCGGCTCCTCGCGGCCGTTGCTGGTCACCTTGCCTTCGTCGAGGATCAGCTCGACGGCGCTTTCGCCGCGGCGGACGAGCCAGGTGGTCCGCCTCACCTCGGTCTCCGAAACGGGCTGAAGCCGCTTCTTCATGTCCCGCTTCGACAGCAATTTTCCCACCGGCGTCGCCTTGACAGCCTCGAAGTCCAGCGCCGCCGAGTCGTTGCGTTTCTCCCATTCCGCCCGGCTCGAAAAGCCGCCGGAATCCGAGCCTCTATGCTTGACCGTCTGGACGAACGTCCGTCCCTTTTGCCTGAGCCTCAGGGAATAGCCCGCCCTGCGCAGATCGCCGCCGGGCGTGTCGAAATAGGTGGTGCGCAGGCGGTTCGGCTTTCGCGCCGGGTCGCCCAGCATCGGCGCCGAGCGGAAGGCGTCGATCTCGCCGGCCGGGATCTCCAGCTTAAGCTCGACTTCCTGGGTTTGGATCACCGGCGACCGGCCACGCGAATGTCATCCCGCTCAAAGGCTGCGGGACATTAGAGCGCATCTTGATGACATGCGTATGACAGCGGCGCGGCGGCGCCGCCTCCGCTCGGCTAGCGGGAGTGGGGGCTCAGCGGGAAGCGGTCCGGACCGCCGGGTCGTAGCGGGCGAGCGCCTCGCGGGCGAGCTGATCGGTCGACACCACCCGGCCCTGGGCGGTCACCACCTCGAACTGGCGGCTCGAAGCGAGCGCGAGCTGCCACGCCCTGACGGCGTCGGCGATGCGCCCCGTCTCGGCATAGACCTTGCCGAGGTTGATGAGGCGGGCGGGATCGTCGGAGCGGACGTTGCGCGACGCGCTCAGCTGAGCCTCGGCGGCGGTCCAGTCGCCCCGGTCGAGCGCGGCCACGCCCAGGGCGCCCCGTTCATATCCCTGCTCGACGAGCCGGCCCTGATCCGCCGTCGCGCATCCGGTGAGGGCGATCGCCGCCGCGGCGGCCAGTGGAGCTATCCTCATCCTCATTCTCCGCGTTCGTTCGACACGAACGCGAATGTTACGTCGATGTGACAGAATTGGGAATCTTTCATTTCAAACGGGTCGCGGCGCTCTCCGAGCGGGCCTGCGACCGCGGGATCCCGGCTGGAGGCGGCGCGCCTCCACGGATCGACGCGCCCCCGCGGGCGTTCAGCCGCGGTCGCCCCCGGAGGATATCATGGCTGAAGAAGACGACCGCGATCTGCCGCTTCACGACGAAGCGAAGGCCCGCTTCAAGTGGCGCGACGGCGAGACCATCATCGACAAAGGCAGCGCGGGCGGCTCGGGCCCCGCCAGCGAAGTGGACAATGCCGGCATGGGCGGCTCCTCCGGCACCGGCGGCGCCGACGATTCCCTGCTGGGGGACCTGATCAAGCGGCCGCCCGACTGAGGCGAAGGCGGCCCTTGGGTCGCCGACCGCAGGTCAGGAGATCAGCGCGCCGGCCGGTTGTTGCGCATCGACCGGATCAGCAGCCGGCCGAAAAACGCCCACCCCCCGCGGCTGTCCTCCAGAAGGCGTCGCCGGGTTGAAGCTCCTCGTTCGCCGCTCTCGACCATGTGCGGTGCCTCTCGTTGCGATGGGCCTTTGCCTAAGACGTGATCGCCTCAGGCTGACTGAACTCCGTCATTGCGAGCGAAGCGAAGCAATCCAGGCGGCTTCCGAGGCCCGCCTGGATTGCTTCGTCGCTCCGCTCCTCGCAATGACGGGTCAGACAAAGACGATCCGACCTTAGGGCGGCGGTATTGCAGCCTCGTGACGAGGCGCGGAAGATATTCACAGCGTGGTCAGCGGCTCGCGGGCTCCGTTGCTGACGGCGCCGATTGCGGTCTTCATCTGGTCGAGGGTGAAGGGTTTGGTGAGAACCACCGATTCGTGGCCGTTGCGAGCGATCGAGCGGCTGTCCGCGTAGCCGCTGATGATGATGCCGGGCATGCCCGGGCGGATCTCCCGGGCCTGCTTGAGCACGTCGGAGCCCGAGAGGAGGGGCATCGCATAGTCGGTGATGATGAGGTCGTAATCGGCCGGTGCGGCGCTCAGCTTGCGCAGCAGGCCGGGACCGTCCGTCGCCGTCTCGACCTCGTGGCCCATGTCGCACAGCATTCCGGCCGTGGTCTCGCGCACCGCGTCATGATCGTCGACGAGGAGGATCCGCAAGCGACGCCCTTCGGCTTCCGCTTCGGGGGCGGGAGCCGGCTGCTCCTCCGCTTCCGCCTCGCGAGTCGGAGCGCGCGGCAGCCAGATCTCGACGGTGGTTCCTTCGCCTTCCTGGCTGTCGATGTCGATCGCCCCGCCCGACTGGCGGGCGAAGCCGTAGACCATCGAGAGGCCGAGGCCGGTGCCCTTGCCGACGGCCTTGGTCGTGAAGAAGGGTTCGGTGACCTGCTCCAGGATCGCGGCGGGGATGCCGCTGCCGTCGTCCGAGACCGCGAGGACGACATATTCGCCGGCCGGCAGGCCCAGACTATTGGCCGAAGCGGCGGTCGCGTTGCGGCCCGCGATCAGGATCGTCCCTCCCTTGGGCATGGCGTCGCGGGCGTTGATGATGAGGTTCATCAGCGCCAGCTCGAGCTGGGTGCTGTCGGCGAAGGCCCGCCAGACGTCGCCGTCGGCGTGCCATTCGAGCCGCACCAGCCCGCCCAGGGTATGGGCGAGCAGGTCGGTCACCGAGGCGGAGAGCCGGCGGATGTCGATCGAATCCGGCTGAAGCTGCTGGCGCCGGGCGAAGGCGAGCAGCCTCTTGACCAGCTCGGAGCCCTGCTCGGCCGCGCGCCGGGTCATGGCGATGATCTTCTTGTGCTCCTCCTCGAGCGGAAGCCGGCGCTCGATCAGGCCGAGGCCGCCGAGCACGGCGGCGAGGAGGTTGTTGAAATCGTGGGCGATGCCGCCGGTAAGCTTGCCGATCGCGTCCATCTTGCGCGCTTCGAGGAGCTGCTTTTCCAGGTCCTTGCGGTCGGTGACGTCGAGCAGGGTGCCGGCATATTGCGCCGCGTCCCCGTCCTCCGCCCGGAGCAGAACCGCCTGGTCGAGGAAGTGCTTGTACTGGCCGTCCGCGCACTGCCAGCGATACTCGATGTTCATCGCGCCGGTGCGCTGGCGGTCGCGGATCGCGCCCAATGCCCGCTCGCGGTCCTCCGGGTGGAGGCGGTCCGCCCAGAGCGTCGGCTGGGCCTCTACGGCGCCGAAGGTGAAGCCGGTGACGGCGGTGAAATTGCCGCCTACGAACTGCGGCACCCGGGGGGAGGGGCCCTCCGCCTCGATGTAGAGGACGATCGGAAGCGAGGCGATGATAGCGGCCTGGCGCTGCTCGGCGAGGCGAAGCTCCTGCTCCACCCGGAGCCGCTCGGCATTGGCGCGCAGATTGGCGTCGAGCAGCTTCTGCTCCTGCGCCGCCTTGCGCTGGATTTCCTGGGTCATCAGGAACAGGTCGACGAACACCGCCACCTTGGAGCGAAGCACGATCGGCTCCACCGGCTTGAACACGTAGTCGACCGCGCCCATCGAATAGCCGCGGATCAGATGCTCCTTCTCCTTGTTCACCGCGGAGAGGAAGACGATCGGGATTCGCTTGGTCTGCTCGCGGCTGCGGACGATCTGTGCGGTTTCGTAGCCGTCGAGGCCAGGCATGTAGACATCGAGCAGGATGACTGCGAACTCGCCCTTAAGGAGGTGCCTGAGCGCTTCCTCGCCGGAATTTGCGAGCACGACCTCCCCGATATCCTCGAGCACCGTGCTTATCGCCAGGAGGTTGCGCTCGTCATCGTCGACGACGAGAACGCGCGGCCGCTCCCCGCCCTCGTCGAGGTCGACGGTCATGTCAGGCAACTCCTCGGTCGAGGCGCTGCCCAAGGGCGAG
>DASWLY010000208.1:0-4155 GCA_036400035.1 Allosphingosinicella sp.
GCATTGACCCGAAGCGAGGAGTCGGTGAAGGAGCGCGCGAAACAGGACGGGCTCAAGATCAGCAAGTTGCGCTAGCTTTTGCCGTCATTGCGAGCGGAGCAAAGCAATCCACTGCTGCATCGGGCCGCCGCCGAAGCTGGATTGCTTCGTCGCTCCGCTCCTCGCAATGACGGCAAAGGGCCGCAACCCCTCCGGTGAAGGAGAGGGTTCCACTCCAGACGAAACGAAGAGACAAGCCATGGCCGACACGCCCCCCGACCGCCTCTCCCTCAACCCGCGCAGCCCGTTCTTCGACGGCGAGCTGCTGCGCCGCGGAGTCGGCATCCGCTTCAAGGGCAAGGAGCGCACCGACGTCGAGGAATATAGCGTTTCCGAAGGCTGGATCCGGGTTGCCGCCGGCCGAAGCATGGACCGGTTCGGCCAACCGATGACGATCAAACTGAAGGGGGAGGTCGAGCCCTTCTTCCAGGACATGAAGGGGGCGGAAGGGGAAGAGGCGGAATCGAAGGAAGAGGGTAGCGAGGCTTAGGTCCCCTCATTCCGGCGAAAGCCGGAACCTCGGCGAGGAAAGGCGCCCTTCCGGCCTGAGATCCCGGCTTTCGCCGGGATGACGGCTCCTTCCCGCCTCGGCGGATCAATCCTTCTTCCCCACCCCCACCTTCCGCTTCACCGCCCGGACCGCCTTCCTGACGATCCCTTCCTGCGCCTCCTTCTCCCTTTCATGCTCGCCCTCGATCGCGTCGAAGAAGGCCTCGATGCTCGCCGGCGAGTCCCCGCCCAGGGCCGAGGTGAAGAAGTAGCCTAAGCGGCGGTAGCTTTCGAACTGGGACTCCGAGAAGAACTGATCGGCGGTGGATTCGTGCGGAAAGGTCTTGCTGACCTCCGCATAGGAGCGGACGTCGACCGGGAGCCGGCCGAAATAGCTCGGCTTGATGTAGAGGAGCCGCCCGGTGCGGCGCCTGCGGGCTTCGGCGTCCTCCGGCCCGGCGCCGGTGTAGCGGGCTTCCGGATATTCGATCGTCCCGAGCGCATAGGCGCGTTGCGGGTCGATCTCCCGGCCCCGGCCCGAAATGTCGAGCGAGTCGAAGCTGATGTCGACGTCGAAATCGATCTTGGCCTTGCGCACGGCGCCGCCGAGATCGGCGAACGCGCATTGGGGGTCGGCGCCGGCGTCGCTGACGACGATGTAGCGGCAGCGGCGGCGGACCATTTCGTACAGCGCCAGATTCTCGAAATGGCCGCCGTCGGAGAGGTAGATGTCGCGGCCGCGGTCGTCGGTCGCTCCGCCGAGCTCGCGAAGGACCGCGAACAGTGAGTTGCTCGGTCCCGAGGCCCGGATCGCGTCGCCCATCTTCTCGCCCTGCGCGGGGTTGGGAAGCCAGGCGCCGAGGCGGACGTTGAACAGGGTCATCAGGAAGGCCGTCGCCGCCGACGTGTGATAGCCCATGTTC
Organism: Allosphingosinicella sp.; assembly: GCA_036400035.1. Taxonomy (GTDB): domain Bacteria; phylum Pseudomonadota; class Alphaproteobacteria; order Sphingomonadales; family Sphingomonadaceae; genus Allosphingosinicella. The sequence continues at coordinate 1,452 of DASWLY010000208.1, forward strand.
GGGCTCGCGGCGGCGCCCGAGATCGACACGGCGGTGGCGAGGCTGACTCCGCACCCGGCCATGGCGAGATCGGGCTCGTTGCCGCCGTAGACGTTGGAGGCGACATAGGCGCCGGGCGGATCGTTCAAGTCGACGGCGGCCCCCTCCGGCGGCCATTCGGGCGGCTTCAGCATTCCGCTGCCGCTGTAGCGGGGGGTGAAGACGAAAGGCTCGGCCTTGCGTTCCTGCCAGGCGAGCTTCTCGCTGGCGGTGACGTTGAGGGCGACGTTGATCACCGGATAGAGGATCGCGCCTCCGCCCGCGCTTGGCGCGAGCTTGTGCATGCGCACGTTGTCGGCCGCGTCGAAGCCGGTGAACGGGTCCGGATCGCGCTTGAGGCGGGCGCCGCCGAGGAAGGCGCGGGCGAGGCGGTTGCGGTAGAGGCCGTTCAGCGAGAAGCGGTTCACCTGGATCCGTCGGCCCAGGAAGAGCAAGGCGAGGAGCAGCCCGGCGAGGAAGACCAGGTGGGCGACGACGTGCGGATCGACCCATTGGGGAAGGCGCGGATCCTCCAACCTGGAGGCGATCCAGACGGCGCTGTTCTGCTCGATCCGGCCCAGGATCAGGAACAGCATGAGGATGAACAGTCCGGTGCCGAGCGCGATCAGGCCCTGGATCGGAATATATTTGAGGACGGAGCCGCCGATGCCCTGGACCGTGCTCGTGCTGTTGCCGCTTTTCGAGCTCTTGCCGCCCGCCACGGCGGCGAAGCCGCTGACGAGCGCGATCATTCCGGACAGCGACATGTCGTAGCCCGGAATGTAGCGGCGAAGCGCCCAGTCGAGGATGAGCACGGCGAAGCCGACCGTCCCCCACAGCAGCATCGGCTTGATTTTCACCGCCGACAGCCGGGCGAGCCACTCGCGGTCCGCGTCCGGACGCACCGTCGCGCCGCTGGCGTTGCGAAAGCCCGAAAAGACGATGGCGATGAGCAGCTGAGTCGCCATCAGCCATAACGGCCCGAGGACAGTGAGAAGGGCGATCGGCGAGAGCGTCTGCCGGGACTGGTGCCATTGGTTCGCCTCCCCGAGATGTCTCTTGAGGAAGGCGATCTCCGGCTGGAGCCAGCTGGCGAAGAGGGCGGCGCCGAACACGGTCATCACGGCGGCGATCAGCAGGGCGCCGATCCAAAGCGGCAGATCGTTCGCGAAGGTCTGGCGATAGCCGTTGAGCGGGTGCCAATGGTCCGGCGCCTCCGGCCCCGGCAAGGTCAGCCCGGACGCGGTCAGCCCGAGGATCGAGGCGACCAGCGAGGTGAGCGCCAGCGCCAGGCCCGGAACGGCGAGCGCGGGCTCCCGCGAGAACAGGTCGATGCCGATGCTGAGCGTGCCGGCGATGGCCCAGCCGACCAGCGGCAGGACGATGCGCAGGGTGAGCCAGCCGTCCGCCCGATTGGGCGTGACGTTCGTCCCGGCGCGGTAGCTCGGAAGTTCGCGCGCGACATGCCACGCCGCGGCCCAGGCGAACGCCGCGCTGACGAGGAGCGGGGCGAGCGCCAGCTCGGGAACGAGCGTCGTCCGGTAGGGCAGCGACAGGACGCTGGCCGCGAACAGGTTCGGGAACACCGTCACGAACATCAGGAGCGGCGCGAAGAGCAGCCAGTTGAGGGCGATGTTGCGTCCGGAGATGGAAAGGGCGGTCCAGGTGTCGTTGGAGCCGATGCCGACCCGAGGCGTGATGAAGTTCGAATTTTCGCGAAGCGCCGAGACTTCGGGCGGCTCGGTGACCGAGCCGAGCTTGACCATCACCGCGGGGGCGCCGCCCGGCTCCTCGTGGATCCAGCGCTGCAGCCAGCCGCCGATATAGCCGCCGCCCGACACGGTTGAGAGGTAGTGGAAGCCGGTGAGCAGGCGCTTGGCGCTCAGCGCCTGGAGGACTCCGAGCGCGAATGCGGCGCTTCGAATGCCGCCGCCGGAGAGGCAGAGCGCCGCCTGGCCCTGCTCGAAGGCTCGTCGGCGATAGCTCGCGCCGTCGGTCGGGGCGTGGGGGTCGTTCGGCCAGAATCCGGCATATTCGTCGAGCAGCACCCGGCCGGTGCCGACGACTTCGACGTCGCTCGGCGTATCCGGGTCGCACGGTGTCGATGTCGCCGATGTCCCCACGTCCGCCCCCTTCCGCCGCGCGCGCCCCGCTAGGCGGAGTCGTTACGCCTACAACGGAGCATAGTCCGGGATCCGGGGCAATGCGGCGGAGGGCGAGTGTCGCGTCATCCCGGACTTGATCCGGGATCCATGAACACCGGAGGCGGTAATCACGATTGCGCGGTGTTCATGGATTCCGGCCTTCGCGGGACCTTTGAGTAAGTGCGGTTGAACGCGTTTTTGGTCTGAGCTGGTTTCGCTTCGGGGTGAGGGTTGGGCGGGGGGTAGGTGTCGCTGCTTCTTTGGAGGCGGTGGCGGGCCGCTCAGGCGGTTCTTGCGGCGGCTCGGGCGAGGTTCCAGGCGACGAGGGTGACGAGGGTGGCGGCGGCGTTTCGGGCCAGCCCCATGTAGCGCATTCGGGCCAGGCCGTAGGAGCGTTTGAGGGCGCCGAACACGCCTTCGATCCGGCCTCGGATTCGGCCGATGAGGACGTTGCGGCGAATCTCGATCGGCCTCAGCGGGCGGCAGCGGGCGGCGCGGCGCTGGACCCGGTCCTTGATCCTGCCGCCGCCGAGCCGCTCGCG
>DASWLY010000209.1:0-2956 GCA_036400035.1 Allosphingosinicella sp.
TCATCAGCCCGTCATCCCGGCGAAAGCCGGGACCTCAGGTCGTAGAGTCACAGACCTTCTCCCTGAGGTACCGGCTTTCGCCGGTATGACGGGAAATCACCCGTGATATTCGGCGCCCCAGCCGCCCCAGACGTAGATGCAGATGAACAGGAACAGCCAGACCACGTCGACGAAATGCCAGTACCAGGCGGCGGCCTCGAAGCCGAAATGCTGCTTGGGCGTGAAGTGACCCTTATAGGCGCGGACCAGGCAGACGGCCAGGAAGATGGTCCCGACGATGACGTGGAAGCCGTGGAAGCCCGTCGCCATGAAGAAGGTCGAGGTGTAGATATTGTCCTTGAAGCCGAACGGCGCGTGGGCATATTCGTAGGCCTGGATGCCGCTGAACAGCAGGCCGAGCCCGATCGTCGCCCACAGCCCCTTGATCAGTCCGTCGCGGTCGCCGTGGATGAGGGAATGATGCGCCCAGGTCACCGTCGTTCCCGAGCAGAGCAGGATCAAGGTGTTGAGCAGCGGATAGCCGAAGGGGTCGAGGACCTCCATTCCCTTGGGAGGCCAGGTGCCGCCGACCGATTCGACGCCCGGCGGGAAGAGCGCGGCGTTGAAATAGGCCCAGAACCAGGCGAGGAAGAACATCACCTCCGAGGCGATGAACAGGATCATTCCGTAGCGAAGGTGGAGCTGGACGACCGGCGTGTGATCGCCGGCATGCGCCTCCTTGATGACCTCGGCCCACCAGGCGAACATGGTGAACAGGACGCCGACCAGGCCCGCGGCCATGACGATCGCCCCGCCGGTGACGTCGTGCATCCACATCACCAGCCCGCCGAACAGGGCGAGGCCCGAGAAGGAGCCGAAAATCGGCCAGATGCTGGGGTTCACCAGATGATAGGGATGGTTCTTCGCTCCGGCCATCGTTCGTCCTTTGTCTTGCCGTCTGCTGGCCGTCATCCCGGCGAAGGCCGGGATCTCAGCGAGATGAAGGCTCGGTGCCTCCTCCTCGCCGGGGTCCCGGCCTTCGCCGGGACGACGGGTGGGTCTCTAGCTTCCCTGCGCGCCCGAATCCACCGGGTAAAAGGTGTAGCTCAAGGTGATTTCGCTGATGGCCTTGGCGTCCGGATCGTCGAGGATCCTGGGGTCGACGAAATAGACCACCGGCATCCGCACCTCCTCGCCCGGCTGGAGAATCTGCTCGTTGAAGCAGAAGCACTGGATCTTGCTGAAATACTTACCGGCCTGGACGGGGGTGACGTTGAAGGTCGCGGTCCCCTTGACGGCCCGGGCGGAGAGGTTCTTGGCGGTGTAGAAGGCCATCACGCGCTGGCCGATGGTGACGATCTCGCGCGGCTTTTCCGGGCCGAAGCGCCACGGCAGCGCGGCCGCGGTGTTGGCGTCGAACCGTACCGCCACTTCCTTGCCGGCCACCGGCCCGGGCGCGGCCTCGGCCCGCTGGGTGGTGCCGTCTATCCCCGTCACCTGGCAGAACAGGCGGTAGAGCGGGACGCTGGCGAAGGCGAGGCCGACCATGGCCAGGACCAGGAGCGCGGCGAGGCCGGCGGTGCGCCCGTTGCGGCGGGCGAGGCCGGTCATTGCTGAAGGCCCATCTTGGCGATGGTGATCGCATAGACGAGGATGACGAAGGCGCCGAGCAGAAGCGCCATGATGATCGCCCGCGTCTTCTGGCGGCGGCGGATCTCGTCGTCGCGAGGATCGGTCACGACAGCACCTGATCGATCACGAGGGCGCCGAACACCGCGAACAGATAGAGGATCGAGTAGGCGAACAGCTGCCTTTCCGGCTTCATCCCCTCGGGCTCGGCGGCCCGGTTCGCGAGGACTCGCAAGGCGAGGACCAGAAAGCCGAGGCTGAGCGCCGCCGCGGCGACTCCGTAAACCGCCCCGGCGAGCCCCAGCGGCCACGGCGCCACGGCGGCCGCCGCCATCGGGACGGTATAGAGCGCGATCTGCCGGCGGGTCGCCTTCGCTCCGGACACGACCGGAAGCATCGGCACTCCGGCGGCGGCGTAATCGGAGCGGACGAACAGCGACAGCGCCCAGAAATGCGGCGGAGTCCACAGGAAGATGAGGACGAAGAGGAGGATCGGCAGCAGCGTCACGTCGCCCGTCGCCGCGGCCCAGCCGATTACCGGCGGGAAGGCGCCGGCGGCGCCGCCGATGACGATGTTCTGGGGCGTTCGCCGCTTCAGCCAGACGGTGTAGACGAGGACGTAGAAGAGGATCGAGGCGGCGAGGATCGTGGCCGCCAGCCAGTTGGCGGCGAGGCCCATCAGAAGCACCGAGAAGAAGGCGAGGCCGACTCCGAAATGGAGGGCGGTCTGGCGGTCGAGCCGTCCCGCCGGAAGCGGCCGCCCGGCGGTTCGCTTCATCAGCGCGTCGAGATCCGCCTCGTACCACATGTTGAGCGCCGCCGCCGCTCCGGCGCCGAGCGCTATGCACAGGACGGCGGTGAAGCCGAGCACGGGATGGACGGCCGCCGGCGCCGCCAGCATTCCACACAACGCGGTGAAGACGACGAGGGTCATCACCCGCGGCTTGGTCAAGGCGAGCAGGTCCCGCCAGTCGGCTGGGAGGGCGTGGTCGTGGTTTGCGGTCACTGTGGTCATATAGGGGTTCCCGTCACCCCGGCGAAAGCCGGGGCCTCAGGACGGAAGGTCACGGTCCGTCTCCACGAGGTCCCGGCTTCCGCCGGGATGACGCATAGGGCCTCAATCGATCTTCGGCAGGGTCGAGAACTGGTGGAAGGGCGGCGGGCTCGACAGGGTCCATTCGAGCGTCGTCGCGCCTTCGCCCCAATAATTGTCGGCGGCCTTGCGCCCGGCCGCCAGCGACCAGAAGATGTTGACGAAGAACAGCACCATCGAGGCCGCGACCAGGTAGAAGCCCATGCTGGCGATCTCGTTCCAGTAGCCATAGGCGTCGGCATAGTCCGGAACGCG
>DASWLY010000210.1:0-30598 GCA_036400035.1 Allosphingosinicella sp.
GCGCAACCAGGCGCGCGCCGAGCGCCGCCAGGAAGCGACGCCGGAGCGCGCCGAGCGTCGCGAAGCCCGGCAGGAAGCGCGCCAGGAGGCTCGCCAGCAGCGCGTCGAGGCGCCGGCGGCACAGCAGCAGCAAGGCTGGTCCGGCGGCCGGCGCGGCGGCGACGGCCAGCGCGGCGAGCGCATGGGCCGCGGCGGCGACGATCGCAACGAGGCCCTGCGCGAAGCCTATCGGCAGCGGGTCCGGGAGACCCGGGCGGCGAACCAGCAGAGCATCGACGAGTCGATCGGCGGCAATTACGCCCGCCAGGGCCAGCGCAACCAGGAGCGGGTCGAGCGCGGGCTTCGCGAGGACTATCGCGAGGCCCGGCGCGACGGCCGCCGCGACGACTGGGACCGCGACCGCAGCGGCCGCGGCGACTGGAACCGCGACCGTTACGGAGACCGCCGCGAGGGCCGCCGCAGCGGCTGGAACCGGGGCTGGCGCAACGACAACCGCTACGATTGGCAGCGCTACCGCTATTCGAACCGGGACCTGTACCGCTCGGGCCGCTATTACTCGCCCTACCGCAACTATCGCTACAACCGGCTGTCGATCGGGATCGTGCTCGATTCGCTGTTCTTCTCGAACCGCTACTGGCTGAACGATCCCTACCAGTATCGCCTGCCGCACGCGCCCTACGGGACGCGGTGGGTGCGCTATTACAACGACGTGGTCCTCGTCGACACCCACACCGGCGAGGTGCTCGACGTGATCTACGACTTCTTCTGGTGAACCTCCGTCATGCCAGCGCAGGCTGGCATCCCAGCGGGTGAAGGACCCTGAGTTCTTCACCCGCCGGGGCCCCAGCCTTCGCTGGGGCGACGAAAACAAGAGCCCGGCGCGCGCGAGCGCTCCGGGCTTTTCGCTTGTCAACGCCCTGGCCGCGAAGCACTAAGACCCGTCGCTTCAAGGGGTTCTGCATGCGCATCCGGTTCCTGGCCTTCCTGAGCTTCCTCGCCGCCACCCCCGCCGCGGCGGAGACGGTGGTCGTTCACGCCGGACGCCTGATCGCCGACGCGTCCCGGCCGGCTTCCGGCCCTTCGACGATCACCATCACCGACGGCCGGATCACCGCCGTCGCCGCGGGGCTGGCGCCCGCCCCCGCCGGCGCCCGGCTCGTCGACCTGTCCGGCAAGACGGTGATGCCCGGCCTCATCGACATGCACGTCCATCTCTCCGGCGACCCGGGCGGGGACTATCGCGACGAGGCGGTCGATCCGAGCGAATGGGCGACCCTGGTGGGCGCCAAGAACGCGCGCATCACCGCCCTCGCCGGCTTCACGACGGTGCGCGACCTCGGCTCGCCGCCGCTGGTCGGCTTCATGCTCCGCCGGGCGACCGCGGAAGGGCTGATCCCCGGCCCGAGGATCGTCGCCTCCGGTCCCGCAATCTCGATCATCGGCGGCCATGGCGACGTCTCCGGCTTCCGTCCCGAGGTGGTCCGGGCGCTGAGCATCGACAATACCTGCACCGGCGCGGAGCAATGCTCGGCCCGGGTTCGCGAATTCTCCCGCGCCGGAGCCGACCTCATCAAGATCACCGCCACCGGCGGAGTCCTCTCCCAGCAGGCCCGCGGCCTCGGCCAGCATTTCACCGACCCCGAGATGAAGGCGATCGTCGACACCGCCCACGGGCTCGGCCTCAAGGTCGCCGCCCACGCCCACAGCGCCCGAGGGATCGAAGCGGCGGCCCGGGCCGGAGTCGATTCGATCGAGCACGGCACCTTCGCCGACGCGCGGGCGATCGCCGCGATGAAGGCCTCGGGATCGTCGCTGGTGCCGACCCTCATGGCCTTCACCGGAATCCGGGAGCGGCTCGGCAAGGGCATCTTCACGCCGGTGGTGGAGGTCAAGGTCCGCGAGACCCTGAGCGAGGTCGGAAAGGCCGCGCGCGCCGCCCGAGCGGCGGGCGTGCCGGTCGTGTTCGGAACCGACGCGGCGGTCTTCGAGCACGGCCGCAACGCCCAGGAGCTCGCTCTGCTCGTCGACCTGGCCGGGATGAGCCCGGCCGAGGCGATCGCGTCGGCGACCACCGGCGCGGCGCGACTGCTCGGCCTGGAGAGGGAAGTCGGCCGGATCGCGCCCGGTTTCTCCGCCGATCTGATCGCAGTCGGCGGCGACCCCTTGCGCGACGTGCGGGCGCTGGAGCATGTCGACTATGTGATGGTTCGGGGAAAGACGATCCAATGAGCGCTTCATATCGCGCCATGGGCGATCCGGGCGCCCTCTACCGGATGCAGATCGGCACCTATGTGCGCGAGCGCGTGCTGAAGACGCCCAACGCCTTCAAGCTCCCGGCCCAGGGCCTCGACATCTTCGTCGTCCGCAACTTCCTGACTCCCAAGGAATGCGAGGACGTGATCGCGCTGATCGACAAGGACCGCGTCCCCTCCGGCCTGCTCGCGCCCAGCCCGGACCCGGAGTTCCGCACCAGCGAGAGCTGCAACCTGCGGCTCGAAGACCGCGCCAACCAGATGGTGGAGGCGAAGATCAACCGCCTCACCGGGATCGACCCGACCCATGGCGAGACTATCCAGGGCCAGCGCTACGCCGTCGGCCAGCAGTTCAAGCCGCACCACGATTTCTTCTACACCAACCAGCCTTACTGGGAGGAGATGGAGCGCCAGGGCGGGCAGCGAACCTGGACGGCGATGATCTTCCTCAACGAGCCGGAAGGAGGCGGGCAGACCTTCTTCCCCAACGCCAAGGTGCGGGTGACTCCGCGAACCGGCAACCTGCTCCTGTGGAACAACCTCGACCAGTTTGGCGAGCCCAACACCTTCTCGCTTCACACCGGCTGCCCGGTCGAAGGGGGGATCAAGTACATCATCACCAAATGGTATCGCGAGCGGCCATGGGGCTGGTACGCCCAGCACGGGGTGAAGCCGGCCGGGGCTTCCTGACGGATCCGTCATTGCGAGGAGCGCAGCGACGAAGCAATCCAGCCCGGACTCCTGAGCCGCTGGATTGCTTCGCTTCGCTCGCGATGACGGCGACTCCGGTGGCGCTTTCCGCTTCTGCGCTTGCCCGCTAAGCAAGGCTCATGAAGAAATTCACGCTCCTGCTCGCCGCCGCTTCGCTTGCCGGCCTTTCCGCCTGCGCCGCGACCCCCGGCGAACCGCAAACCGCCGCCGCCCAGCCCGCCGCCGCTTCGGGCACCGAGGCCGAAAGGCTCAAGCGGCTCTTCCACGAAAGCGACGAGGCGAGCCTGCGCCGCAACCCGGTCGGCGCCATCTTCCGCGGCGACCTGCGCTACGCGGAGCGGCTCGGCGACTTCATCACGGACGAATATTTCGAGAGGGAGCGGGCGGCGTCACAGGCCGATCTCGCGGCGCTGCGGGCGATCGACCGATCGAAGCTGAGCGCCACCGACCGGATCGCCTATGACGTCTTCGAATGGCAGACGAAGGACTCGCTCAAGAATCTGGAGCCCGGCATGCTGGCGCTCGGCGTGGTGCGGCCGATCAACCATTTCTCCGGCTTCCACACCTTCTATCCCACCTTTGCCTCGGGCGAGGGGGCGGCGCCGTTCAAGACGGTCGCGGATTTCGAAAACAACCTCAAGCGCCACAAGGATTATGTCGTCTATCACGACCGCGCCATCGGCCGCTTCCGGGAGGGCATCGAATCCGGAGTCTTCGAAACCAGGCTGACCATCCGCAACGTGATCGACCAGCTCGATCTTCTGATCGCCCAGAATGTGGAGGAATCGCCGTTTTACGGGCCGATTCGCAAGTTTCCGGCCACTTTCTCCGAGGCCGAGAAGGTCCGGCTGACCGCCGCCTACCGGGCCTCGATCGAGAAGGAGATCTACCCCGTCCACCGCCGGGTCCGGGATTTCCTGCGGTCAGAATATCTGCCCAAAGCCCGCGAAGGCGTCGGCCTCGTCCACATGAAGGGAGGCGAGCAGGTCTACCGGCGGCAGATCGAAAGCACGACGACGCTCCCGCTCGCCGCCGAGGAAATCCATCGGACCGGGCTGGGCGAGGTCGCCCGGATCAGGAGCGAGATGGAGGCGGTCAAGGCCCGCGCCGGCTTCAAGGGGACGCTGCCGCAATTCTTCGACCACCTGCGCACCGATCGCAAATTCGCTCCGGCCAGCAAGGAGGCGCTGAACCAGGGCTATGACGCCATCGCCCGCCGGGTCGACGCCCGGATCCGCGAGCAATTCTCGACCATTCCCAAGAGCCCGCTCGAGATCCGGGCGGTCGAGCCGTTCCGCGAGAAAACCGAGGCCGGCGGCTCCTACCAGCCGGGCACGCCCGACGGCTCGAGGCCGGGCATCTTCTACTACAACAGCTACGACCTGCCCTCCCGGCGCCTGTGGGGCATGGAGACGCTCTACCTGCACGAGGGCAGCCCGGGCCATCATTTCCAGATCAGCCTCGCCCAGGAGAATGAGGCCCTTCCCGCCTTCATGCGCTTCGGCGGCAACACCGCTTATGTCGAAGGCTGGGCGCTCTACGCGGAGACCCTGTGGGACGAGCTCGGGCTCGAGACCGATCCCTATCAGCGCTTCGGCGGCCTCAACGACGAGATGCTCAGAGCCATGCGCCTGGTCGTCGATACCGGCATCCACGCCAAAGGCTGGGGCCGCGAGCAGGCGATCGACTACATGCTCGCCAACAGCGGCATGAGCCGGACCGAGGTCACCGCCGAGGTCGAACGCTACATCGCCATCCCCGGCCAGGCGCTCGCCTACAAGATCGGAGCTCTGACCATCCAGCGGCTCCGGGCCAAGGCGGAAGCGGCGCTGGGGCCGCGGTTCGACCCGCGCGCGTTCCACGCCCAGGTGCTGATGACGGGATCGCTTCCGATGGGCGTGCTTGAGAAGAAGATCGACGACTGGATCGCGGCGACGAACGGTTAGTGACCTCCGTCATCCCAGCGAAGGCTGGGATCCCAGGGGGTGAAGATCACGGTGGTCTTCACCCGCCGGGGCCCCAGCCTTCGCTGGGGCGACGGGCCAGCCTCGGAATCTGGATTGCTTCGTCGCTACGCTCCTCGCAATGACGAGAGCAGAAGGACGTTTACCATGAGAAGACCGACCCTGATCGCGTGCCTGACGGCTGGACTCCTCGCCAGCTGCGCCTCCGGCGACGCCCAGCTGCCACCGGCAGCGGCGGCCCAAGCCCCGCGCGCCACCGCCTCCGAAGCTCTCGCCGCCCTCTTCCGGGACAGCGACGAGGCCAGCCTGCGCCGCAACCCGATGCAGGCGACCGCGCGCGGGGACCTGCGCTACGCCGACCGCCTCGGCGACTTCTTCAGCGACGCTTATTACGGCGCCGAGCGCGAAGCGGCCCGGGCCGACCTCGCCGCGCTCGCGGCCATCGACCGCGGCGCGCTGAGCGCCGACGAGCGGGTCGCCTACGACGTCTTCAAGTGGCAGCGCACGATGGACCTGCGCGGGCTGGAGGGCGAGCTGTTCGCCGCCTCGGCGGTCCGCCCGGTGGACCATTTCAACGGCTTCCACACCTTCTTCGCCGAGCTCAGCTCCGGCCAGGGCATCGCGCCCTACAAGACGGTCAAGGATTACGAGAACGGACTTGCCCGAATCCACGATTTCGTCGAGCTGACCGACAGCGCGATCGTCCGGATGGAGCAGGGACTGGCGGCCGGCGTGGTCCAGCCCAGGCTGGTCATGGCCAACGTCCTCGAGCAGCTCGACGCCATGCTCGCCGAAGGGGTGGAAGGGAGCAGCTTCTACCGCCCGGTTGCGAACTTCCCGGCGGAGGTCCCCGCCGCCGACCGGGAGCGCCTGAAGGCCGCCTACGCCCGGTCGATCTCCACCGAGATCAGGCCGGCCGTGACCCGCCTTCGCGACTTCATCCGCGACCGCTATCTGCCGCGGTCGCGCCCGACCGTCGGGCTTCAGGACATGAAGGGGGGACCCGCCCTCTACCGCCACCTGGTGGCGCTGAGCACCACCACCGAGATGAGCCCGGACGAGATCCACCGAATCGGCCTCGCCGAAGTGGCGCGCCTCCACAACGAGATGCAGGCGGTGAAGGCGCAGGTCGGCTTCACCGGCACGCTCCAGCAATTCTTCGAGCACATCCGGACCGACCCGAAGTTCAAGCCGAAATCGCGCGAGGCGCTTCAGCAAGGCTATGTCGCCATCGGCAAGCGGCTGGACGCGACCCTGCCGAGGATGTTCTCGACCATTCCGAAGACGCCGCTGGAGATCCGGCCGGTGCCGGCGCTGACCGAGAAGGGTGCGGCGCGCGGCTCCTACCAGAGCGGCACGACCGACGGATCGCGGCCCGGCGTCTTCTATTTCAACGCCTACGACCTGCCCTCGCGGACCATCCCGACGATGGAGACTCTCTACCTGCATGAAGGCGCGCCCGGGCATCATTTCCAGATCAGCCTGGCGCAGGAGAACGAGGCTCTGCCCAGCTTCATGCGCTTCGGCGGCAACACCGCCTATGTCGAAGGCTGGGGCCTCTATGCCGAGACGCTGGGACGCGAGCTCGGAGTCTATACCGACCCCTATCAATATTTCGGCTATCTCGATTCGCAGCTGTTCCGGGCGATCCGGCTGGTGGTCGACACCGGCATCCATTCCAAGGGATGGACCCGCGACCGCACCATCCAGTACATCCTCGACAACAGCTCGCGCGGGCGAAGCAACGCCACCGCGGAAACCGAGCGCTACATCGCCATCCCCGGCCAGGCGCTCGCCTACAAGATCGGCCAGCTCAAGATCAGCGCGCTTCGCGCCCGGGCGGAAAAGGCGCTCGGCCCCCGCTTCGACCTGCGCGACTTCCACGCCCAGGTGCTGATGACCGGGGCCCTGCCGCTGGCGGTGCTCGAGAAAAAGATCGACGACTGGATCGCGGCGGAGAAAGCGGCCTGAGGCAGGTCCGGCCCGCGCCGGATCGCTACCGTGTCGCAACCTGCCGGCGCCGGACCGGCCGGCCGGACCGGCCCGTTGCCAGCTCGGGCTCCCTGGCAGGGGAAACCCGAAAGCCCGCCTCTCGCGGCTTGCGCGTCATCAGGGCGCGCAGCGAATCGGTATAATGGAGAATTCCCGACAGGTAGGCGTCGAACTCGGCGTCGCTCACGCTCCGCCCGTCGAGCAGTCGGCGCAGCGCGTAGCAATCGGCGCCGGGCGCGTTCAGCCCGGTCTGATCGACCGTCGCCGACTGAACGCCGTTCGCGGCGAGCAGCGCGGCCGCTCGCTCGTGAGTAGCGCCGCTCGGGTAGCAGAAATGGGCGAAATGGTAATTGCCTATGGCCGAGCGAAGGAAATCGCGATTCTCGGTGACCTCGAGCGCCAGCGAGTCGATTTTTCGGTTAACGTCGATATGTCGGTGGGTGTGGAGCTGGATGTCGAGGCCGCGGCGACTGGCCTCGGTGAGCTCGTCGGCCGACATGATGTGGAACTGCCTGAGCGAAAGCCAGGCTTCGTCCACGCCGAGCCCCGCGCCGAAGCGCCTCAGCGCGTCCAGCCTCCGTTCGACGGGCAGCGCTTCGATCTGTGCGATGATCGCGCCGCACTCTATGTCGGACCGCCCCGAGGCGGCCCTCAGATAGTGGACTGCGAGCCCGACGACCGGAAGCTCGCGGCCGGAATACCAGGTCGTCGCATAAAGGGTCGCCGGCAGATTGAGCGCCTCGAGGACCGGCAGCATGTGGGTGAAGGTGGACGCCCAGCCGTCGTCGATGGTGATCGCCACGGCCGCCTCGGGGAGGCTGCCCCGCGCCAGGCGATCGACCGCGTCGCCAAGCGGAAGCACGGGCAGCCCGGACTGCTTGAGCCGGATCATCCGCGCCTCGAACTGCTCGGGGGAGATGAAGGTGCGGTTGCCGAACTGGTATCCCGGGGTCACCCAAAGCCCGTGATAGGCGAGGATGCGAAGCTGCGAGCCGGTCGCCTTGCGGGCGAGGATCGAAAGTCCGCTGGCGCGCGCCGCGGTGAGAAGGGCTTGCTTCAACGGCATCGACTGGGCCTCCGCCTCCCTCGCCGAGGCCGGCCGGGAACGCGACCTGCCCTATCGGTCCGATCTCAACGTCTCGTCATCAAGTACGGTTAACGGCCGACTGGATCGCGGAAGAGGGGCTGGGGCCGGCGGTGGCGCCGCTCGAAGCCCGTCATGCTGAACTTGTTTCAGCATCCAGGGTGGAGCCGCTCGGCCGCCCGCCGCCCTGGCATCGTGCGAGTCACCTCTGCGGCCGACAGGCCTGGATTTTTGAGAGAAGGCGCAAAGGCGCGAAGGCGCGACGTATAAAGAGGCTCTCTACGTCGCGCCTTTGCGCCTTCGCGCCTTCTCCTTGAAATTGGCGCCGAGGCGCCGGGGAGCGGGCGAAAGCGTTCGTCCCACAGCCTGACCTCCGAAATCGCGACAAGCTGGACCTTGAAACGAGTTCAGGGTGACGCGGAGGCGGCGGCCGAGGCGGATTCCAGGGCGTCGGCGATCAGGCGGCGGCTGTTCTCGACGCCGTAGAGGGCGATGAAGCTGCCCATGCGCGGGCCCTGCTCGCTTCCGAGAAGGGTCTCGTAAAGCGCCTTGAACCAGTCGCGCAGGCGCTCCTTGCCGTAATATTTCTTGCCGATCTCGTAGACGTGGTTCTGGAGGAGGACGGCCGGATCCTCGTCCGCCAAGCCGGTGCCGTCGTTCGCCGCCAGCAGCTCGTCAAGCTCCCGCAAGGCGGGCACTTCTTCCGGCGTCGGCGGCCGCCGCCGGAGCGCGGGGGCGACGAAACGGCTGCCATATTCCACCGCATGGGAGACGAGCCTGTCCAGCTCCGGGCTCGCCTCCGGCGTCAAGGCGGGATCGTAGCGGCGGAGGAAGCTCCACAGCGTTTCGCGATCGCCCACGCCGGGCAGGCTGGCGACGTTGAGGAGCAGGGCGAAGCTGATCGGCAGCCTTACGTCCGGCACCTTGCCGGCATGGATGTGGTGGACCGGATTGCCGAGCCTCTTGTCCCACTCCTGCCCCGGATAGGCGGCGAGGAACTGGTAATATTCGTCGACGGCCCTCGGGATGACCCCGACGCTGAGCTGCTTCGCCCGCTTCGGCTCGCGGTAGATATAGAAAGTAAGGCTCTCCCGCGGCGCGTAGGCGAGCCATTCGTCGATCGTGACCCCGTTGCCCTTGGTCTTCGAGATCTTCTCGCCATTTTCGTCGAGGAACAGCTCGTAATTGAAGCCCTCGGGAGGCCGAGCGCCGAGTATGCGGGCGATCTTCGAGCTTTGGACGACGCCGTCGATATGGTCCTTGCCCGACATCTCATAATCGACCCCGAGCGCGACCCAGCGCATCGACCAGTCGACCTTCCACTGCAGCTTGGCGCCGCCGGAAAGGATCGATTGCTCCACCTCCTGGCCTGTCGCGGGATCGATGTAGCGCACCGTCCCGGCCTCGGCGTCGGCAACCTCGACCGGCACCTGCAGCACCTTGCCGCTCTCCGGGCTGATCGGGAGGATGGGCGAGTAGGTCCGCCGCCGCTCCTCGCGCAAGGTCGGAAGCATCACGTCCATGATCGCGCCGTAGCGCCTCAGCACCTGCCGCAGCGTGTCGTCGAAGCGGCCCGACCGGTAGCAGTCGGACGAGGCGAGGAACTCGTAGTCGAAGCCGAACCGGTCGAGGAATTGCTGGAGCAGATTGTTGTTGTGCGCGGCATAGCTGTCATGGCCGCAGCCATAGGGGTCCGGCACCAGGCTGAGCGGCTGATCGAGATGGGCGTGCATCATGTCCTGATTGGGCACGCCCGGAGGAACCTTGCGCATTCCGTCCATGTCGTCCGAGAAGGCGATCAGGCGGCTGGGCCAGTCGACCATCTCCGACAAGGCGTGGCGCACCATCAGGGTTCGGGCCACCTCCTGGAAGGTGCCGAGGTGCGGCAGACCGCTGGGGCCGTAGCCGGTCTCGAAGATGATCCCGCCCTCCGGCGGCCCGTCCGGGTAGCGCTTGATGAGCTTGCGCGCCTCCTCATAGGGCCAGGCCTTCGACACCAGGGCTGCCGAGCGTACCGCTTCCTTCTCGTCCATGAGGCGCCTCCTAGCGGAGGCGGGTGGCCTCTGCCAGCCAGTCGAAGACCGTGAAAAAATGGTGCCTGGCACCGATTTGCGGTCGGCAGGGAATGGCTCCAGGCTCATTCCTCTCTCCGTGATTTCGAGCGAAGCGAAGCAATCCGGTGCAGCGTCGATGAAGCACTGGATTGCTTCGTCGCTACGCTCCTCGCAATGACGGTGGGTGTTTCACATTCGTTCTGCATGATTTATGGAGGACGGGATGACGCCGGCCCTCCCCTATCCCGCGCTCCACGCGACCCATGGCGGCATCTGGCTGGCCTCGCCGGACGGCGAGGTTCGGGGCCTCGGCCGGGGGGAGGCGATCGCGCGGGCCGCCGAGACGCCCGTCATCATGCTCAACGCGCCCCTGGTCGGGCAGCGACTGGGCTATCCCGATCTGTCCGGCCTCGACCTGCTCGAGCTGTTCGCCTTCGTCCACCCGGCCCGCTTCGCCGTGCCGACGGCAAGGGGTCTTGCCGCGGCGCTCGGAATCGAACCGCCGGCGGGCGATTCGGAGGCGGCGCCCTTCCTGCTTCGGGCGGCGGGAGCCCTGCTCGCGACTCTGGAGACGCAGTGGCCGGAGCGCGAGGGGGCCTGGGCGTCGGCCCAGGCGCTGTGGCGGCTGCGCTGGCCGTGGGCGCCGGCCGTCGCCCAGCGGCTGAAGCGGCCGGAGCGGGACGAGCGCTGGCTGATCTCGAAGCTTGCCGAATGGGAGGAGAGCGGCGGCCGGCCGGCGCCCCGGACCGTCCGGGTGCCCGAGGCGCAGGCGATCGAGCGGCTGGCCAGCCTGGCCGGCCGCGACGCCGAGGTGCGCGAGGGCCAGCGCGACTATGCCGCCGCGGCGGCGGGGATTTTCGATCCGCGCGCGATCGAGGGCCAGCCCAACATGCTGCTCGCCGAAGCGGGCACCGGCATCGGCAAGACCCTGGGCTATCTCGCGCCCGCCTCGCTCTGGGCGGAAAGCGCGGACGGGGCGGTCTGGGTCTCCACCTTCACAAAGGCGCTCCAGCGCCAGCTCGACCGCGAGGGCCTTCGACTCTTCCCCGATCCGGCCGAGCGGCGGCGCAAGGTCGTCGTCCGCAAGGGCCGGGAGAATTACCTGTGCCTGCTCAACCTCGAGGACGCGCTGCAGGGGGGATTTGCCGGCCGCGCCGCGATCCTTGCCCAGCTCGTCGCCCGCTGGGCGGCCTTTTCGAAGGACGGCGACATGGTCGGCGGCGACCTGCCCGGCTGGCTTCCGACCCTGTTCCGCCGGGCCGGGGCGACCGCGCTCACCGACCGCCGCGGCGAATGCGTCTATGCCGGCTGCCCGCATTATCGCAAATGCTTCATCGAGCGATCGGCCCGGGCGAGCCAGGACGCCGACATCGTCATCGCCAATCATGCCTTGGTGATGGTCAACGCGGCGCGCGGCCGCGACGGCGGGAACCCGCCGACCCGGATCGTCTTCGACGAGGGCCACCATCTGTTCGAGGCGGCCGATTCCACCTTCGCCGCCGCCCTGACCGGCCAGGAGGCGATCGAGCTCAGGCGCTGGATCGTCGGCCCGGAAAGCAAGTCGCGCGGCCGCCGCCGGGGGCTCGCGGCGCGGCTGATGGACGTGGCCTCCTATGACGAAGGCGGAGCGCTCGCGCTCGACATGGCGGTCCAGGCGGCGGGGCTTCTGCCCTCGGAGGGCTGGCTTCAGCGGATCGCCGAAGGCATGCCGTTCGGGCCGCTCGAGAAGCTGCTCGCCGCGGTCCGCGGCACCGTCTACGCCCGGGCCACCGCGCAAGACGCCGGCTACGGGATCGAGACCGAGATGGCCGAGCTCGACGGCGACGTCGTCGCCGCGGCGGCTCCGGCCGTCGAGGCACTGGAGCAGCTGATGCGGCCGCTCATGGCGCTCGCCAAGCGGCTCGAGGCGGTGCTCGAGGATGCCCCGGACTGGCTGGATTCGCAGGCTCGGGCGCGGATCGAGGGCGCGATCGGCGGCCTTTCCTGGCGCACCCAGACGATCGCCGCCTGGACGGCGCTGGCGGCGCGGCTCGGAGGGCCGGCCGACCCGGACTTCGTCGACTGGCTCGCCGTCGACCGGATCGACGGCCGCGAGTTCGACATCGGCCTTCATCGCCGCTGGCTCGACCCGACCCGCCCGCTCGCCGAGACGGTGCTGAAGCCCGCGCACAGCGTCGTCGTCACCTCGGCGACCCTGCGCGGCTCGGAAGGCTGGGAAAGCGCCGAGGCGCGCACGGGCGCGGCCCATGTGGGGGGACCGGTGCGCCGGTTCAGCGCCGCGAGCCCGTTCGATTATGCCGCCAACAGCGAGGTGCTGATCGTCACCGACCTCAAGCGCGGCGACGTCGCCCAGCTCGCCGGCGCCTATTCCCGGCTGGTCGAGGCGGCGGCGGGCGGAACGCTCGGCCTGTTCACCGCCATCCAGCGGCTGAAGGCCGTCCATGCCCGGATCGCCGACCGGCTCGCCCGCGCCGGACTGCCGCTCTATGCCCAGCATGTCGACCCGATCGACACCGGTACCCTGGTCGACATCTTCCGCGACGATCCCCACGCGTCGCTGCTCGGCACCGACGCCCTGAGGGACGGAGTCGACGTCCCGGGCCATTCGCTTCGGCTGGTGGTGATGGAGGGCGTGCCGTGGCCGAGGCCGACGGTGCTCCACGCCGCTCGAAAGGCGTCGGGCGGAGGCAGCGCCTATGACGACCGCGTGGTCCGGGCCCGGCTGGCCCAGGCCTTCGGCCGGCTCATCCGCCGGAAGGAGGATCGGGGGGTCTTCGTCCTCCTCTCGGCCGCGACCCCGACCCGGCTGCTCTCCGCTTTCCCGCCCGGGACTCCGATCCGCCGCCTCAGCCTGGCGGAGGCGGTGGAGCGCGTGCGCTCACGGCTTTCAACCGGGCCGGCTTTCGGGCATCAGGCTTCGCAAGAGAGGCAGGCCGAAGAAGCCGAATGAAGATCCTGACGCTGCTGCGCCACGCCAAGTCCGGCTGGGACGATCCCGTCACCCGCGACTTCGACCGGCCGCTCAACCCGCGCGGGCGGCGGGCGGCGCGGACGGTCGGCCGCGAGATGAAGGCGCAGGGCCTGGCTTTCGACCGGGTGCTCGCTTCGCCGGCGCGGCGGGTCATCGAGACCCTCGAGGAAGTGGCGGCGGCTTTCGGGCCGCTGCACCACGACTATGACCGGCGGCTCTATCTCGCCTCGACCGCGACGTTGCTGGAGATTGTCCGAGCGGTCCCCGACGAGGTGGAGCGGCTGCTGGTGGTGGGTCACAATCCGGGTCTGGAGGAGCTCGCGCTCCGCCTCGCCAAGCGGGACGAGGCCGGGCTGCGCGGGGAGATCGAGGTGAAATACCCGACCGGAACGGTCGCGGAGATCGGACTGCCGGTGGAGCATTGGGCGGAGGCGAAGGAGGGGACGGGCCGGATCGCGCGCTTCATCCGGCCGCGGGACCTGGATCCCGAGCTTGGGCCGGGCTCGGACTAGCACCTCGTCATCCCGGCGAAAGCCGGGACCTCAGGACAAGAAGTCCCGGAGGGTCTCCCCGGGGTCCCGGCTTTCGCCGGGATAACGGCCCAGGTCAGGCCTCCAGCGCCTCCGCCAAGGTCCGCCGGATCGCCTTGAGCTGCTCCAGCGGGAAGTCGCCCTGGCTGCCCGTTTGCGTCTGCATCTGTGCCAGCGCCGGCTCCGGCGGCGCCTCGACGGTCCCTGCCGAATCGCCGTCGTCCGTTCCGCTCGCGAGCAATTGCTGGACTCCGCGAATCGTGTAGCCGTCGCGGTTGAGGAGGCGGTGGATCCGGCGGGCGAGGGCGACGTCCGCCGGCCGGTAATAACGGCGGTTGCCGGCGCGCTGAAGCGGCTTCAACTGCGGGAAGCGGCTCTCCCAATAACGAAGGATGTGCTGCGGGACGTCCAGCTCGGACGCGAGCTCCCCGATCGTTCGGAAAGCCTGTTCACTCTTGCCGGGGGCGTCCGCCATGGCGCGACTCAGTCGCCCTTGGCGATCCGCTCGCGCATGATCTGGCTGGCGCGGAAGGTGAGCACCCGGCGCGGAGCGATCGGCACTTCGACCCCGGTCTTCGGGTTCCGGCCGACCCGCTCGCCCTTGTCGCGAAGGATGAAGCTGCCGAAGCCGGATATCTTCACATTCTGCCCTTCGGACAGAGCGTGGCACATATGATGAAGGATGCGCTCGACGATCCCCGCCGAATCGGCCCGTGAAAGTCCGATCTCGCGGTGGATGACGTCCGCAAGGTCGGCGCGAGTCAAGGTCCCGGCGTCTGTCCGCCTGATGGTTCCCGCGTCGGCCATTTCTTCTCCCTCCCCCCGAGGCAATGAAAAACCATAGTCCAGCTTGCACTTAGTTGCAAACCGCATTGCGGCGAAATGCGCTGAATGCGCCTTCGGGTATTACGTAGCTGCATGGGCGTCAGTAGCGGACGACGGCGGCGCCCCAGGTGAATCCGCCGCCCATCGCCTCGAGCACGATCAGGTCGCCCGGCTTGATCCGACCGTCCTTCACCGCGGTGTCCAGCGCCAGCGGCACCGAGGCGGCGGAGGTGTTGGCATGCTGATCGACGGTGATGATCACCCGCGCCGGATCGAGGCCCAGCTTCTTGGCCGTGGCGTCGATGATCCGCTTGTTCGCCTGGTGCGGGACCACCCAGTCGACCTCGTCCGCTTTATGGCCCGCGGCTTCCAGGGTCTCGTTGAGCACGGCGGCGAGGTTGACGACCGCATGGCGGAAGACTTCCTTGCCCTTCATCCTGAGCTTGCCGATGGTGCCCGTGGTGGAAGCGCCGCCGTCGACGAACAGGAGGTCGTTATGGCGGCCGTCGGCGTGGAGCTTGGTCGCGAGCACGCCTTTGTCCTGGGCGTCGACCGAATGGAGCAGGATCGCTCCGGCGCCGTCGCCGAACAGGACGCAGGTGGTGCGGTCTTCCCAATCGAGGATCCGGCTGAACGTCTCGGAGCCGATGACCAGGGCGTATTCGGCCATTCCGCCCTTCAGCATGTTGTCGGCGACGGAGAGGGCGTAGAGGAAGCCGGTGCAGACGGCGGAGACGTCGAAAGCGATGCAATCGTTGATCCCGAGCGCGGTCTGGACCCGGGTCGCGCTCGCCGGGAAGGTCTGGTCCGGAGTGGCGGTGGCGAGGACGATCAGCCCCACTTTCTGCGCCGACACTCCCGCCGCCGCCAGCGCCTTTTCCGCCGCTTCCGTCGCCAGGGTTGCGGTGGTCTCGCCGTCCGCGGCGATGTGACGGGCGTGGATTCCCGTACGCTCGACGATCCAGTCGTGGCTGGTCTCGATCCTCTCGGCGAGCTCGGCATTGGTCACGCGCCGCGACGGCAGCGCCGATCCGGTGCCCAGGATGATCGAACGGCGGCTCATTTGGCGGCGATCTCGGCCCGGTGGCGGGAGATGTGGTCGAGATCCTCGATGATCTTGCGGGTGAGGTCCTCCCGGACCATCCGTGCGGCGACCCCGATGGCGTTGGCGACGCCCTTGTCGGTGGCGCCGCCATGGCTCTTCACGACCAGGCCGTTGAGGCCAAGGAAGACAGCGCCGTTATGATTGTTCGGATCGAGATGGTGCTTGAGGAGCTCCGTCGCCGGCCGCGAGATGAGGAAGCCGATCTTCGAGCGCACCGAGCTCTGGAAGGCGCGGCGCAGCAGGTCGGTGACGAAGCGGGCGGTGCCCTCGAGCGACTTGAGGGCGATATTACCGGAAAATCCGTCGGTCACCACGACGTCGACGTCGCCGCGCGACAGCTTGTCGCCCTCGATGAAGCCTTCGAAGCGCATCCCGAGATAGTCGGCGTCGCGAAGGATGGCGGCCGCTTCCTTGAGGTCGTCGGTACCCTTCAGCTCCTCGGTGCCGATATTGAGCAATTGCACGCGCGGCTTGGGAAGCTCCAGCACGACCCGGGCATAGGCGGCGCCCATGACGGCGAACTGGACGAGGTTCCTCGAGTCGGATTCGGTGTTGGCGCCGAGATCGAGCATGACGAGGTCGTTCTCGCCCAGCGTCGGCAGCAGGGCGGCGAGCGCCGGCCGGTCGATGCCGGGCATGGTGCGTAGCGCAAGCTTCGACATCGCCATCAGGGCCCCGGTATTGCCTGCCGAGACCGCCGCCTGGGCGGCGCCCGACTTCACCGCGGCGATGGCGAGACCCATCGAGGTGGTCTTGGCCCGGCGGATCGCCTGGCTCGGCTTGTCCTCGGAAGTGATGACGTCTTCGGCGTGGACGACGTCGCTGACGGCACGCAGATCGCCGTGCTTGGCGAGCTCAGCCTTCAGCCTCGCCTGATCGCCGAACAGCATGAACGACATGTCGGGGCGCTGGCTGAAAGCGCGCGCGGCGCCGGCAAGCATCACCTGCGGCCCGACATCGCCGCCCATCGCGTCGACTGCGATCCGCGGCCCATTGCCCACCTATGCCGTCTCCTGAAAGCCCTGAACGGCCGTCTTACGCCTCGATCGGGCGGATTTCACGTCCGTTATAATGGCCGCAGGCCGCGCACAGATTGTGCGGCAGATGAAGCTCGCCGCAATTCTTGCATTCCTGGTAGTTGGCCGGCTTCAGCGCGTGATGGCTGCGGCGCATGTTGCGCTTCGACGGCGAAGTTTTTCTTTTGGGGACGGCCATCCTGGCACCTGTTCTCGACTAGGGTTCTTGATGTGGCGAGCACGTTGCCAATGGTCAACGGCAGTGTGAGGCCGCTGGCCGTGCGGCCGGGGTGCTCGCGTGAGCGGTGTCGCCTATAGCGGTTTTCGCCGCGGTTGCAAGCGCGGCCGCCGCGTGCCACGCGGTGGCGAAACAGGGGAGCCTGCCATGATTCTGCCGATCACGCTCACCATCGCCGGCGCGGCGGCCTTGCTCAACATCTGGCTCGCGCGCCGGGTCGGCCAGGTCCGGATGTCCCAGAAGATCTCGATCGGCGACGGCGGCAACGAGGTTCTGACCGCCCGGATGCGGGCCCAGGCCAATTTCGTCGAGTACACGCCCTTCTTCCTGATCCTGCTCGCCGTGATCGAGCTCGCCATCGGCTCCCGGGTCTGGCTGTGGATCGTCGCAATGGTCTACATCCTCGGGCGGCTCGCCCACGCCTTCGGAATGGACCGGCCCCACCCCGACCGGCTGCGGCTGCGGATGATCGGGATCATCGTCACCTTCCTCGTCCTGCTCGGGCTCGCCCTCTACGCCATCGCGCTGCCCTATCTGGAGCGGGCTCCGGCGAGGGTCACCTACGCCTCCACCAGCGCGTCATTGCGAGGAGCGTAGCGACGAAGCAATCCAGCGGGCGGAGAAGCAGCGCTGGATTGCTTCGCTTCGCTCGCAATGACGGGCTACGCCCCGGCCAGCGCCCGGTCACCGACGAAGGGGTTGCTCGCCCGCTCGCGGGCGAAGGTGCTCATCGGGCCGTGGCCAGGGATGAAGGCGGTGTCGCCGCCCAGCGGCCACAATTTGGTGGTGATCGCGTCGAGCAGATCCTGATGGTTGCCCATCGGGAAATCGGTTCGGCCGATCGAGCCCTGGAACAGGACGTCCCCGACGATGGCGAGCTTGGACGGCGGGTGGTGGAAGACGACGTGGCCGGGCGTATGGCCGGGGCAGTGATAGACGTCGAAGACCAGTTCGCCGACCGTCGCGGTGTCTCCCTCGTCCAGCCAGCGGTCCGATTCGAACGGCCGGCCGGCGATCCCGTAACGGGCGCCGTCCTCGGCCAGCCGGTCGATCCAGAACTTGTCGGCGATGTGCGGCCCTTCGATCTTCACGCCCAGCTCGTCCGCCAGGATCTTGGCCGATCCGCAATGGTCGATATGGCCGTGGGTGAGCAGGATCTTCTCGATCGTCACTCCGTGCTGCTTCGCCGCCGCCTTGAGCCGGTCGAGGTCGCCGCCGGGATCGGTGAAGGCGCCGAGCATCGTCTTCGTACACCAGAGCAGGCAGCAATTCTGCTGGAGCGGAGTGACCGGGATAATCGCGGCCTTCATCGGGGGTTCGGTCATGGCGCGGAAATGGCGCGGGCGGGGACAAGTTGCAACCGGGGGCGCCCCGTCATCCCGGCGAAAGCCGGGACCCCGGGACGGAAAGGCACGGCGGGCCTCCCCGAGATCCCGGCTTTCGCCGGGATGACGGGAGCCGAGGGAAGTTGCAACCGCGCTTGCCGTCATTGCGAGGAGCGAAGCGACGAAGCAATCCAGCGGGCCTCGGAGGCCGCACCGGATTGCTTCGCTTCGCTCGCAATGACGGGTGAATTGGACGCGATCACGCTCTAAGACAGCCGAAATGACCCTCACCCATCTCCAGCGCCTCGAGGCCGAGGCGATCCATATCATTCGGGAGACCGCCGCCGAGTTCGAGCGGCCGGTCATGCTCTATTCGGCCGGCAAGGACAGCTCGGTGCTGCTCCATCTGGCCAGGCTCGCCTTCGCTCCGGCGACTCCGCCCTTCCCGCTCCTCCACGTCGACACGATGTGGAAGTTCAAGGCGATGTACGAGCTTCGCGACCGCGCCGCCGCCGAGGCGGGGATGGAGCTGATCGTCCACCGCAATCCGGAGGCGGAGCAACTCGGCATCAACCCGCTCGACCACGGCTCGGCGCTCCACACCCAGATGTGGAAGACCGACGGCCTGAAGCAGGCGCTCGACCGCCACGGCTTCGACGCCGCGATCGGCGGCGCCCGCCGCGACGAGGAGAGGGTGCGGGCGAAGGAGCGGGTCTTCTCCTTCCGCTCCGCCGGCCACCGCTGGGATCCCAAGCGCCAGCGGCCCGAGCTGTGGCGGCTCTACAATGCCCGCAAGGCCAAGGGGGAGAGCTTCCGGGTCTTCCCGCTGTCCAACTGGACCGAGCTCGACGTCTGGCAATATGTCGAGGCGCAGGGAATCGAGGTCTCCTCGCTCTATTTCGCCGAGCCTCGGCCGACGCTGGAGCGGGACGGGACCTTGCTGATGGTCGAGGACGAGCGGCTCAAGCCGGGGCCGGGCGAGGCGGTCGAGGAGCGCTGGGTGCGGTTCCGGACGCTCGGCTGCTACCCCCTCTCCGGAGCTATCGAGAGCCGCGCCGCCACCGTTCCCGAGCTGATCGAGGAGATGCGCACCGGCCGCCAGTCGGAGCGGCAGGGCCGGCTTATCGACCGCGACGGCGCCGCCTCGATGGAGCGCAAGAAGCGTGAAGGGTATTTTTAGATGGTATCCGTCATCCCGGCGAAAGCCGGGACCCCAGCGAGTGAAAGGCGGCGGGGTCCTTCACCCCACGAGGTCCCGGCTTTCGCCGGGATGACGGGTGCGGGTCTCCCCGAGGTCCCGGCTTTCGCCGGGATGACGGGTGCGAGTCTCGCCGAGGTCCCGGCTTTCGCCGGGATGACGGGTGCGAGTCTCGCCGGGGTGACGGGCGCGGATTGGACGACGGCGCGATGACCGAAAAGACCCTGCTTCGCCTGATCACCTGCGGCTCGGTCGACGACGGCAAGTCGACCTTGCTCGGCCGTCTTCTGTTCGAGACGGGCTCGGCCTTCGACGACGAGCTCGCCGCCTGCGGCGAGGACCTGTCCCGGCTGGTCGACGGGCTCGAGGCCGAGCGCGAGCAGGGGATAACGATCGACGTCGCCTACCGCTTCTTCGCGACCCGGAAGCGCAAGTTCATCGTCGCCGACGCTCCGGGACACGAGCAATATACCCGCAACCTTGTGACCGGGGCCTCGACCGCCGAGCTGGCCCTGGTCCTCGTCGACGCCCGCAAGGGCGTTCTGACCCAGACCCGGCGCCACGCCTTCCTGTGCCGGCTGCTCGGCGTTCGGCGGCTCGTCCTCCTCGTCAACAAGATGGACCTGGTCGGTTACGACCAGGCGGTGTTCGACCGGATCTCCGAGGAGTTCCGGACGGTCGCGCAAAGCTTCCAGCCGATCCCCGTCTCCTCGCTCGCCGGCGACAACGTCACCCGGCGCTCGGCCGCCATGCCCTGGTACGACGGGCCGGTGCTGCTCGATCATCTCGAAGCGGTCGAGCCGGAGACGGAGGCCGATTCGCAGGGGCCGCTCAGGATGCCCGTGCAGTGGGTGACCCGCCACGAAGCTCGCGGCTTCGCCGGCCTGATCGCCGCCGGCCGGGTCCGCACCGGCGACAGGGTCCGGATCCTGCCCGCCGGAACCCCGGCCGAGATCGCCCGGATCCTCGTCGGCGGGCGCGAGGCGGCGGGCGCCGAGACGGGACAATCGGTCGCTCTGAGCTTCACCCGCGAGGTGGATTGCTCGCGCGGCGACGTGGTGGCGGCGGAGCCGGTGCCCGAGGTCGCCGACCAGTTCGAGGCGGCGATCGTCTGGATGAGCGAGGAGGAGCTGGTGGCGGGGCGGCAATATGCGCTGAAGCTCGGCACACAGTCGTGCCTCGCCACCCTGCAGCCGCCCAAGCACGAGATCGACATCGCCACTTTCGAGCCGGTGCCGGCGCGGACCCTGGCCCTGAACGCGATCGGCGTGTGCGACCTGTGGACCGACCGGCCGCTGGTCTTCGCGCCCTATGAGGAGAGCCGCGAGCTGGGCGGCTTCATCCTGATCGACCGGGTCAGCAACGAGACGGTCGGCGCGGGCCTGATCCGCTATGCGCTGCGCCGGTCGCACAACATCCACGAGCAGGTGCTGGAAGTGACCCGCGAGGCGCGGGCCGCGATCAAGGGGCAGCGGCCGCGGCTGCTCTGGTTCACCGGCCTCTCCGGCGCCGGCAAGTCGACCATCGCCAACCTGGTCGAGAAGAAGCTTCACCTCAAGGGGCGGCATACCTTCCTGCTCGACGGCGACAACGTCCGCCTCGGGCTCAACCGCGATCTCGGCTTCTCCGACGCGGACCGGGCGGAGAACATCCGCCGGGTCGGCGAGACGGCGCGGCTGATGCTCGACTCGGGGCTGATCGTCCTCGCCGCCTTCATCAGCCCGTTCCGGGCCGAGCGGCGGATGGTGCGCGAGATGCTGGCGCCCGGCGACTTCATCGAGGTCTTCGTCGACGTTCCGCTGGACGTCGCCGAAGCGCGCGATCCCAAGGGCCTCTACGCCAAGGCCCGCGACGGCAGCATCCCCAACTTCACCGGCATCGGCTCGCCCTACGAGGCGCCGGAAGCGCCGGAGATCCGGATCGATGCGGCGGCGATGAGCGTCGAAGAGGCGGCGGAGGCGGTGGTGCGGTGGCTGGAGGGCTGACCTGCCTCCCCATGCGCAGCATGGGGAGGGGGACCACCCGAAGGGTGGTGGAGGGGTAGAAGGCTCCGCATAGGCGGTTCACGCTCGAACCCACCACGTCCACGGCAGCTACCCCTCCACCATGCTACGCCCGACGGCTGCTGTGCAGCCGGTTCGGCTCTCGGCATGCCCCCGGCATGCTGACCCGCCTACACCCCCCTCCCCATCTTACGATGGGGAGGCAGAAAGAGCCGAATATTCGAACAGCCTGAAGCGATAACGCTGCTGGGCCCGGATGTTGGCGGCCACCTTGCCGTGCAGCGCCTCGTCCCATTTCCCCCAGCGGTCGATGAACGCGGTCGCCGCCGCGGCGTCGCCGGCTTCCTGGATCGCGATCACCTGCTTGAGGAGGTCCCTTACCGCCTCGTGGTAGCGATCATAGTCGATGCCCAGCTTGGCGGCCGCCGGATCGAAGCTCAGCACCTTGCGGTCGAGGAACCAGTTCCACTGCATCAGCTGCATCATGTTGTAGGGCTGCTCGCGCCTCGGCTTGTTGTTCTGAAGGGTGCGCAGGATGCCGCTGGCATAGACGGCGCGAAGCTGGTCCTCGCTGTAATAGCCCCGGCGCCTCAGCTCCTTCGCCACGAACAGCGAGACGAGGTCGGCCTTGAGCTCCTCGAGCAGGTTCGAATCGGCGCCGATGACGTCGAGGGTCTGGCCCGACGCGGTCACGTCCGGGCCGAGATAATGGCCGACCTCGTGCCACAGGGTCCGGTAGAAATTGGAATCGGCGGTGAGGTGGCCGGCTTGGCCGGGCACGATGGCGGCGCCGAAGATGTCGCCCGAGCCGCGGAAGAGATCCGGATTGCGCATGATGTTGGCGCGAAGGAGGATGATGCTTCCGTAGCGCTCGACGAGATAGGCTTCGTTGGGCAGGTTGGTGGCGGTGTTGCCGCCTCGGGTCTGGCCGAAATCGGCGATGACGTCGTAGACCCCGACCGGGATGTCCTCCATCACCCGCCGCCGCCGCTCGTAAGGGAGCGAGTTTTCGAGCTCCTGAATCCCCTTCATCGCCTCGCGGAGCTCGGCCGATTCGCGGGTACGGGTGGCGAGCAGGCTCAGGCCGTAAAAGGCGCGGGTGCCGAGCAGCTCGTCGTCATAGGTCTCGTAGGCGCCGATCTGGGCGTTGAGGTTCTTGAACCGGCCCTTCAGCCAGGCGGCGTCGCCCGATTCGTAGTCGTCGCTGAGCAGGTCTCGGGCGCGGTTGCGAAGGTAGCGGGCGAATTGCGGGTCCGACGCCGCGACCGCGTCGGCCGCTTCGTTCAGGAGGCCGTGGCTTCGGACCATCTCGTCGGCATAAGCGAGCGAATAAGGCGCGGCGTAGAGCGTGGAGCGGTTCGGCTTCCGGGCCAGAGCCTCCAGCCGGGCGCGAAGGCCGGGATGGAGGGCGTCGATCGCCGGATATTGGCGAAGCTTGGCGAGATCGCGCTTGAGCACCGCCATTTCGGCGCGGCGAACGACCGAGCGAAGGTCGGTGAGGCGGGCGCGCTCGGCGGGATGGGCGGCGAGGTAGGAGTCGAGCTCCGCCTTGGTGAGGTCCCACGGATAGACGTTCTTCCCCGGCGGCGCGTCCGCCACCGCGAGGAAGGGCTCGCGCCTGTTCTCCAGTGTCGTCGCGATCGGCCCCTGGTTGAGGCGGTAGAGGGTGTAGAGGCTTCGGCCGTGGGGGTCGGTGCGGCGGGCCAGAGCGGCGCGGGCGGTAAGCGCGTTGCGGTGGCGCTGAGCCTCGTACACGTCCTGGAAGATCCGTCCGACCTCGAGCAGCTTGTTCACCGCGACCCGCTCGCCGGGCGTCAGGTGGGCGAGCGAGGGGGCGAGGCGGATGGTCTGGGTCTTGTCGAGTATCGCCTGCGCCTGGGCCGGGGTCCATTCCCGTGCGGCCGCAGGGGCTTGAACAGTTGCGGCGCTCTGGGCGACGGGCGCGGCAAGAGCGACAAGCAGCAGAGTGAAGTTCACGATGTTCACGAACTCACGACCTGTACGATATCGGAAAAAACCACGCTCCAAGGTTCGGCCGAAACCAGCCGATCCGCAACTCCAGGCCCGACAGCTTGCACACCCAATCTCCCAATCGACTCTCAGCATAACAGGAAAAATCCTATTTGTAAAATCCTGTCTCGCCGCCTTTAGAAGGAACCGTTAGCCGCCCCTGCCTTGCCCGTCATGCTGAACTTGTTTCAGCATCCAGGGTGGAGCTACCTCGCGGTCCGCCGCATCGCATCGTGCGCATATCCTCTATGGCCGGCAGGATCGGAATTTTTGAGGGAAGACACGAAGGGACAAGGAAAAGGGAGCAGGCGGCAGCGCCGTGCTCTTACTTGTCCCTTCGTGTCTTCCCTCTAAAAAGTCGGCCCCGAGGCGCCGAGGAGCGGGCGCGAGCTCCGACCCACAACCCGACATCCTGGCGGGCGGCGAACTGGCTCCTGAAACGAGTTCAGGGTGACGGCGAGGCGAGAGTTTCCAGGTTGATCGACAGCCTCTAGGCTGCACCGCCATGGAAGAGTTCCCGCGACCGATGAGGAATGCGCTCGTGCTGCTGGCTGCGGCACTAACGGCCGCCTGCTCGACCCTGCCTGGGCGGCAAGCCGCCGTCCCGCCGCCCGCCCATGCCGCGCACGCCTGGGTGACGTTCGACTCGGGCGAAATCACCGGATCCGGAGTGTCGGGCCTTGCCGACCGCGCCGGCGGCCGTGCGCTGACCCTCGACGATCCGGTGCGGATCGCGTCGATCAGCAAGCTCGTCGTCGCGCTCGGAGCGATGCGGCTGGTCGAGCAGGGCAAGCTCGACCTCGACGAGGACGTCTCGAAGCATCTCGGCTGGAAGCTCCGCAATCCGGCCTTCCCCGACCGGCCGATCACTCTTCGGCTGCTGCTCTCGCACCGGTCAAGCCTTCGCGACGGGATCAATTATGCGTTGCCACTCGGAACGAGCGTGGAGAAGGCGGTGGAGGCGCCGGAGGCCTGGGACAAGGAGCACCCGGCCGGGAGCTTCTTCCGCTATTCGAACCTCGGCTTCCCGGTCGTCGCCTCGGTGATGGAGCGGGCGACGGGGGAGCGGTTCGACCGGCTGATGGAACGGCTGGTGCTGAGGCCGCTCGATCTCGACGCCTGCTTCAACTGGACGACCTGCTCTGGCGCGGCGGTCGCCCGGGCGGGCGTGCTCTACGCGCCCGACGGAACGGTCGTGCGCGACGATCTCAAAGGGGCCCGGCCGCCATGCCCGGTCGTCCCCGCGGCCGACGGCGGCTGCGACCTTTCCGCCTACAGCCTCGGAAGCAACGGCGCCCTCTTCTCTCCGCAGGGCGGACTTCGAATATCGGTCCGAGACCTCGCCAAAGTAGGGGGGCTGCTGCTCCGCCAGGGCCGGCTCCCTGACGGCAGCCGGTTCCTCCGCGAGGAGAGAATGGCCGAGATGGAAAGCCTCCACTGGCGCTTCGACGGCGACAATGGCGATACCGAGGGCAGCTTCTATTGCGGCTACGGGCTGGCGGTGCAGATCCTCGCCCAATGCGCTCCGAAGGACGACCCGTTCGCCGACGGCAAGCCTCGACTCGGCCATGCCGGCGACGCCTACGGCCTTCGCTCCGGCTTATGGATCGACCGGGCCACGGGCCGGGGAATCGCCTATTTCGCCACCGGGCTGGGCGACGACCCGCCGCGGGGGCGCTCCGCCTATCGGGCCATCGAGGAGTGGCTGTCGGGCAAGAGCCGCTGAAGGGCCCTCATGGCACCGATCTCCACACTCGATCTGTCGCGACTTCCCGCTCCCCCGGACCTGGAGCGGCTGATGCAGTCGCTGGCGATGCTGGAGACCATCCTCTCCGATGATTGGGACTCCAGATTTTACTCTTTCTATGGGGCCTGGGGCGGCGGGAAACGGATGGGCTGGAGGCGTGACCGAACGCGGCTCGAGCTGTTCGCTCTGTTCGACGATGCCGGATGCTTCATCAAGGGATACGACCCGGAGGCCGCGCTGGCCGATGTCGGCCCGGGCCAGTTCTACCGGCAGGTGCCGGGCGAGTTCGCGGCCGGCGTCGGAGAGCCGGCCTTCTCTCCGGAGGACGTCACCTTCTGCATCTGGCGCGCGCATTCGGATACGACCTGGCAAAGGGCGATCGTTCCGGCTTATGCCGGAGGCCGCGACGGATCGGAAACGCTCCTCGACCCGCTGGACGGGGATCCCGGGACGTACCTTCGCTTCATGACCGAGAGATACGGAGGTGCTCCGGATGCGGCCGCGGTCGCCGCCGTCTATGCCCACCGCCCGCTGACCGTGGAACTGGCGAACGCGCTCGATCGCGTGGCGGACTGGGACGAACTGGTCGGGGAGGCCCGCGAGATCGGTTACCCGGTCGATTGAGGTTCCGGCCGGACCGCCCGGCCGATCGGCCATAAACATAGTCGCCTTCTCCCCGTCATTGCGAGGAGCCCTTCGACGCCGCCTGCGGCGGCGCTCAGGACAAACTGCCGCTGCGCGGCAGCGACGAAGCAATCCGGCCGGCCTCGGAGTCGGCTCTGGATTGCTTCGCTACGCTCGCAATGACGGCGACGTGGCCGTGGCCGTGGCCGTGGCCTCAATCGCTTCCGCGCCGCTCCCGCTCACCCAGAAGGTTGCGCTGCCAGAACATCAGGCTGGTCCAGAAAGCGTAATCCTGGTTGGCCTTCTTGGCGAAGCCATGGCCTTCGTCCTGAGCGAGGAGGTGCCAGGCGGTGCCGCCGTTGCGGCGCACGGCCTTGACCGCCTGCTCCGCTTCCGAAGCGGGGACTCGCGGATCGTTGCCGCCGGTCTGCACCATCAGCGGCAGCCGAAGCTCCTTGATCCGGGTCAGCGGCGAGATGGCGAGAAGCTTCTTCCTCTGTGCCGGATCGCGCTCGTCGCCATATTCGACCCGCCTCAGGTCGCGGCGGTAGCTCTGCGTGTTCTCGAGGAAGGTGACGAAGTTGGAGATGGCGACGATGCAGTTCGCCGCCTTGAAGCGGTCGCCGTAGCGGATGGCGCTCGCATAGCACATGTAGCCGCCATAGCTGCCCCCGGTTTCGGCGAAGCGCGTGGGATCGAGAGCGGGATCGCGGGCGAGGACGTCGAGGAAGGCGCCGATGTCCTTCACCGAATTCTCCCGCAGGTCCGGTCCGTTGTCGAGGGCGACGAAGCGCTTGCCGAAGCCGGTCGAGCCCCGGACGTTGGGATAGAAGAGGGCGATCCCGAGCTCGTTCACGAGGTAATTGTTGCGTCCGAGGAAGCCGGGCCGCGACTGGCCTTCGGGGCCGCCATGGATGCTCATGATGAGCGGCCTGCGGCCGGGAAAGCGGGCGGGATCGGGGCGGTAGAGGAAACCCGACACCTTTTCGCCGTCGAAGCTGGTCGTTTCGACGAATACCGGCTCGACGTTGCGCCCGGGATCGATGCCTCCGGTCTCGCTCTCCGTCCAGCGGGTGACGGCGAGGCTCTTGGGATTGACCACATAGACGTCGGAGGGCGAGCGCGCGGAGGAGACGCTGACCGCGATGTCGCCCCACGGCGCGACCTCGAGGCCGCCCATCGTTCCCATGGGCAAGCCGGCGACGGCCCGGCTCCGGCGGGTGCGCGTGTCGAGCAGCTTGAGGCGGCTGATGCCGGCTTCATTGACGATATAGGCAATGAAGCGGCCGTCGTCGGAGATGTCGAAGCTCTCGACGTCCCAGCGCGGGTCCGGCGCCATCGCGTTGAAGCGGCCGGTGGCGGGGTCGAGGGTTCCGAGGCGCTGGAAGTCGGAGCCTTCGTCCGAGGTGACCCAGAGCGTGCCGTTGGGCGCATATTGGGCGGCGCCGTAGGAGATGGGCCTGGAATGATCGCCGATCGGGGTCATCCGTCCGGTGGCGACGTCGACACGGTAGAGGTTGGTCTTGTTGATCGACAGATATTCGGAAACGACGGCGCTTCGACCGTCCGGCGCGAAATCGGCGAGGCCCCATCCGCCGCCCTTCACCTGGGCGAGGAGGCGGTTGCCGGCGGGATTGCGCGGATCGACGATGTAGATGTCGTTGTCGGCGCCGTTGCGGCGGGTCGAGGTGTAGGCGAGCCAGCGGCCGTCATGGCTCCAGGCGTTGATCGAGTTGCGGCTCTTGCCGTCGGTGATCATCCTCAGCCGGCCGTTGTCGAGCACGTAGAGCTGCCAGAACTCGCTCCCGCCGACGTCCTTCTGGACGACCAGCACGTCGCCTTTGCCGCGGGCATAGGAGGCGCCGGAGATGGCGTCGGCCTCGAAGGTGATCTGGCGGCGCATTCCGAGCGGTCGGGCGACCTCGTGGACCTGCGCCGTATTGCCGAAGCGGGTGGTGACGGCGAGCGAGCGCTTCGCCGGGTTCCAGCCCTGAAGGCCGGCGGTCCGGAACTCCATGTAGGGCCGGGTCCGCTCGGCGAGCTCGTCCGGCACGGCAGGTATTCCGTCGGCGACGATCGCGGCGGGCTTCTCGACTTCGGCGAGTGCGGGAGCGGCGAGGAAGGCGGCGGCGGCGAGCAGGACAAGGCGAAGGCGCATGGGGACTCCTCGGGCAGACGGCGCGGGAACGCTAGAATTGGCTGAGCGGCGGGGCAAGCGGTTGATCGTCATGCCGAACTCGTTTCAGCATCCAGAGTGGAGCCGCTCCGCGGTCAGTCGCATCGCATCCTGCGAGTCCCCTCACCGGCCGGCAGGCCCTGGATTTTTTTTGAGAGAAGACACGAAGGGACAAGAAGGGGAGCGGGCGGTAGCGCCGCCTTTTACTTGTCCCTTCGTTTCTTCCCTCAAAAAATGGCGCCGAGGCGCGGGGGAGAATGCACTGGCGTTCGACGCACATCCAACATCCCGAGGCGTCGGTGGGGTGACGGGAGCCTCAGCACGCCACCACGTTGACGGCGAGGCCGCCCAGCGAGGTCTCCTTGTAGCGGACGTTCATGTCGAGGCCGGTCTTGCGCATCGTCTCGATCACCTGGTCGAGGCTGACGAGATGGTCGCCGGTTCCGACGAGGGCGAGGCGCGACGCCTCGATCGCCTTGATCGCGCCGACCGCGTTGCGCTCGATGCAGGGGACCTGGACGAGGCCGCCGACGGGATCGCAGGTGAGGCCGAGATTGTGCTCCATTCCGATCTCGGCCGCGTTCTCGACCTGCCAGGGCGTTCCGCCGAGCGCGGCGGTCAGCCCCGCCGCCGCCATCGAGCAGGCGACCCCGACCTCGCCCTGGCAGCCGACCTCGGCTCCGGAGATGGAGGCGTTCTCCTTGAAGAGGGAGCCGACGGCGGCGGCGGTGAGAAGGAAGGTGCGCACCCCCTCGTCGGTCGAATGGGGGGTGAAGCGCTGGTAATAGCGAAGAATGGCGGGGACGATCCCGGCGGCGCCGTTGGTGGGCGCGGTGACGACCCGGCCGCCGGCGGCATTCTCCTCGTTCACCGCAAGCGCCCACAGATTGACCCAGTCCAAGACGGTGAGCGGATCGGAGAGGGTGCGTTCGGCGCGCTCGAGGAGGAGCTTGTGGAGCCCCGGCGCCCGGCGCTTCACGTTGAGGCCGCCGGGGAGGATCCCGGCGCGGCCGATGCCCCGGTCGATGCAGGCCGACATGGCATCGACGATGGCGCCGAGTCGGCGGTCGATCTCCTCGTCCGGCAGAGCGGCGCGCTCGTTGGCTCGGGCGATCTCGGCGATGCTCAGGCCCTCGCGGTCGGAGATGGCGAGCAGCTCGTCGGCGCAGCGGTAATTGTAGGGGATGTCCCACAGGCCCTCGGGCGGAGCGTTGCCGGCGATCGCCGCCTCATCGACGATGGCGCCGCCGCCGATCGAGTAGGAGACGGCCGATTCCAGCACCTCGCCGGCGCCGTCATAGGCGGTGAAGCGCATTCCGTTGGAATGATGGGGCAGGCGCTCGCGCTGGAGGAACTTGAGGTCCCGCGGCTCGTCGAACGCGATCTCCTTGCCGCCGCCGAGCTTCAGGCGGCCCGTGGCCCTGATCGCCTCGATCATGGTGTCGGCCTCGTCGGGGTCCATCCGATCCGGCCGCTCGCCGGAGAGGCCGAGCAGGACCGCTCGGTCGGTGGCGTGGCCCTTGCCGGTCAAGGCGAGCGATCCGTAGAGCTCGGCGAGCACCCGCTCGGTGCGCTCGATCATCGCCTTTTGCGACAGCGCCTCGACAAAGCGGCACGCGGCCGTCATCGGCCCCATCGTGTGCGAACTCGAAGGGCCGACCCCGATCTTGAAGAGGTCGAAGACGCTGGTGACCAAGCAAGTCTCTCCTGACTCTCCGGCAGATGGGCCCGCAAAGCGCTTCTGGCAAGGCGGGGAGCCGTTCGTTCTTCTCGAGTTCGAGGGGACCGCGCGACTTTACCGGCGACCGGCGGAGGTCGTGGAGGCGCGGCGGCACGACGAGGTCGGGCCGGCGCTGGAGCGGCTTCGGGGGCGGCACGCGGCCGGCTTCATCGGCTACGACGCCGGCCACGGGCTGGAGCCGAAGCTGGCGCCGCTGGCGCGACGCTCGGAAGCCGGGGGGCCGCCTTTGCTGTGGTTCGGCCTGTTCGAAGACTGCGAGGCGGTCGACCCGGCGGCCCTGCTTCCGGATGCGGCCGGCGCCTGGGCGGGACGGCCTCGCCCGCGGGTCGGTCGCGAGGTCCACGAGGCGGCGATCGCTCGGGCGCTCGAGCATATCCTCGCCGGCGACATCTACCAGGCGAACCTCACCTTCCCCGCCGAGGTCGCGACCGCGGGCCATCCGCTCGCCCTCTACGCCGCGATCCGGCCGAGAGCCCGAGCGGGATGGGGGGGCGTGGTCTTCACCGGCGAGCATTGGCTGCTCTCCTTCTCGCCGGAGCTGTTCTTCACGCTCGAGGCGGGGCGGGTGACGGCGCGGCCGATGAAGGGCACCGCACCGGCGGCAAGCGATCCCGAAAAGCTGCGCGGCGACCCGAAGCAGCGGGCCGAGAATCTGATGATCGTCGACCTTCTGCGCAATGATCTGTCCCGAATCGCGCGGCCGGGCTCTGTGAAGGTCCCGGAGCTGTTCGCAGTCGAGACCTACCCCACTGTGCACCAGATGACCTCCACCGTCGTCGCGGAGCTGGAGGAAGGGGTGGGGCCGGTCGAGGCGATCGAGGCGGTCTTCCCGTGCGGGTCGGTCACCGGAGCGCCGAAGATAAGGGCGATGGAGATCATCCATTCGGTGGAACGGGAGGCGCGCGGCATCTACACCGGATCGATCGGCGCTATTGCACCGGATGGCGAAGCCGCGTTCAATGTCGCGATCCGTACGCTGACTCTGCCGTCAATCGGTGGGCGGGCGGTGATGGGCCTCGGCTCCGGCATCGT
>DASWLY010000211.1:0-2195 GCA_036400035.1 Allosphingosinicella sp.
GAAGGGGCAATGCCGGCTCCGTATTTCCCCTCCACCGCGCTTCGCGCGGTCCCCCTCCCCGAGCAAGCTCGGGGAGGAATTAGCTAGGCCAGGCCCGACCCCGGGCATCCGGCGTATTCCTTCAGGCGCTGTGCCCGACTCTTTTTGAGAGAAGGCACGAAGGCGCAAAGGCACAACGTAGAAACAGGGGTTGAGCCGCTTCGCGGCGCGAGGCTGGGCTGAGGATAGGGCAGGATCCCGTCATTGCGAGCGCAGCGAAGCAATCCAGTGCCTGCTCGAAGACCCCACTGGATTGCTTCGTCGCTTCGCTCCTCGCTATGACGAGGTCAGGCCAGCCCGGGAGACCTCGGGTCGATTGCCGCCGCGGTTCGGCACAGGCTGCGCATCCGGTCGAGATGCTGCTCGGCGAGCTGGAGGTGGCAGCGCGCGGAATGGACGTCGGGGCACTTGCGCGCCTCGTCGAGCTCGGCGAGCGCGCGGCTCGAATGGTAGCTGATCTCGTCGTCCATAAGCCACCTTGATAAATGCGCGGCAGCCCGTCCTTGATCAGGATCAAGGACCAACTAAGTTTATGATTAACTTGGGTTTTATGACTCGACGAGCTTCAGCAGGGGCTCTTTGGCCTCGTCGCTGAGCGCCTTCATCCGGCCCAGATGGAGCTCGGACAGGCCGAGATGGGCGATCGCCGCCTCGGGAGAGGCCGCGCTTCGAGCGCGGTCGAGCTCCTCGAACGCACGTCCGACGTGATGCTGGATTCGATCCTGACGGGACATTACCGATCCCCCGGCTCGGGGTGGTACTCTACAACGACTCGAAGTGTCCGCGATTCGGCCCGGGGCCGCAAGCACATGGATCAGGCGGTCGCCCACGCTCCCAGCGCGTCGTGGTGGAGGTAGCGCTCGTTGAAGTCGCCGACCTCCCGCATCCGCTTCCAGTCCTCGATCACGATCGAGCGGCGGTCGCGCTTGATCAGCCCCTCCTCACCCAGTTGCTTGAGCACCCGGTTGACGTGGACCGAGGTCAGCCCGACGGCGTCGGCGAGCTGCTCCTGGGTCATCGGAAGCTCATATTGGTGGTTGCTGGCGAGGCCCGCCGCTTCGAGCCGAAGGGAGAATTCGCACAACAGGTGCGCGACCCGCGCCCGGCTGTCGCGCCGGCCGACATTGACCACCCATTCGCGAAAGATCGAGGCGTCGATCAAAGTGTCGATCCACAGCGCCCGGGCGATCGAGGGACGGGTCAGCGCCATCTCCTGGAGCACGCCCGGCGAGATCAGTGCGAGCTCGCCCTCGGTCAGCATCTGGACGCTGTGATCGGCGGTTCCGAGGAAGCTGTTCTGGAGGTCGAGGAACTCGCCCGCGCAGTGAAGCGAGATGATCTGCCGGCCGCCCTCGCCGGTCAGCTTGTAGCGATAGGCGAAGCCGGAGAGGAGCAGGCTGCAATATTCGGGCACATCGCCGTCGCGGACGATGTGGGCGCTCGCGGGCAGCTTCTTCACATTGTGGGGCAGACCGAGAAGGATCTCGCGGTCGCCCTGGTCGAGCGGCGACCGGCGCTCGAGGCGGCGGACCATCTTCTCGAAGGTCGGGTGTATAGCCGGCACGGTTACTCCTTGTCCCCCACGGCACAAAAGGGGCCGCCAGCCTTGGCTTCCTGTCCGGCTGCCCCCTCTCGCCGCATTCATAGGCAGCGGTTGAGAGCCAGACTTTTACCTAGATTAAACGCAAAAATTTAGTTGTGTTTTCGGGCGTTTGGGGGGGCGGTGGGGCGATAGAGCCGCCATCCCGGGGGAAGCCGGGACCTACCCGTCACCCCGGCGGAAGCCGGGGCCTCGTGGGGTGAAAGGCGCGGTGCCTTCATCTCGCCGAGATCCCGGCTTTCGCCGGGATGACGGGTGGAGGGTGAAAGGCGCGGCGCCTTCAGCTCGCCGAGATCCCGGCTTTCGCCGGGATGACGGGAGGGGCCGCCGATGACGGGAGGGGGCCGGATGACTGGACCTCGTCGCCCCTACCCGTCACCCCGGCGGAAGCCGGGGTCTCGTGGGGTGAAAGGCGCGGCGCCTTCATCTCGCGGAGGTCCCGGCTTTCGCCGGGATGACGGGTGGGGGGGTGGATGACTGGACCTCGTCGCCCCTACCCGTCACCCCGGCGGAAGCCGGGGCCTCGTGGGGTGAAAGGCGCGGCGCCTTCGTCTCG
>DASWLY010000212.1:0-14354 GCA_036400035.1 Allosphingosinicella sp.
TCGGCCGCGATTCGACCAAGGAGACCCGGCATATCGAGCTCGACCTCACGGATTCGGGCCTGGTTTACGAGCCGGGCGACGCGCTCGGCGTGGTCGCTCGCAACGACCCCACGGTGGTCGCCGCGCTGCTCGACGCGACCGGCCTTTCGGGAGACTCGCTTCTGACCGTGAAGGGTGAGACGACGACCCTTGCCGAAGCGCTTGAAAGCCATTTCGAGATCGCGCTCACTCCGCCCCGCTTCCTCGACCATTGGGCCGCCGTGACGGGTGCGGCGGAGCTCCGGCGGCTGAGCGGCGACGAGGGCATGGCCGAGCGCCAGGCGTGGCTTCACGCCCACCACATCGTCGACATAGTGAGGCGATTCCCGTCGAAAAGTGTCGATTCCTCCACATTCGTGGCCGGCCTGCGGCCGCTCCAGCCGCGCCTCTACTCGATCTCCTCCAGCCTTTCGGCGATGCCCGACGAGGCGCACATCACCCTGGCGCCGGTGCGCTACAGCCTCCACGGCGAAGCCCGGCACGGGGTGGCATCGGCCCATCTCGCCGATCGCGGCGCGGTCGGCGGCACCCTGCCCGTCTATATCCAGGCGAACGAGCAGTTCCGGCTGCCGGAAGACGACGCCGCGATGATCATGATCGGTGCCGGCACCGGCATCGCCCCCTATCGCGCCTTCCTTCAGGAGCGCGAGGCCCGGGGCGCGAGCGGCCGCTCCTGGCTGTTCTTCGGCGAGCGCAACTTCCGGAGCGACTTCCTTTATCAAACCGAATGGCAGGCCTGGCTGAAGGACGGCCTGCTGGGGCGGATGGACGTCGCCTTCTCGCGCGATCCCGGCGGCAGGACCTACGTCCAGCACCGGATGCGGGAGCGGGCTGGCGAACTCTACGCCTGGCTGGAAGAGGGCGCCCATCTCTATCTGTGCGGGGACGCGGCGCGGATGGCGCCGGACGTGCACGAGACGCTGATCGCGATCGTCGCCGAGGAGGGCGGTCTCGGCCGCGAGCGGGCCGAGGACTATGTCCGCGACCTCCAGCGCAGCCGCCGCTACCAGAGGGATGTCTACTGATGGCGGACGGTGCGACCCGGGTGGACCGGAGCAAGGACCTCTCCCAGCCGCTCGACCGGCTGGGGCCGGACGAGACCCTGAAGCGGGACAGCAATTATTTGCGCGGGACCATCGCGACCGGGCTGCTCGACCGGATCACCGGCGCCGTGGCGGCCGACGACACCCGGCTGATGAAGATCCACGGCATGTACCAGCAGGACGACCGCGACCTGCGCGACGAGAGGCGGCGCCAGAAGCTTGAGCCGGCCTATCGCTTCATGATCCGGGTGAGGCTGCCGGGCGGAGTGTGCACGCCCGAGCAATGGCTGAAGCTGGATTCCCTGGCACGGGCGCATGGCGGCGAGACGATCCGGCTCACCACCCGCCAGACCTTCCAGTTCCACTGGGTTCTGAAGGAGGACGTAAGGACGACCATACAGGGCCTGCACGAGGCCCTGCTCGACACGATCGCGGCCTGCGGCGACGTCTCCCGCAACGTCATGTGCGCGGCCGATCCGGAACATTCGGCGCTGCATGCCGAGGTATTCGCCGCCGCGGGCGAGGTCAGCGGTCATTTCCTGCCGAAGACCCGCGCCTATCACGAAATCTGGTACGGCGAGGAGAAGGTCGCAGGCTCCCAGGAAGAGGAGCAGGAGCCCTTCTACGGCGCCACCTATCTGCCGCGGAAGTTCAAGATCGGCTTCGTCGTGCCGCCGTCCAACGACATCGACGTCTACACCCAGGATCTCGGCTTCATCGCCATTGGCGGTCCGGACGGGCTCGAAGGCTATAACGTCGCCATCGGCGGCGGCATGGGAAGGACCGAGAACGAGCCGACCACCTATCCGCGCCTCGCCGACGTCATCGGCTACATAGGCAAGGATCGCCTCGTCGACGTCACGGGGACGGTGATGTCGGTCCAGCGCGATTACGGCAACCGTCTCGATCGCAATCGGGCGCGCTTCAAATATACGATCGACGACAAGGGCCTGGGCTGGATCAAGGCCGAGATAGAGGCGCGCCTGGGCGCCCCGCTCGAGCCGGCAAGGCCTTTCCGATTCGACTCGAACGGCGACCTGTTCGGCTGGCGCGAGACCGAAGGCGGCCGCTTCAACCGCACCTTGTACGTCGAGAGCGGACGCCTCGCCAACCGGCCGGGCG
This sequence comes from Allosphingosinicella sp., assembly GCA_036400035.1. Lineage (GTDB taxonomy): Bacteria > Pseudomonadota > Alphaproteobacteria > Sphingomonadales > Sphingomonadaceae > Allosphingosinicella. The sequence continues at coordinate 2,205 of DASWLY010000212.1, forward strand.
GCCTCTGGCTCGACGGCATGCGCGAGATCGCCCGGGTGCACCGCGGTTCGATCCGGGTTACGCCCAACCAGAACCTGGTCGTGGCCGGGGTGGCGCCGGAGGACCGGCCCGCGATCGAGGCGCTGCTCGCCGATCACGGCCTGGACGGCGGCGGCGCACAGAGCGCGATCCGCCGCAACTCGATCGCCTGCGTCGCCCTTCCGACCTGCGGCCTGGCGATGGCCGAGGCCGAGCGCTACCTGCCCGACATCCTCGCCCGGATCGAAGCGATCCTGTCGGCGCACGGGCTGCTGGAGGACCCTATCACCTTCCGGATCAGCGGCTGCCCCAACGGCTGCTCGCGCCCCTATGTCGCCGAGATCGCTCTGACCGGCCGAGCGCCCGGCAAGTACAATCTCTATCTCGGCGGCGGCTTCCACGGCGAGCGGCTGAACCGGATGGTCCGCGAGAATGTCGGCGAGGCCGAGATACTGGCGGTGCTCGAGGATCTTCTCGGCCGCTACGCGGCGGAGCGATTCGCCGGGGAACGGCTGGGGGATTTCGCCGAGCGCGTCTCCTATCTGGCGAGCGCATCGCAAATCCCGGGACGCATCAGTCCGATCATCTGAGAGGAGAAAGCCTGTCGGCGGCCGCAACCACCGCCTGGAAAAAGTGCCGACCTAATGTCTACCGATTGCGTTGAGTTTACTGAACAAGAAGGGAAGTATCGCTATGAGATCCGCCCGTGCCCTTATCGCCGCCGTGGCCGCCGCCCTGCTCCTCTCCGGCTGCGGAGAATCGCCGCGGGGACAGCGCCTCGAATTGCTCAACGTCTCCTACGATCCGACCCGCGAGCTCTACCGCGACGTGAACGCAAGCTTCGCGCGCAAATGGAAGGCGGAGACCGGCCAGGACCTCGAAATCCGCCAGAGCCATGGCGGCTCGGGCAAGCAGGCGCGCTCGGTGATCGACGGCCTTGCCGCGGACGTCGTCACTTTGGCCTTGGCCTATGACATCGACGAGATCGCCCAGCGCGCCAAGTCGCTCCCCGCCGACTGGCAGGCTCGGCTGCCCGACAACAGCAGCCCCTATACGTCGACGATCGTCTTCCTGGTGCGCAAGGGCAACCCGAAGCGCATCGTGGACTGGGACGACCTAGTCCGCCCCGACGTCAAGGTCATCACGCCCAATCCCAAGACCAGCGGCGGAGCGCGCTGGAACTACCTCGCCGCGTGGGGATATGCCGAGCGCAAATACGGCTCGCCCGCCCGCACCCGCGAATATATGACCCGCCTGTTCCGCAACGTCCCCGTGCTCGACAGCGGCGCCCGCGGCTCCACCACCACCTTCGTCGAGCGCGCCCAGGGCGACGTCCTCCTCTCCTGGGAGAATGAGGCGTTCCTCGCCGTCAACAAGCTCGGCAAGGGCCAGTTCGAGATCGTCGTCCCGTCGCTGTCGATCCTCGCCGAGCCGCCCGTCGCCCTCGTCGACAAGGTCGTCGACCAGAAGGGCACGAGGGCCGCGGCCGAGGCCTATCTTAAATATCTCTACACGCCCGAGGCCCAGGAGCTCATCGCGAGGCATTATTACCGGCCGCGCGACGCTCAGGTAGCGGCACGGCACAAGGCGCAGTTCCCCAACCTCGCGATGCTGACCATCGACAAGGATTTCGGCGGTTGGGCGAAGGCGCAATCCACCCACTTCGCAGACGGCGGCGAGTTCGACCGGATCTTCAAGACGGCGAAGCGCTGAAGGTCGCGCGCTGACTGGGCCCCGGTCCCCCGGGGCCCCTTCATTCGAAGGAGAACATCGATGCGTTTCCTGCTCCTGGCCAGCGCCGCGCTGGCCACAACCCCTGCTCACGCCCAATCGACTTCGCCGGCGCCGGCCGAGGCCTTGCCGCCGGAAGCCGCCGCCGCCGGGCCGGGGGACGACATCGTCGTCACCGCCCGGCGCCGCGACGAGCAGCTTCAGGACGTCCCGCTCGCCATATCGGTGCTCGGCGGCGAGCAGCTGGACAAGACCGGGAGCATCAATGTCGGGCGGCTTCAGCAGATCCAGCCGTCGGTGCAGTTCTTCAGCACCAACCCGCGCAACTCGGCGGCGAACATTCGCGGCCTCGGAGCGCCGTTCGGCCTCACCAACGACGGCATCGAGCAGGGCGTCGGGATCTATATCGACGAGGTCTATCACAGCCGGATCGCGGTCGCGACGTTCGACTTCCTCGACGTCGAACGGATAGAGGTCCTTCGCGGTCCGCAGGGGACCCTCTACGGCAAGAACACCACGGCCGGCGCGATCAACATCGTCACCCGCGCGCCCACATTCGATCCGGAAGGCCGGTTCGAGCTGTCGCTCGGCAACCTGGGCTACATCGCCGCCAAGGGCTCGGTGTCCGGGCCGATCGTGGCCGACAAGCTCGCCGTGCGCCTCGCCGCCTCGAAGAGCCGGCGGCGCGGCACGATCTACAACGTTGCGACGGACCGCTGGGTCAACGAGCAGGACAATCTCGGCCTGCGCGGCCAGCTTCTGTGGCGGGCCGGCGATGATCTCGATGCGACTCTTTCGGCCGATTACAACCGGCAGAACCCGGAATGCTGCGCCCAGATCTACGTCCGGACGGGCGCGACCCAGCGGCCGCTCAGCCGCCAATATGCGGCGCTGGCCTCGGCCTTCGGCTACGCTCCTGCGAGCACGGACCCGTTCAACCGGCTCACCGACCTCGACACCCCGCTCGATGCCTTCCAGGAGCTTGGCGGGGTTGCGCTGAGGGCGAAATGGGACATCGGGCCTGGCACGCTCACCTCCGTCACCGCCTGGCGCTTCTGGAATTGGGGTCCGTCGAACGATCGCGACTTCACCGGCCTTCCGATCACCACCGTCTCGGCAAACCCCTCGCGCCAGAACCAATATTCCCAGGAGCTGCGCTACGCGGGATCGAGCGGCAGCCTCGATTACGTCGGCGGCCTGTTCGCCTACCGGCAGAAGCAGCATACGACCGGGGCGCAGGAGCAGGGGCCGGCGGCGAGCCGCTGGCTTCTCAACCCGTCGAGCGCCAATGCCAACAACCCCGCGGTGCTGAACGGGCTCCGCTCGGAAAACGACATCAGGCTCGAGACGACCAGCCTCGCCGCCTTCGGCCAGTTGAGCTGGCGTCTGGCCGACCGGCTGCGCCTCCAGCCGGGGCTGCGGGTGAATTACGACAAGAAGATCGGCTCCTACATGGCAGTGGTGACGACCGGCACCGGAAGCACGTCCTTGAACAACGATCAGCGCGGCATCCTGGCGCCGCAGAGCTACGAGGCGGAGTTCAGCGACTGGAACATCTCCGGCGATTTCACGGTCGCCTATGACGTCGCTCGGGACGTGCTCGCATACGCCACCTACGCCAGGAGCTTCAAATCGGGCGGAATCAACCTCGCCGGGCTTCCGCTCGACGCGTCGAACAACCCCATTCTAGGCGCCGCTACGGTCAAGCCCGAGAAGGTCGACCATCTCGAGATCGGCCTCAAGACGCAGTTCCTTCGTCGGCGAGCGACCCTCAACCTCGCCGCCTTCCGGACCAGCATCAAGGATTATCAGGCGACCGTCACCAACGGCCAGCTCGGCGTTCTTCGCGGCTATCTGGCCAACGCCGAGAAGGTAAGGGTGCGAGGCTTCGAAGCGGACTTCGCCGTTCGGCCGGCGCGCGGGCTCAGCCTCTACGCCAACGCCGCTTTCACCGATCACGGATATGTGCGCTTCGTCGATGCCCCCTGCCCGCCCGAGCTTTCAGGCGGCGGCGCCGCGACGGCCGCCAATCCCGCCAGCCCGCCGGGAACCGCGGGAGGGTTCAGCCCGCCCAATTGCGACATTTCCGGCCAGTGGCTGCCGGGAATCTCGAAGTGGGCCTTCTCCTATGGCGGCGAGTACAGCCTGCCGGCCAAGCTGCTCGGTCGCTCGGGCGACGCCTATGCGGGCTTCGACGGCAGCTACAGGTCGCGCTTCTCCTCCAATCCTTCCCGCTCGGCCTACACCGACATCGAGGGTTATGCGCTCGCCGGCTTCCGGCTCGGCTTCCGCTCCGACGACGGCTGGAACGGCTTCCTGTGGGTCCGCAACGCCTTCGACGCCGAATATTACGACGTGCTGGCGACACAATCGGGCAGCACCGGCCTCGTCGTAGGACAGCCGGGCGATCCGAGGACCTGGGGGCTCACGGTCCAGAAGCGGTTCTGACAGGAGCGGTTCTGGACCGATTCGCGTGGTGGGTTCGCCCTCAGGGAACTGGCATCACATTGTCGGACCAGACGCGGTCGATGTAGAAATTGTACGGATCGACACCGGCATAGCCCGGCTTCCGGTCGGTCACGAACTTCAGCACCTGCTTGCCTGAACGGATCGGCCGGCGCTCCATTCGGATCACGTTCGACCTGCCGAAGCTTCCCGCCCCCGGTTCGGCGGTGAAGAGGCCGATCTCGATAGTCTCGGCCAGCCGCGCCTCCGTCTCCGCGCCCCTGCCGTCGGCATGAAATTTGCGGGCTGCCACCGGCACCGTCACATCCCATTGGCCGTCCGCGCGGCGCACGGCCTCGGGTGCCTCGACCTTGAGGTCATAGAGAGTGATCCACTCGAACAGATCGGTGATCAGCGCCTGCTGCTCGGGTGTTTCCGCTTCCTCCCGAAGCATCGCGACCAGATCGACCGAGCGTGGATAGGGAGCGACGGTGAAGCGGTACTTCTGGACGAACCGCCGAAGAGCGCGGTTCACCGCCTCCTCGCCGATCCGCTGCTGAAGCAGATACAAAGCGAGCGCGCCCTTGCCGTAGGCGATGTGATCCTGGCTGATCTGGACGCTGACGAGCGGCTCCTCGGCGAGCACCTGGGTGCGGCGGCCGCTCAGGTAGCGATCGAGCTGGAACTGAAGGAAAGGGCGGATCCTGTCCTCCCCCCGAAGCTTCTTCGTCACCATCAGCGCGGAATATTGGGAGAGGGTTTCGTAAAGCAGCGCGCCGCCCTGCATCCTCGCGCCCAGGACCTGATGCCCCCACCATTGGTGCGCAAGCTCGTGCGCGGTAAGCATGGTGATCGCGTCGAAGGCCTGCGGGTCCCTGAGGTCCATGGCGAAGATCCCTTCGCCAACGGCAATGGTGTTCGCAAAGGCCTGGCCGCCGCCGCCGTAGGGACGCTCGACGATCCGAGCCTGATCGAACTGATAGGGACCGAAGGCCCGGCTGTAATAATCGATGGAGGCGCGCATCGCCGTCATCATTCGGTCGACGTTCCAGTGATGCGCGGGGTGGAAGTAAACCGCGAGCTCGACACCCCCGTGGTCAAGCCTTCTGACGGCATAGCGGCCCGACTGGATCGAAAAGAGGTTCTTGATAGGCGCGTCGGACACGAACCGGGCGATCCGGCGGCCGTTCCGGACACGATCCGACACGCGCTTGCCCGGCGCGATCGGGGTCTGATCGGCGGAGGTCGAGATGGTGATATCGGCTGTGGTCCAGCTGGCGTCGCCGCTGGGTGTAAGCCTGGTGGCCGCCAGATCGTCCAGCCGCGGGAGCGGCCGCGCTTCTGGAAGGCCGTATCGGCGGCGCGCGGCCGGGTCTTCGATCAGGCCGACATCGCTCATGCCGATCCGCGGCGTCAGCTCGACGGTGTTGAGATCGGTGCCGTTCGGCGCCAGTCCGGCTTCGGTTCCGGAAGCCCGGAAACCGACCTGCTGCCGGCGGGTGCGGAAGGCGAGCGAGCGGGCTTCCCCAGGACGCATCGGAGTGTCGAGACGATAGATGCGGTAGCCGAACGCCTCGTCATCGCGTTCCAGCCGTGCCGCCGGAAAATCGAGATCGACCAGGTCCAGATCGCGATTCATGAGGCGCACATGGACTCGTTCGATCGGGGCCTGAGTCTCGTTCAGGAGCCGGTAGCGGCCACGCACCTCCGCGAGGGCGTCCTCGGGATAGAGCGCCACGTCGAGGTCGACATGCCTCACCGTCGGTTGCGGCAGCCCGGCGTAGCGGAAGTAGCGCTTTTCGAGCTCGGCGAAGTGACGCTGCGAATCCCGCGAGGTGCGAAAGTCGTTCAGGATGAGCGTGTTGTAGACGATCCAGGACCCGCTCAGCGCGAAGAGCGCAGCCGCCGCCAGGGTCGCCAGCCCGGCCCGGCCGGTAAGTCGCGCCGGAATCCGGCGCAGCCGCGCCCTCAGGCCTTGTTCGGTGCCGCGCGGCCAGAGCAGGTGCACCGCGACCAGGAGCAGAACCGCCGTCGCAGTCCAGAACAGCCGGAACCACCAGGCCGCCGTCCAATGATATCCGGTGCCGGTCATTCCGGACAACGGAACGGCGGGGACGGTGCCATAGAGCAGGAGCGGATGCTCGAGCCCCAGCGAGGGCCCGAAAGTCCGAAGGATGATGTAGACAAGCATCACCCCCCAGCCGGCATATTTGCCTGGGCTGAGGGCCTGGACGAAAACCGCGAGCACCGCGATCAGAACGGCGTCCACTCCGCCCGGAAGGACATACCAGAGCAGATATTCGCCGGGCGCGATATCCACGCCGCCATCCAGCAGCTGCACGAGGATGCCTACGCCCAGGCCGACGAGCAAGGTCGTGAACAGGACCAGCGCCAGGCCTAGCATCTTCGGGAGCATCAAGGTCCAGGCGGCAAGCGGAGTCGCGTCGATGATCTCGTGAATCTTCCGTTCGCGCTCGCGCCACACGAGCTCGCCGCCGTAGTAAGTGGCGACGATGATCAGGACGGTGGCGAAGCTTGCCTCGATGATCGGCACGGATACGAAGGTGAGCGGATAGAGCGCCCCGTCGAGAAAGCCCGAAGCGGTGAGCAGACCCGGAAGCGTGAAGGCGCAGGCCATGACGAGGAGGATCAGAAAGGCGGGGCTCTTCAGGATGAACCGAGCTTCCATCGCGGCTCGGGCGACGAACTGCGCACGAGCGGTGCGGCCGTCGAAGCGCGGTTCCGGCAGCCGGGCGAATTGCAAGGTCCGACCTGCCGCGGAAGAAGGCGCCGCCACCGCTTCCTGTCGCCGGAGCTTGCGCTGCCGCCGCAGTGACAAACCGCCATCCGAAAAGCGGAACAGGCGGTAGGTCAGCGCCAGAAGCGCGATCGAGGCTCCGACCCAGAGCAGCCTGCTCTGCAGCATCAGCTCCGTGACGGGTACCAGGCCGGCGTTGAGCTCGGCCGCCGTGAAATAGCGCGAGCTCGCCATATAGGCCGACATGCCGAAAGGATCGGCAAGCACGCGGAAATCGAGGAGCTGCGACTGGTCCTCCATCAGCCTTTGGCCGACGATGTAGAGGACGAAGAGGCCGACCACCCCGATGAAGGTCCCGGCCGTCGACCGAGTCGCGGTGGCGAGCGCGAAGAGGATGGAGGAAACGATCAGCGCGTTCGGCAGCGCGAACAGCCCGTAGCCATAAGCGAAGCCGGAGAGGCGGTTGGGCCCGAGCATCTCCTGATCGGCGAAAGGCATCATCGTGCCCAGCCAGGCGCCGAAGGGAACGGCCGCCATCACCAGGGCACCGACGGCGAAGGCGCCGAGGAAGCGGCCGAACAGATAATCGAACTTCGTGATCCGGGTGGAGCGGACGAGCGGGCCGAACCCGGTCTGATCGTCGCGCACGACGACGTTCGAGACGAAGGCGGCGCCCAGGAACAGGAAGATGAGCGACACGCCCAGGTGGGACACGATGATGGCGTGCGGGCTGTTGAACAGGACGTTGCCGCCCCCGACGGTGCCGAGCTTCACCAGGGCCATGTCGGCGAAGAACGTCAGGAAGAGGAGGGAAGCCGACGCGATGAAGAGAGGGCTCTTGATCTGGTAGCGGAATTCGAACGCCGCGATTTTGCCGAGCATGCCGTCGTCCCTCAGGCCGCGCGACACGGCTGGGCGAGGGTGGAGAAGTGGACGCCTTCGAGGCCTACATCGAGGCCGACAGCGAGCACGGTGAAGCCGTTGGCATAGACATGACTGGCGTCATTCAACTCGACCATCCGGCTTCTCCCCGTCTTAGTGTATTATATCGCTAAGACGGATAAGCCTGAGGTGCAAGCCTCCACGAGGCGCGGCCCTGCGCTCGATGGCCACTTTCGCGGAAACGGGAAGAGGGTTCTTCGATCGAACCGCCGGGCGCTCGGCCTGAGCGACGTCGGGTGTCGCAGCATCGTCGGGGAGCGACTGCCCGCACGCCCACGGGCTATAGCATGATCGCCTGTTGTTGATTCACTCCGTCATTGCGAGCGCAGCGAAGCAATCCAGTGCGGCCTCCGAGACCCGCTGGATTGCTTCATCGCTTCGCTCCTGGCAACGACGGATCGGAGAAAGGCGATGACGCTCCAGCCTCCGCTTGCGGCGCCTCTCAGAAGCGCAGCGAGCCGCTAAGCTGAAGCAGGTTTCGAAGGCCCCGGTGCCGGTCGAGCCGGTGCAGAAATGTGAACCCCAGCTGCAGCCTGTCGTCCCCGCCCAGCGCGATTTCGTGCATCAGGTTCGGTCCGATGAAGTGGCCCTTGTCGAGGGGCTCTCCCCGAAACCCGCCAAGCTCCAGCGCCTGTCCGGAAGCCTCGATGCCGATCCAGGTCGCCGGAGCCACCGAGTGCCTCACCCGGGCGGCGTAGGCAACAAGGCCGCCTTCCTGCGCCCTCTCATTGACCCGGCGGAGCATGAGATTGCCCTGCGCCCACCAGCGCGCACTCTTCTTCTCCGCGATGAACCGCGCCTCCAGCCGGGCGAGCTCGCCGTCGCTCAGGTCGAGCCCTGCCTGAACCCACAGGCCGAGGCCGATCGGATCCTCCTCGGCGTCACTGAAGCGGATGACGGCGATGGCGCTGTCATAGTCGAAGTAGAGCCGGTCTTCCCGTACCAGCGGGCCGCTCCTGTAGCTGAGCTGGGTCTCTCCGCCCAAAGCCAGCCAGTTCGTGACTCCGTAGAAGGATTGGCCCGAATGCTGCCTTTTGTCCGCGCTGCCGTTCGCCTCGCCGAGCTGGCCGACATATTCCAGCTCCCAATCCCCGTTCTCCGGCCCCAGCCCCTCGACCGTCTCCGCCTCTTGGGCGCTGGCCGGCGCCGCAACCATCGACAGGAGCATGGCCGCGCCGGCGGACAGCCAGGGGCCGTGGAGCGAAATGGCGCGTTCGGCGATCATGGTTTCGGCCCTCGCTCGTCTGTTTGAGCATCGCGACAGCCAATCGTCGTGGGCGTCCGGCTCCGGGCCCCGGATAAAGCGGGCGCCCCGCAGCCTCCCAAGCACAGGTTAGGTCGCTCTGGCGGTTGCGGTGGGTTGAGCCCCGGGCGTGGCGGGCGGATCTGCCCGCGATTGCCGTTGGGCAGGCCGGCCGCGGACGCTGCGGTCCACAAAAACGGGCCGGAAGCGGCGGCGACCGAATTGCGACGCCTCGAACCTTGGTGACCCCAACGGGAATCGAACCCGTGTTTTCGCCGTGAAAGGGCGACGTCCTAGACCGCTAGACGATGGGGCCATCGGCGGAAGCGCGCCACTTAAGTGGAGCGGCGCGCGCCGTCAATCGGCCAGGGTCAATCGCACCAGGCGGCGTCCTCGAGGTGGAGCTCGGCGGCGATCCGGTCGCCCCACTCGTCCTTGCGGATCCGGCCGGCCACCCACAATTTGCGGTGCGGCGGAGCGGCCAGCATCGCCTCGCCCAGCGGCCCTTGCGCCATCCGGAAGGCTATCGCCTTGATCCGCCGGCCGTCGTCGCCCGCGACGATCAGCCGCAGATGGCCGCTTCCGACCACATCCGCCTTGATCACTCGGACCGGCCCCGCCGCCACGCGCGGCGCCGGCCAGCCCGCGCCATAGGGGCCGCCGGCCTCGAGCGCGTCGCACAAGGCCGGGCAAACCCCGCCGGGGGCCAGTACCGCATCGAGCAGCAAGGCGCGGTCGTCGCGGCTCTTCGCCACGTCCGCCGCCAGCCGCTCGTCGAGGAACTCGGCGAGGGCCTCGATCTTGCCGCGCTCGACGGTGAGGCCGGCCGCCATCGCATGGCCGCCGCCGGCCAGGAGCAGGCCCAGATCCTTCGCCGCCATCACCGCCGCGCCGAGATCGACTCCGCCGATCGAGCGGCCCGAACCCCTGCCGAGCCCGTCCTCGCCCAGAGCGACGACGATGGCCGGGCGGCCGAACTTCTCCTTGAGGCGTCCGGCGACGATCCCGATCACGCCCGGGTGCCACCCCTCCATGGCCGCGACGATCACCGAGCGGTTGTCCTGGCTTCCGCACAGCGCCTGGGCCGCCTCGGAGACCGTCGCCTCGATCGCCCGCCGCTCCTCGTTCAGGCGGTCGAGCTCGACCGCGATCGCCTCGGCCTCGGCGGGATCGTCGGTGGTGAGCAGCCGAACGCCGAGGTCCGACTTGCCGACCCGGCCGCCGGCGTTGATCCGCGGGCCGAGCGCCCAGCCAAGATCGGTGCAGGTCGGCGCCCGGCTGAGCCGAGCGGCGTCGATCAGGGCGGCGAGGCCGACGTTGCGGCGCTTCGCCATCACCTTGAGGCCCTGGGTGACGAAGGCGCGGTTGAGGCCGCGCAGCTGGGCGACATCGGCGACCGTGCCGAGCGCGACGAGATCGAGCAGATCGATCAGCCTGGGCTCCTCGCGAGCCGCGAAGAAGCCGCGCCCGCGAAGCACCCGAAGGGTCGCCGCTCCGAGCAGGAAGCAGACTCCGACCGCGGCGAGATGGCCGTGCGCCGCCGCCTCCACCCCCTCGTCGAGCCGGTTCGGATTGACCAGGGCCAACGCAAGCGGCAGCGCGCTCGCGCATTTATGGTGGTCGACGACGACGACGTCGACTCCGGCCTCGCGCGCCATCGCCAGCGCCTCGAACGCCTGGGCGCCGCAATCGACGGTGACGATCAGGCGCGCGCCTTCCTTCGCCAGGCGAACGAGGGCCTCGCCGGAAGGGCCGTAGCCCTCCATCAGCCGGTCCGGGATGTAGGCGCGGGGTTCGGAGCCGAGCGACCGCAGCAGCCGCACCAGCAGAGCCGCCGAGGTCGCGCCGTCGACGTCATAGTCGCCGAAGACGGTCACCGGCTCGCCCGCCTCGACAGCGTCCGCGAGCCGTTCGGCCGCCTTGTCCATGTCGCGGAACAGCGAAGGGTCCGGCATGAAGCCGCGCAAGGTCGGAAGCCGGTGCCGCTCCAGCGCCTCGCGAACGACACCGCGGGCCATCAGCAGCTGGTCGATCAGATCGTCCGGCTGGAAAGCCTCGTCATGCCCGTCCGACGCATTGCCCCGCCAGCGCCAGGGCTGGCCGAGGATCGAGCGCGAGACTCCGCAGACATGGGCCGGGGTGAGCATCGCCGCACGGTACGTCATTCCCGCGCAAGCGGGAATCCCTCCTTATGCTTCTATCCACACATGAATTTGCTATCCTGGCGCGATGACCGACGATGACATGGCCCGGGAGGAGGCGGCGCTGGCGGATTCGATTCGCCTCAGCCCGATCGCGACCGTGCTCAGCAACCCGCGGCTTCCCGACAATCCGATCGTCGCCGCCAACGCCGCCTTCTGCGCCCTGACCGGCTATGCGGAAGCCGAGATCGTCGGACGCAATTGCCGCTTCCTCGCGGGGCCGAGGACGGAGCCCTGGCTCACCGAGCGGATCCGGGAGGCGTTGCGAAGCTTGCGACCGTCGATCACCGAGCTGCTCAACTACAGGAAGGACGGCACGCCCTTCCGCAACGCCGTCCTGATCGCTCCTTTGTTCGGCGCCGATGGGGAGGTCGCCTGGTTCCTGGGCTCCCAGGTGGAGGCCGACCCCGGCCCGGGCGCTCCGCTGGCCCTTCGCCAGCAGCGGGCCGCCGGGCTCGCCGCCACTCTCTCGCCCCGCCAGCGCGAGGTGCTGAAGGAGATGGCGGCCGGACAGCGCAACAAGCAGATCGCCTGGCAGCTCGGCCTCTCCGAAAAGACGGTGAAGATGCACCGGGCCTTGCTGCTCGAGAAGCTGGAGGTGAAGACCACCGCCGATGCCATCCGGCTGGCCGTGGAGGCGGGGCTGTGACCCCGCCCCCGTCACCCCGGCGAAAGCCGGGGTCTCGTGGAGACCCGCCGTGACCTCTCGTCCTGAGGTCCCGGCTTTCGCCGGGATGACGACTCCCCTTCCCGTCCGGCCGGCAAGATCCCGATGCGCAACATCCGCACCGGACTAAATAGGGTTTTTCCTT
>DASWLY010000213.1:0-11626 GCA_036400035.1 Allosphingosinicella sp.
ACATTGAATTCGAAAATCCGGGCGAGGTCCTCCTCAGCCTCGGATTTGAACTCCAACCACACTATTCGGCTGCTTCCCCACGAAATCCGCGGCGCCGTTCCGCGAGATGAGCCTTCACCTCGTCAAGCGTATAGGAGGGACCCTTCATCCGCTCGTCGAGGTCGGCATGATCGGCCCGAACCGCAGCCATATACCGTTGCAACGCCTCCTGGAGCAGAACTCCGACACTTTGCTCGCTGTTACGGGCCCACTCGCCGAGCTCCGCCATATCGGCATCGCTGACTTCGATTGTCACTTTCTCGCTCATCTCGTCCGTGTACTCCTGCCGGCACGCGAACACCAAATCCGCTTATTCCGCCTCCTTCGGGCTCTCCATGATCTCCGTCAGAACGCCGCCCATGTCCCTGGGATGCACGAAGAAGATCGGCGTCCCGTGCGCTCCGATGCGGGGCTCGCCGAGAACCCTGGCGCCCTTGCCCTCGAACCACGCTTTGGCTTCGTGGATGTTCGGCACCTCGAAGCAGAGGTGATGCTGCCCGCCGGCCGGATTCTTGGCCAGGAAGCCGTGGATGGGGCTCGACTCGCCCAGCGGCTCGATCAGCTCGATCTGCGTGTTGGGCGTGTCGACGAAACACACCCTTACCCCCTGCGCCGGCAGATCGAACGGCTGGCGGATGACCTGCGCGCCCATGACGTCCCGATACAAGGCGAGGGACTTCTCGATCGAGGGGGTAGCGACGCCGACATGGTTGAGCCGACCGAGCTTCATAATGCCTCCTTCAGGCCGAGCTGGAAAAGCAGGTCGGCGGCGATGACAGCGACCACGACGAAGCTCAGCGCGTGAAGCGCGAGCAGAAGGCCGAACTTGCTCCCCGCCTCGCCACGCTCGACATAGGTGCGATAGAGCGGCAGCCGCCCCTCCCTCAGGCCGCGCCGGATGCGCCACGCGATCAGCGGCAGCAGCCCGGCGGCGATGAGGCCGACCAGCAGGTCCTCGCCGGACGCCATCAGCACGTCTCCATGATCGACTTGCCGCCGGCCACGGAATAGCCGTCGGGCCCGAACACATAATGCTCGCTGAACCGGCGCGAGCCGGAATAGACGACATCGAAGGACTGGCCCTTCACCACGTTGAGGATCTTGCCCTCGATCGAGCGGCCTTCCGCTTCGTCCTCCTTGGCGCCTTTGTCGTTGTAGAGGAGCGGGACGTCGGCAAGCTTGACCGGACCGTTCGGCCGAAGCTCCGTCAGGGTTAGCCACGAGCAGGTATAGCCCTGCCAGGTGCCGCCGCCCTCGGCGGCGACCACCGGAAAATCGGAGAAGCGCGTACTGACGCTCCAGCGGGCCACCTGCCCGGACGAGCCGGTGGAGACGGCCGCGGGGAAGGCGCGGACCACCTGGAAGCGGTCCGCCGCCGGCTTGAGATAGTGGATCGCGATCTTTCCGGCGCTCACATGGGCGGGGTCCTGCACCTGGCCTTCGCTGATCAGCACCGGTCCGAAAGCGGGCCAGACCAGTCGCCCCGGCGCATAGCGCACGTCCTCGTCCGAACCGTCGCCCGGCACCGACAGCACCGCCTCGCCCCGGCTTCCGAACGCCGCCTCGAAGGCCCGGGCGAGCTGCTCCCCGGGCGGCAGCGCCCGAACGTCGGGCGCCGCCTTGGCTTCGACCGCATTTCCTTCCTCGGCGACATTCTCCGTCGGCATGGGAAGATCGATGATCCCGTCGTCGCCCCCGGACGTTCTCCCGAGATACAGCCCCGCCGCCACCGCCAGGGCCAGGCCAACCAGGCCCAGGACGATCCAGATCCGGCGCCGGGAAGGCGCCCGCGGCTCGGCCTCCACGCTCTCAAGCGCCGGCGCGATGCTCTCATGCCCGAGCAGCCGCCTTTTCTCCGCCTGGAACTCCTCGTCGGTCAGAGCGCCGCTCTCCCGGAGCCGCTGCAGCCGCTCCAGCTCCTCGTAGCGCGAGCTCACCACTGGCCCGCCCGCAGCTTCAGATCGCGTGCGAGCGGAAGCGCGTGGCGGCGCGTCAAGGGCGCGAGGGTCAGTGGCGGCCCCACGTCCGGATCGACCCAGACCGCTTCCTCGATTTCGGCGTCGAGCCGCATCTCGCCCGACAGCCGGCCGGAGAAAAGCCCGGCGTCGACCGTCCACCCCGGCTCGTTGGCCGCCGGTGCTCTGAAGCGGCCCAGGGGCCGGCAGGAACCTGCTTCCAATGCGCAGCCCAGCTCCTCGAAGATCTCGCGCTCCAGCGCGGCGCGCTCGGTCTCCTCGCCAACCGGCTTCCCGCCCGGTTGCATGAACGCTGTCGTGCCTCGCTTACGGACCAGCAACACACGGCCCGAGCCGTCCATGATCACGGCTGCCACGATGCGGATCACCCCCGGCTCGGCGCGGGATGCGGCGATGTCGATCTCGTGGGCAGGTTCCACCTTCATCGCGGGCTCCGCTTTGGCGCATCCGGCTCGCGTGGAGCGGCCCGGATTCCGGGAGCGCCCGGTCCCGGAGGCTTCGCCGAAGACAAGAAGCCGGTGAAGATCAGCACGAACGGCTTGTCGGGGCAAAGGCCGACCGCGGCGCTTCGCTCGAGCCCGTTCGATTTGATCGGTCGAAGATAGACGAACCATCGGCACCTGCCGTCCTGGTTCCGTCCAAGGGTGAAGCCGGCACCGGCCAGTTCGGTTTCGAGACGAGTGCGATCCTGCCCGAACGTCGCGAGCCATTCCTCCGTCAGCAGCGTCGCTTGCTCCTCAGGCGCGAGCACCCGCCGTTCAAGCTCGTTTCGGGGCTCGATCGGAAGGTCTCGAGCCGGAGTGGGCGCGGCGGCGGCGAGCGCCAGCATGAGGCTAGAGAGGAATATTGTCATGCTTCTTCCAGGGGTTCTCGAGCTGCTTGTCGCGCAGCTTCCTGAGGCCCAGTGCGATCCGCCGGCGCGTCGAATGGGGCAAGATCACCTCGTCGATGAAGCCCTTGCTCGCCGCCACGAACGGGTTGGCGAAGCGGGCCTCGTACTCGCGGGTGCGCTCGGCGATCTTTTCGGGGTCGCCGATATCCTTGCGGAAGATGATCTCGACCGCGCCCTTGGCGCCCATCACCGCGATCTCGGCGGTCGGCCAGGCGTAGTTCAAGTCGCCGCGCAGATGCTTCGACGCCATGACGTCATAGGCGCCGCCATAGGCCTTGCGGGTGATCAGGGTGATCTTGGGGACCGTCGCCTCGGCGTAGGCGAAGAGCAATTTGGCGCCGTTCTTGATGATCCCGCCATGCTCCTGGGCCACTCCCGGGAGGAAGCCGGGAACGTCGACGAAGGTCAGGATCGGGATTTCGAAGGCGTCGCAGAAGCGGACGAACCGCGCCGCCTTCTTGGACGAGGCGATGTCGAGCACTCCGGCGAGCACCATCGGCTGGTTGGCGACGATGCCGACGGTTCGGCCCTCGACGCGACCGAAGCCAATGATGATGTTGGCGGCATGGGCGGGCTGGATCTCGAAGAAGTCGCCCTCGTCGACCACCTTCCGGATCAGCTCGTGCATGTCGTAGGGTTTGGCGGCGCTGTCGGGGATGAGCGTGTCGAGGCTCGGCTCGCTCCGGTCCCACGGGTCGGAGGTGGGCCGCTCGGGGCCCTCGTGGCGGTTGGAGAGCGGCAGGAAGTCGAAGAAGTCGCGGGTCGCCTGCAGGGCCTCGATGTCGTTCTCGAAGGCGACGTCGGCCACTCCCGACCTGGTGGTGTGGGTGACGGCCCCGCCCAGCTCCTCCTGGGTCACCACCTCGTTGGTGACGGTCTTCACCACGTCCGGCCCGGTGACGAACATGTAGCTGCTGTCCTTCACCATGAAGATGAAGTCCGTCATGGCCGGCGAATAAACCGCCCCCCCCGCGCACGGGCCCATGATCAGGCTGACCTGCGGCACCACTCCGGACGCCAGCACGTTCCTCTGGAAGACCTCCGCATAGCCCGCCAGGCTGGCGACGCCTTCCTGGATCCGGGCGCCGCCGCTGTCGTTGAGACCGATGACGGGGGCTCCGACCTTCATCGCCATGTCCATCACCTTGCAGATCTTCTGCGCGTGCCGCTCGCTCAGCGACCCGCCGAAGACGGTGAAATCCTGGGCGAAGACGAAGACCAGGCGGCCGTTGATCGTGCCCGAGCCGGTGACGACCCCGTCGCCGGGGAATTTCTGGGTCTCCATGCCGAAGTCGGCGCAATTATGCTCGACGAACATGTCATATTCTTCGAAGCTGCCCTGATCGAGCAGCACGGTGAGCCGCTCGCGCGCGGTCAGGCGGCCCTTGGCGTGCTGAGCCTCGATCCTCTTTTCGCCTCCGCCCAGCTCGGCGAGACGGCGGCGGGCCTCGAGTTCGTCGATCATGGTGGCCATGGAGGTCCCGTTTGCCTGTTGCAGAGGGGGATTTCCTTAGGCTGGCGCAAGGGGAGAGGCAACGGTGCCGGCTCGCTCCGTCATCCCGGCGAAAGCCGGGATCTGGTGGAGACCCGCCGAGACTTCTCGTCCTGAGATCCCGGCTTCCGCCGGGATGACGGTCAGCGCCCTTCGAACCGCGGTTGCCTTTTCTGGAGGAACGCCATCACCGCGCCCCGGAAATCCTCCGTCTCCCCCGCCTCGCGCTGGGCAACGCGCTCCGCCGCCAGAGCCTGGCTCAACGGAATATGCCCCGCCTCCCGGGCCAGCTTGCGGATCAGCCCGAGCGCCACCGTCGGCCCCTGCGCGAGCCGGGTCGCCAGCAGGACGGCCTCGGAGGCGAGATGCTCGTCCTCGACGACGCGGGAGATCATCCCCCAGGCCAGCGCCTGCTCGGCCGGCACGCGTTCGCCGAGCAGCATCATCTCCATCGCCCGGGCGCGGCCGGCGAGGCGCGGCAGCAGCCAGGTCGCCCCGGCGTCGGGGATCAGGCCGATATTGACGAAGGCCTGAAGGAAATAGGCGGAGCGCGCCGCGATCACGATGTCGGCGGCGAGCGCGAGCGAGCAGCCGGCGCCGGCGGCGGGCCCGTTCACCGCCGCCACCACCGGGATCGGCGAGGCGAAGATCGCCTCGACCAGCGGGTTGTAATGCTTCTCGAGGGCGGCGCCGGCATCCTCCGGCAAGCCGCCATCCCCGCCAAGGTCGGCCCCGCTCGAAAAGCCCCTGCCCTCCCCCGTCAGCAGCAGGCAGCGCGCCCCCGAACGGGCGCTCTCCTCCACCGCCTCCCGAAGCTCGTCGAGCGTCTGGCCGGAAAGGGCGTTGAGCCGGTCGGGGCGGGCGAGGGTGATGGTGGCGACGGCGGCGGGGCTTTGCTCGACGCGTATGTGTTCGTAGGTCATGATCCTCCCCGTCATTGCGAGGAGCGAAGCGACGAAGCAATCCAGTTCGTGCGCCCGCGCCGCTGGATTTCTTCGCTACGCTCGCAATGACGGACCGGCTAGTCCGAAAGCGCCCCTTCTTCCGGCGCGTGGAGCCTCAGGCGCGTGACACGCCTCGTATCGCTTTCCGTCACTTCGAGCCTCCAGCCCGACGGATGCTCGACGATCTCCCCGGCCTGCGGCACATGGCCGGCGAGGACCGTCGCCAGTCCGCCCAGGGTGTCGACATCCTCCTCGACCGCGCCGAGGCGGGCGTCGATCATCTCCGCGACGTCCTCGAGCTCGGCCCGGGCGTCGGCGTCCCAGATTCCGTCCTCGAGCGCGATCAGCATCCCGGGCGCTTCCTCATCATGCTCGTCCTCGATCTCGCCGACGATCTCCTCGACGACGTCCTCGATCGTCACCAGCCCCTCGGTGCCGCCGAATTCGTCGACGACGATGGCGAGGTGGACCCGCTCGGCGCGCATCCGCGCGAGGAGGTCGAGCACGCCCATCGATTCGGGGACGTAGAGCGGCTTGCGCAGGAGGCCGGTAATCTCCTCCGGCGGCTCGGCGCCGGACACCTCGACGGTGAAGACGTCCTTGATGTGCGCCATGCCGATGACGCTGTCGAGGCTCTCCTCATAGACCGGCAGGCGGCTGTGACCCGCCTCGGCGAAGGCGGCGACCAGCCCCTCGAAGGTAATGGTCGAGGGCACGGCGATGATGTCACCGCGCGGCACGGCGATGTCGGCGACCGTGCTCTCGCCGAAGTGGAGCAGGTTGCGGAGCATCTGCCGCTCGATCGGCGAGAGGTCGCCGACGATCGGGGCCTCGCCTTCGTGGCTTTCGATCGCCTCCTCGATCTCTTCGCGAAGGGTCGCCTCGCCCTCGTCGCCGAACAGCATCGCGCGTATGCCGCGCCAGATGCTGCGCTCGCCATTCTGCTCGTCGGCCATCAGTGGTGGATCTCGTAAGGGTCGGCGATCCCGAGCGCCGCCAGCGCGCGCCGCTCGGCGTCTTCCATCGTCTCGGCCTCCTCGTCTCCGGGCTCATGGTCGAAGCCGAGCAGATGGAGCGCGCCGTGAACGACCAAATGGGCGGCATGGGTGCAGATTTGGAGGTCCTTTTCCGCCGCCTCCGCCGCGCAGATGCCGTGAGCGAGGACGATGTCGCCGAGCAGGGCCTCGCCGCCGTCGGCGCGGGCGAGCGACTCGAGATGATCCGGCTCCACCATTGGGAAGGACAGGACGTTGGTCGCCTTGTCCTTGCCGCGCCAGGCGGCGTTCAGGCCCTTCACCTCCTCGTCGGAGGTGAACCGGACCGAGACTTCGGCGGTGAGGCCGCTTTCCAGGAGGCCCGCCGCGCCGCCCTGCGCGACCGCGGCTCGAACCGCCGCCCGGGCGAGCTGCGCCCAGTCGGTGCTACTGTCCCATTCCTCGGAGACATCGGCTTCGACGACGATCATCGCCCCCACCCCGTCATCCCAGCGAAAGCCGGGACCTGGTGGAGACCCGCCGAGACTTCTCGTCCCGAGGTCCCGGCTTTCGCCGGGATGACGGCAGACCTCCCCCTCACGCCGCCTTCCCTTCGTAGGCCTCGACGATCTTCCCGACGAGCGGATGCCGCACCACGTCGCCGGCGCCGAAGCGGATCGTCGCGATCTTGGGGATGGCTTCGACCTTGGCCACGGCGTCGGCGAGCCCCGAATTGCCCGGCTGCGGCAGATCGACCTGGAGCGGATCGCCGCAGATCACCATGCGGCTGCGCATGCCGAAGCGGGTGAGGAACATCTTCATCTGCGCCGGCGTGGTATTCTGAGCCTCGTCGAGGATGATGAAGGCATCGTTCAGCGTGCGCCCGCGCATGAAGGCGATCGGGGCGATCTCGATCTCGCCGGACGCGATCCGCCGTTCGACCTGCTCGGCCGGAAGCATGTCGTAGAGCGCGTCGTAGAGCGGCCTAAGATAGGGATCGACCTTCTCCTTCATGTCGCCGGGCAGGAAGCCGAGCCGCTCGCCCGCCTCGACCGCTGGGCGCGACAGGATCAGCCGGTCGACCGAACCTCCGATCAGCTGCTGAACCGCCTGGGCGACGGCGAGATAGGTCTTGCCCGTGCCCGCGGGACCGAGCGCGAAGATCATCTCGTCGCGGCCCAGTGCCTCCATGTAGACGGCCTGCATCTTGGAGCGCGGGACGATCGTCTTCTTGCGGGTCCGGATCATCACCTTGGGCGGCTCGGCCACGTCGTCCTTGGTGATGATCCCGTCGAGGGTCGGCTGGCCCGACATGGCGATGATCGCATCCACCATTCCGGCGTCGATGTCCTGGCCTTCGTCGAGCCGGTTGTAGAGGCCGAGCAGAACGTCGCGGGCCCGGGCCGCGTTCTCCGGCTCGCCCTCGATCTGAACCTTGGCGCCGCGCGCGGCGATATAGACCCCGAGCCGGTCCTCGATCGCGACGAGATTGCGGTCGAACTCTCCGAACAGAGGCCCGAGCAACTGCGGCTGCTCGACCTCGAGCTCGAGCCGGGCGCGGGGAGCGGCGGCGACGGTGTCGGGGGCTTTCTGGGGGGGCATCAGATCGTCATCCCGGCGAAAGCACCCGTCACCCCGGCGAAAGCCGGGGCCTCCGGGCGGCCCGCGCCCGTCACCCCGGCGGAAGCCGGGGCCTCGTGGAGACCCGCGTCCGTCATCCCGGCGCAAGCCGGGATCTCGGGGAGACCCGCCGAGACTTCTTGTCCTGGGGTCCCGGCTTTCGCCTGGATGACGGCGCCGGCAAGGCTGTTGGGGCCGGCCGATACGATCTCCACCTCTATGAACTCGCCGATCTGCGCCTCCGTCTCGACATGGATCGACTGAAGCCAGGGCGACTTGCCGATCTTCTGCCCGGTCCTTTTGCCCGGCCGTTCGATCAATACGCTCGCCCGAGTGCCCACGCTCGCCCGGTTGAAGGCCAGCTGCTGCTCGTTGAGCAGCGCCTGGAGCCGCTGCAGCCTCTCGTCCATCACTAAGCGGGGCAGTTGATCCTCCATGGCGGCGGCGGGGGTGCCCGGGCGCGGCGAATATTTGAACGAGTAAGCCTGGGCGTAGTTCACCGCGGCGACGATTTCGAGGGTCGCATCGAACTCCGCCTCGGTCTCGCCCGGGAAGCCGACGATGAAATCGCCGGAAATTGCGATGTCGGGCCGTGCCGCCCGAACCCGCTCGATCAGGCGCAGATAGCTTTGCGAATCGTGGCTTCGGTTCATCGCCTTGAGCACCCGGTCGCTTCCGGACTGGACAGGCAAATGGAGGAACGGCATCAGCGTCTCGACCTCCGCATGGGCTCGGATCAGGCCCTCGGCCATGTCGTTGGGATGGCTGGTCGTGTAGCGGATCCGAGCCAAATCGGGCAGCCGGTCGAGAGCCCGGATGAGGCCGTCGAGGCCTTGCGCCCGCCCGGCTTCGTCCTCGCCCGTCCAGGCGTTGACGTTCTGGCCGAGCAGCACGATCTCCCTCGCCCCGGCGTCGACCAGCGCCCGCGCCTCGTCCATCACCGCCGCCCACGGGCGGGACACCTCCGCGCCCCTGGTATAAGGCACGACGCAATAGGTGCAGAATTTGTCGCAGCCCTCCTGCACGGTCAGGAAGGCGGACGGCCCCGGGCTGCGCCGCGCCGGCAGGGCGCCGAATTTCGAGAGCAGCGGCATATCGGTGTCGATCCCGCGGCCGCCGCGGCCCGCTTCGGCGACCAGCTCCGGCAGCCGGTGATAGGCCTGGGGGCCGACGACGATGTCGACGTTCGGCGCCCGGCGGGGGATTTCGGCGCCCTCCGCCTGGGCGACGCAGCCGGCGACGGCGATCATCGGCCGGGAGCCGTCCTCCCGCTTCAGCCGCCCGATCTCGGAATAGACCTTCTCCGCCGCCTTCTCGCGTATGTGGCAGGTGTTGAGGACGACGAGGTCCGCCTCGAGGGACGAGCCGGCCGCGGTCATGCCTTCGGCCTCGAGCAGCCCGGCCATGCGCTCGCCGTCATAGACGTTCATCTGGCAGCCGAACGACTTTATCTGGAAGCTTTTGGGAGAGTGTCTCGTCATCCGGCGCGCCTATAGGCGATCCGCCGCGCCGCCGGAAGGGCCGAGGGCCTGGACTATTTCGGCTCGGGCGGCGCGGGCGAGTTGCTTGCGATCCCCGCTGGCAGGGTCGGCGGGCGCCAGGAAACGGAGCGTTACAAGGGCCGTTCCAGGCCGGGCGAGCACCTTCCTGACATTGGCGAGGCCCGGCTCGTCGCCCACCCAGGCGAGATCGTGCGCCGCCGAACCATAGTCGATCGCGACCGGCTGGACCTTCACGCCCGGAAGCGGCGGGAAGAGCGAAGCGAGCAGGCTGGCGCGGAACGGCAGGATATCGGGACCGCCTTCGGTCGTCCCCTCGGGAAAGAGCGCGACGGGTTGCCCGCCGGCGAGGGCGGTGCGAAGCGCGTCCGCCTGCCCGCGCACCGCGCTCCGCTCCGAACGGGCGACGAAGACGGTGTTATTGAGACGGGCGAGCCAGCCCACCACCGGCACCTCGGCGACTTCGGCCTTGGACACGAAGGCCGTCCCGCTCGCCCCGGCCAGGACGAGGATGTCGAGCCAGCTCAAATGATTGGCGAGGAAGAGCACATCGCGCTCGAGCGGCACGCCGATCACCCGCACCCGCATTCCGGCCGCCCGCGCCACCAGGCTCAGGAAACGCCGCGGCCAGGGGGAGTGGCGGCGCAAGAGCCTCCACGAATAATGGAGCGGCAGGCAGACCAGCAGGGCCGCGGCCATGGCAAGGACTCGGAGGATGAGACGGAACATGCGGCTGAGGGTCTAGAGCAAGCCGGTACGGGGGCCAAATGCGGTGGCGCGAGCGGTGGCCGTCCCAATTGGGAACGGGCGTTGCACATGGGAATGGACATTGCCCCGCCGGATGATCAGGGTCCCGGACCGCGACTCGCTGGCCTGTGGGGGGAAGGCGCGTCCGTTGTCCGTGAGAGTCTTGGAACCAGAAAAGGAGCCGGAAATGGCGATCACCAGCTATATCGTTGAAGAGCATCAGGGCAAAGGCAAGGGCCACACCCAGCATGGCAACGGCAAGGGCCTCGGCCACTTGAAGCACCAGCAGGATGCGATGGCGAACGGAGTCTACACGATCCGCGTCGCCGGCATCGACCACGACAACCCGACCTCGGTCAGCCAGACGACGCCGCAAACCACGCTGGCCGACGGTTCGAAGCTCAACACCGAAGTCCGCCAGGGCTCCATCACCATCGACGACGCACCGGGAGGCGGCGAGTCCCTCCACCTGGTGACCGACAGCAACAACGGCCGCCTTCGCCTCAACGTCGAGAACGACGCCGATCAGCGCATCACCCTGGGCGATCTCGACGAGCTGAGCTTCGATTATTATATCGCGAGCTCGGACCGCACCGACGTCATCCCGGTCATTCGCCTCATCGTCGACGCCGACGGCAATCTGGCCACGACCGGCGATCGCGGAGAGCTGGTCTTCGAATATTCCTATCAGGGCTTCGGCGCGGCCACCCAGGATTCCTGGCAAAGCGTCGACCTGGTCGGCGGCGACTGGACTGCCTGGCAGCGTTCGTTCGGCCAGAATCGCGACCAGATCGTCAACATGACGGAGTATAGCGACTGGGCGGACGCCGACGGCTTCACGCCCGCCGGCGGCCTGCACTTCGACGAGAACAGCCTCATCCTCGGCTATTCGATCGCTCTGGGCTCAGGCAACGGCACCGCCGACATCTTTATCGACAATTTCAAGTTCGACGGAGTGACGATGGACTTCTACGCCTGATCTAGATCGTCGCCCCAGCGAAGGCTGGGGCCCCGGCGGGTGAAGGGCGCAGGTGCTTTTCACCCGCTGGGATGCCGGCCTTCGCCGGCATGACGAGGAGGCGGCCGCTGCTTGGGCGGCCCCTCTTACTCCTTGCGCCCCAGCGCCACGCCGTAAAGCTCCATCCTGTGGTCGACGAGGCGGAAGCCGAGCTTCTCGGCGATCCGCCGCTGCAGCGCCTCCAGCTCCTCGTCGACGAACTCGATGACCTTGCCGGTCTCGACGTCGATCAGATGGTCGTGATGGGTGGCGTCCGCCGCCTCGTAGCGCGCCCGGCCGTCGCCGAAATCGTGACGCTCGAGGATTCCAGCCTCCTCGAACAGGCGGACGGTGCGGTAGACGGTGGCGATCGAGATGCCGGTGTCGATCGCTGAAGCCCGGGCGTGCAGAGCCTCGACGTCGGGATGGTCTTCGGCTTCGGAAAG
>DASWLY010000214.1:0-2535 GCA_036400035.1 Allosphingosinicella sp.
GCGGCAGCGTCTGTTCTCGGCGGCCGAGCCCCCTCACCCCGGCCCTCTCCCCCTCGGGGAGAGGGGGGTCGGCCCCATGAAGATTTCCGACCTCTCCGTCCGCCGGCCGGTCTTCGCGGCGGTGCTCGCGATGTTGATCGCCGTGATCGGGCTGGTCGGCTTCTTCGCCCTCTCGGTGCGCGAATATCCGGACGTCGACCCGCCGGTCGTGTCGGTCCAGACTCAATATATCGGCGCCGCGGCCAGCGTCGTCGAGACCCGGGTGACTCAGGTGCTCGAGGACCAGCTCTCCGGAGTCGAGGGCCTGCAGACGATCACCTCGCGAAGCCAGGACGGGCAATCGTCCATCACCATCGAATTCTTCCCCGGCCGCTCGATCGAATCGGCTGCCAACGACGTTCGCGACCGCGTCGGCGCGGCGGCCGGAAACCTTCCCGACGACGTCCGGCCGCCGGAAGTGCGCAAGGTCGACGCGGACGCTTCGCCGATCCTGTTCCTGGTGGTGTCGAAGCCGGGCTGGTCGCGGCTCGAGCTCAGCGACTATGTAGACCGAAATTTGCTCGATCGCTTCTCGGCGATCGAGGGCGTCGCCCGGGTCTTCGTCGGGGGCGAGGCGCGCCCCGCGATGCGCGTGTGGATGCAGCCCGGCCGCCTCGCCGCCTACGGCCTCACTCCCGGCGATCTCGAGAGCGCCCTTCGCCGCCAGAATGTCGAGCTTCCCGCCGGCCGGCTCGAATCGGCGCAGCAGAACGTCACCTTGCGGGTCGACCGACCGTTCCAGAACGCCCAGCAATTCGCCCAGCTTGTCGTCGGCCGCGGCGCCGACGGCTATCTCGTCCGCCTCGGCGACGTCGCCCGGGTCGAGCAGGGGCCGGAAAATCCCTATTCCGCCTTCCGCCTCAACGGCCAGGAGGCGGTCGGCCTCGGCATCGTCCGCCAGTCCGGCGCCAACACGCTCGCCGTCGCCGAAGCGGCCAAGAAGGCGGCGGAGGATCTCAGGCCGACCCTGCCCCAAGGCATGAACATCGTCGTCGGGTCGGACGAGAGCCTGTTCATCAGCCGAGCCATCGACAAGGTCTGGGAGACTCTCGCCGAGGCCGCGGTCCTCGTCGTCCTCGTCATCTACCTTTTCCTGGGCAACTGGCGCGCGACTCTCATCCCCGCCGTCACGGTTCCGCTCTGCCTCCTCGCCAGCTTCGCCGTGCTGTGGATGTTCGGATTCTCGATCAACCTCCTCACCCTGCTGGCCATGGTGCTGTCGATCGGGATCGTCGTCGACGACGCGATCGTCGTGCTCGAGAACGTCTATCACCGGATCGAGGAGGGCGAGCCGCCGCTTGCCGCCGCCTTCGAGGGGACACGGCAGGTCGGCTTCGCCATCGTCTCGACCACGCTCGTCGTCTGCGCCGTCTTCGTCCCGATCATGTTCATCGCCGGCCAGACCGGCCTCCTGTTCCGCGAGCTCGCCGCGGCGATGATCGGCGCCGTCGCCTTTTCCGGCTTCCTGGCGCTCAGCCTCGCGCCCATGCTCTGCTCCAAGCTTCTCCGCTACCAGGAGCGCGGGCGCTTCGCCGGCTGGGTGGACGAGCGCTTCCGCCGGCTCGAACGCTTCTACTCCGGCCGGCTCGACGCCGCGATCCGCAAGCCCGTCCTCCCGTTGGCCGTGGTCGGGATCTTCCTGGCCGGCGCGGGCGCCCTCTTCGTCACCATGCAGTCGGAGCTGGTGCCGGCCGAGGACGTCGGAATCCTCTCGGCCAACGTCAACGCGCCCGAGGGCACCGGCTACGCCCAGATGGACCGCTACATGCTCGACGCTCAGAACCAGCTCCTGCCCCTGGTCGACAAGGGCGCCGTCCGGGCGATCATCCAGCGCACGCCGGGCGGCTTCGGCCAGTCGGACGATTTCAACAGCGGCACGTTCGTCGTCTTCCTCAAGCCCTGGGAGGAGCGTGAGAAGACCACCCAGGAAGTGGTGCAGGAGGTCAATAAACGGCTCGGTCAGCTCCCCGCCGTCCGGGGCAACGCCCAGGTCCGCTCCTCGATAGGAGGCCGAGGCCGGGGCCAGCCGGTCAGCTTCGTCATCGCCGGCTCGACCTATGCCGAGCTCGCCCGCGCCCGCGACCGGATCCTCGCCGCCGCGGCTTCCAATCCGGGCCTGATCAACCTCGATTCGGACTATAAGGAAACCAAGCCGCAGCTTCGCATCGCCGTCGACACCGCCCGCGCCGGCGACCTCGGAGTCTCGGTCGAGGACGTGTCGAACGCCCTCCAGTCCCTGCTCGGCTCCCGCCGGGTCTCCACCTATGTCGACCGCGGCGAGGAATATCGGGTGATCGTCCAGGCCGAGGCCGGCAACCGCGCCACCCAGGCCGATCTCCAGACCATCCACGTCCGCGGGCGCGCCGGCGGGGTGGTGCCGCTCGCCAGCCTGGTCACGGTCACCGACACCGCCGGTGCCCGCGACCTCGGCCGCTACAACAAGATGCGCGCCATCACGCTTTCGGGCGGTCTCGCTCCGGGCTATTCGCTGGGCGA
>DASWLY010000215.1:0-9839 GCA_036400035.1 Allosphingosinicella sp.
GGTGATGGGTCGCCATTCCCGATCGATCTATTCAAGGTGCCACACCATGGCAGCCAAGCCAACGTAACGCGCGAGCTGCTGGCGGCGTTGGACTGTACGGAATTCCTCATCTCGACTGACGGCTCCCGATTCGGGCATCCGGACGAGATCGCGATCGCGCGGCTCATCACCAGCGGCCCCGGCGCCAAAGTGCTCCACTTCAACTACCGGCAGCAGCGCACGTCCGTGTGGGAAGAGCGGGAAAACGCCCAACAACGGCATACGTACATTTGCAGGTTCCCCGACGACGACGAGTCGCCCCTGATCATCAATCTATAGCGTTCACACCAATCGCGAGCAGCCTCGGCCCGCTAGGCTGCGTCCCGCTTTTCGCGGTAGGCAGGCTTCAATCGCCCGGCTGTCAGGACTTTGTTGTCAGCAGATGACTCGGCTAACTTTATTCCCACTCAACTAACTATATACCAACTCAGCTAACTTTATGGCGCCCACAGGGCGAACGCGAATTCGAGGAAGATCATTCGACCGTGACGCTCTTCGCCAGGTTCCTCGGCTGGTCCACGTCGGTGCCCTTGAACACGGCGACGTGATAGGCGAGCAGCTGGACGGGTATCGCGTAGACGAGCGGGGCGATCAGGGGGTGGACCCTGGGCATCTCGATCGTCGCCAGCAGGCGCTTGTCCGCCGCGGCCTCGAGCCCTTCCGCGTCCGAGATGAGGACGACCTTGCCGCCGCGCGCCTGGACCTCCTGCATGTTCGAGACCGTCTTCTCGAACAAGGGCCCGCTCGGCGCGAGGACGATGACCGGGACATTGTCGTCGATGAGCGCGATCGGGCCGTGCTTCATCTCGCCGGCGGCATAGCCTTCGGCGTGGATGTAGCTGATCTCCTTCAGTTTCAGGGCGCCTTCCATGGCGAGCGGGTAATCGGCGCCGCGGCCGAGGTAGAGGACGTCGCGGGCACCGGCGATGAGCGGGGCCATCGCGGCGATTTCCTCGTCATGGCTCAGAGCGGCGTTCATCGCGGCCGGGGCCTCGGCGAGATGGTCGACGATCTCGCGCTCCTCCTCCTCGCTGATCCTGCCCTTGTCGCGGGCGAACTTGGCGGCGAGCGCGGCGAGGACGGCGAGCTGGCAGGTAAAGGCCTTGGTGCTGGCGACCCCGATCTCGGGCCCGGCATGGGTGGGGAGGAGGAGGTCGGCCTCCCGCGCCATCGAGCTGGTCGGCACGTTGACGACGACGGCGATCCGCTGGCCCTCGGCGCGGGCGTGGCGAAGCGCCGCGAGCGTGTCGGCGGTCTCGCCCGATTGCGAGATGAAGAGGGCGAGGCCGCCCGGCTCCAGCACCGGCTGCCGGTAACGGAATTCGGACGCGATATCGAGCTCGACGGGGACTCGGGCGAATTGCTCGAACCAATATTTGGCGACCATTCCGGCGTAGAAGCTGGTGCCGCAGGCGACGATAGTCACTCGCGGTACCGACGCGAAATCCTCGTCCATGGCGGGCAAGGCGATCTTGCGCTCGAACGGGCGCAGGTAGGAGGAGAGCGTCTGGGCGACCACGATCGGCTGCTCGAAAATCTCCTTCTGCATGAAATGGGCATGGTTGCCCTTGTCGCCGACCGCGCTCGACGCGCCCGAGGTGACGGTCTCGCGCTCGACCTCCTCGTTGTCGCGGTTGTGGATGGTCGCGCCGTCGCCGGTGATTACCGCCCAATCGCCTTCATCGAGATAGGCGATGCGCTGGGTGAGGCCGGCCAGAGCAAGGGCGTCGGAGCCGAGATAGGTCTCGCCCTCGCCATAGCCGACGGTCAGCGGCGCCCCCATCCGGGCGCCGATCAGCATTCCGGGATGGTCGCGGAACAGGATGGTGATGGCGAAGGCGCCGTGGAGGCGGGGGAGGATTGCGGCGACGGCGTCGCGCGGGCTCTTGCCCTGCTCGAGCTGATGGTCGACCAGGTGGGCGACGACCTCGCTGTCGGTCTCGGACAGGAAGCTGCGCCCGGCCGCCTGCATCTCCTCGCGAAGCGGGCGGAAATTCTCGATGATGCCGTTGTGGACCAAGGCGACCCCGCCGACGATGTGCGGATGGGCGTTGCCGACCGTTGGGGCGCCATGGGTCGCCCAGCGCGTGTGGGCGATTCCGATCGTTCCGGCCAGCGGATTGGCGGCGAGCTCGGCGGCGAGATTGTCGAGCTTGCCCTCGGCCCGGCGCCGTTCGAGCGCTCCGTCGAGGATGGTGCAGATGCCGGCCGAGTCATAGCCGCGATATTCGAGGCGCCTCAGCCCCTGCATGAGCCGGTCCGACACTTCCTCGCGTCCGACGATGCCAATGATTCCGCACATGTTTACGCTGCCCTTCCCGTCATGCCAGCGAAGGCTGGCATCCCAGCGAGACCTCGACCTGGGACCCCGGCCTTCGCCGGGGTGACGCTATAGATCAACCCGCTTTCTTTTTCGCCAGCATCGCCGCCCGGAAGCGCGCCGCCCAGCCCGGCCTCACCTCCTGCGTACCCCGCGCCAGCGCCAGCGCGTCCGCTTCGACGTCGCGGGTCACCACCGAGCCCGCGCCGACGATCGCCCGCGCGCCGATGCTGACCGGGGCGACCAGCGCCGAGTTCGAGCCGATGAAGGCGCCTTCGCCGATGGTCGTGCCATATTTGAAATAGCCGTCGTAATTGCAGGTGATCGTGCCGGCGCCGATATTGGCGCCCGCGCCGACCTCCGCATCGCCGAGATAGGTGAGATGGCTGGCCTTGGCGCCGGCGCCGAGCCTGGCCTTCTTGGTCTCGACGAAATTTCCGACCTTCGCTTTTTCCCCGATCACCGTTCCCGGGCGGAGGCGGGCATAGGGGCCGATCTCCGCGCCCGAAGCGATATCGGCGCCCTCGATATGGCTGAACGCGCGGATGCGGGCTCCGTCGGCGATGGCGACGCCAGGGCCGAAGAAGACGTTGGGCTCGATCGTGACGTCGCGGCCGAGCCTGGTGTCGAAGGCGAACCAGACCGTCTCGGGAGCGATCAGGGTTGCGCCTTCGGCCATCGCCACGGCCCGCCGCCGGTCCTGCCAAGCGGCTTCCGCGAGCGCGAACTCGCCGCGGCTGTTGGGGCCGATCGCCTCCGCCGCCTCGCCCTCGAGGACAAGGCTCGTCCGGCCGTCCGAAGCGGCGACGGTGACGATGTCGGGCAGGTAATATTCGTGTTGCGCATTGTCGTTGCCGACTCGCTTCAGCAGCGGCCACAGGTCCTCGGAGCGGACGGCGAACAGGTTGGAGTTGCACAGGCCAACTCCGCGCTCCTCCTCGGTCGCGTCCTTATGCTCGACCATCTTGACGATTCGTCCGTCGGCCGCGGCGACGATTCGCCCGTAGGCGCCGGCGTCCGGCGGCCGGAATCCGAGCACGACGGCGGCGGGCGCCGCGTCGCCGTGGAGCGCGTCCAGCATCATCCGCATCGTCCCGGTGCGGATGAACGGGACGTCGCCCGACAGGAGCAGGACATCGCCGTCGAAGCCGGCCAGCGCCTGCTCCGCCTGGAGGACGGCATGGGCGGTGCCGAGCTGCGGCTCCTGGACCGCGAACTGGACGTCGCGCCTGTCGAGCGCCGCCTCGAGCTGCTCGCGCCGGTCGCCGACCACGACGACGACCCGCTCGGCGCCCAGCGCCTCGACGCCGTCGAGCAGATGCTCGATCATCGGCCGCCCCGCAATCGGGTGCAGCACCTTGTGGAGATCGGATTTCATCCGCGTTCCCTTGCCGGCGGCAAGGATCACGGCGGCCACGCGCCTGCTCATGGCGTGGCCAATCGCACGGAAAGATTGCCATTTCCATAGCTTCGGCGACCCCCTCTTCGGGATTCTTACCGACGGCTTAGCTTGGCGAGCGGAAAGGAAGGCGCTGCACCGGCTCCGGACAGGATTTCCCGGCGCGGCCGCCCATGCTACGCCAAGCTCCTCGAACGACAGGGGGTTTCATGCGCCGACCGCTCTTCGGCTTCGTCTCGGCGCTGGCCGCCGTCGCGGCTTCACCCGCCGCCGCAACCCAGGCCGCCGCGCCTCCACCAGCGGCCGAAGGCTCGGGCCGCGCGGCGCGCCTTTCCGCCCTCCTCGGCGCGGGGGACCATATGGCGCTCGGCAGGATGATCCGCGAACCGATTACCGAGGCGGACGTCATGACCGATCTCGACTGGCTGAAGGAGCGCCTGTTCGAGGGCCGTTCGGCGTGGATCGCGATGCTCTACGCCAAGCTGCTGTGGAGCCTTTCGGACAGTTCGCCGCCCGAAGCTGCGGACGAGCTTCGGCAGACGGCGGTGATGGCGACCCTCTATGCCTCCGCCGCGATCGCAATCGACGGTGCCCGCTGCGGAGACCGCTCCGCCCCAGCCAGCCGTCAGGACCAGGTGATGGGCTGGGAACCCGAGATATGGCCCTTCCTGGCGAAAATGACTCCGGAACACCGCGAGCGGGCGATCCAACTGGCGGCGCTGATCGAGGAGCGCACCCGGACGAGGCGCGATTCGGCCGGCGACGTCGAGTTCCTGTGCCGAGGCGGAATGGAGGAAATGCAGTACAACATGAAGCACGGCTCGATGCGCGAGGTCGCTCCCAGGCCGGGCCAGATCGGGCGCCAGATCGTCGTCGACGGGGACGGCAAGTATCGCCCGTCGGTGCGCGAGGAAAAGGCATGGCGCCCGGAGGCGGAAGCGGCGAGGTCGGGCCTTCGCGCCCGGCTCATGCAGCTGGTCGCCGCCGTGACTGGGCCGCCTTCGCCCTGAGCCCTGGTGCCCGACGGCTCTTGCCGGAGTGGCTCGCCGCGCGGGCCGACTTGATGTAGGGTAAGCGAAATAAGGAGGCTTCATGGACGGCAAGGGCACCTACAGGACTCGCGGCGCGGGCGGATCGCCCGACACGGCGCGGGTCGTCGACCGCAGCGTCGCCTTCGACCTGCCCGAGCAGCAATATCGCCGCCGCGGCTACAGCCCGCCCTTCGACGAGCTCGGCTGGAAGCCGCTCGAGGGCATGTCCGCCTAAGGCAAGCTGCTCCCAGGCGGAGGACGGCCCAGCGTCACAGGCAGAAGTCAGGACCCCGGCCTTCGCCGGGGCGCGGTCCGGCGCTAGCGCTTGGCCTTGCGCGCCTTCACCCACAGGTGCCGGGCCAGCATCATCGGCGGCATCCTCAGCCAGTGCGAGCGAACGTAGAAGCCCAAGCGGGTGAGCGGCCGCTTCGTCCGCCCCCACCCGTCCCGCGCAAGCAGCCGCCGTCTGTACAGGGCGTCCACGGCGGTCAATCCGTGTCCCGAACCCAGCTTCCCAGGAGCAGGCGCCTTTGAAATCAACGGCTTGGAATTCGGTGCCTGGCACCAATTAACGGGTGTTCCGTAGAGATGGTGGGCGAGGCGGGCGGCTCGGGTCACCGCCGGGAGCAGGCCGTGGCGCTTGGCGCGCTCGCGCAGCGCCGGCCAGAAATCCGGGTCCCGCTCCGAATGTTCGCGAAGCAGCCGGTCGATGTCCCAGAGGTTGCGAAGCCCCCCGGCTAGGTCGCCGTCGGCGAACAGATGCGCGGCGGAGTGGACGATCATGTCCGGCGGCGAGAGGGTGAAGAGGCCGTCGGCGAGCGGCACGCGCTCCGCGATCATCGCCGCCATGTCCGGCTTGGGGCGCGCCGTCAGCGGCAGGATGGCGTGGTGGACGTCGATCATCCGGTCGCGCTCGCGGTGAATCAGCGGAGGAAGCTCGTGCATCCAGCGGCGGTAATATTGGTCGTCATACGAATCCTCCTTCACCCATTCCCAGCCGGCGGCGAGGAGGGCGCGCTCCACGTCAGGCAAGGCCGCGCGGGGGACGAGTATGTCGAGGTCGCCGATCGAGCGGCCGCGGCCGGCGTCGAGGCCGGCGGCGACATAAGCGGTGCCCTTGAGCAGCAGCACCGGCACTGCGAGCGGCGCGAGCGCCCGCCGAGCCATTTCCGCCTCCCACAAGGCCTGCACCCGAGCGGCCTCGCCGTCGCGCCGGGCCGCCTCCAGCAAGGCCAGGACGGCGGGCGGCAGCTCCAGCCCCTTGAGCCGCCAGGCCAGGCTCCCGGCCAGCGATTCCGCGCGGGCGAGGCCGATCACCTGAGTCCAGTCCTTCACCCCCGACGCGCTCGAAGGGTCGGCGAGGAGGCGAACCAGGGTGCGTGCGTCCCTCACGCCGCCGCCTCCCAAAGCCGCTCGACCAGCGCCTCGGCCGCCTCGGCATTGGGGAAGTCGATCGCCTGCGAGGGCAAAGCGGTGACGAATCGGGTGAGCGCGTCGAAGCCGCGTTCTCCCAGCGCGACATAATTGGTCGAGGCCTGGGTCAGCCTCATGAAGGCTTCCGCGGCCCCGACCTCGCGCACCGCCGGCTCCAGGTCGCGGCCGAAGCGTGGGAAGAGGATCAGCACCGGCCGCGCCGGCTCGCCCATCCGCTCGATCGCCTGGCGGTTGGGGCGGAGGTGACGGATAACCCCCTTCGGGGTTCCGGTCAGGACCGGGCCGAGCCGGTCGGGATCGATCCCCTCGAACAGCCCGAGCGATTCGTTCTTCAGGCTGACGGCGCGGGGAAAGGGGTGCAGCTGCCCGTCCTCGAGGTCCAGCAAGGCGAATTCGTCGCCCATGAAGCGCCAGCCGCGCTCACCCAGCAGGGCCGCCAGGGTCGATTTGCCCGCGCCCGAATGCCCGGTCATCAGAAGCGCCCGTCCGTCACGTTCGAGGCTGGCGGCGTGGAGCAGGAGGAAGCGTTTCTGTCCCAGCGCCATCTGCAGGTTCATGCCCATCTCGCCGGCGAGCAGCCCCTGCGCCAGCGGCAGCGGCGCCGCGTCGGGAAGCACGTAATCGCCGCGGATCGCCACCGACGGCCGGATCCAGCGCCGCCACACCCGCTCAGCCTCGAGCCGGACGGTGAAGTCGCAGACCCCGACGGGCTGGGGATAGCCGGCATAAAGCCGGCGCAGCTGCGCAACCGGATTGCGCCACTGCGAGCCGATTCGGAAGGAGACGGGCCCGACCTGGAGACGGAAGACGTGGTTCATGTCCGCCAGACGAGCCCGGCCGCTTCCAGTTCGGCCAGCCGGGCGGCGATGGCCGCGGCGGGATCGTCGGAATCGATCTCGAAGGCCTCGCCGATCCGGGCCGCGATGTCCGCGGCGCTCGCCGGTCCGGCCGCCAGCGCGCCCAGGATCTGCGGAGCCGGGGGGGCGAGGAAGTGGGTCAGGCCGGAGCGGCGATGGTAGAGAAGCGTGAGGCCTTCGATCTCGGCCGTTCGCATCGTCTCGGGCGGGTCGGCGGCGTAGAGGGACGCGGCCATGCCGGCCGCTCCGCGGCTCAGCGCGGCATCTGCAGCGAGGCGTAGCAGGTGAAGCCGCTCATCCCCGCCTGCAGACGGCGAATGTAGTTGGCGTATGCCTGGGCGGTCTCGCTGTCGACTCCGGCGGGAGCCCTGCCGCTGTTCAGCATCGTCCTGACCTCCTCGCCCTTGAGCGGGCGGGAGAGCGGCGGATAGGCGCCGGGGGTTCCGGGCGGGACCAGGCTTCCGTCGGCGGCGATGAAATTGCCGGCTCCGGCCTGAGGGGCGGGCACCGGTATCTCGCAATTGAGGACCGACCCGGCGGTCTGGGCCAGCGCCGGCCGGATCGTCACCACCGTCGAGGCCGCCGCGGCGCCGAGCGCCAGCACGACTCGGCGGCTCGGCCGCGCCCCGATGCCTTCTTCCGGATTGTCGTTTTGCTCGCTCATCGCATCCGCATCTACGCCACGCTCTCTTTCATAAGGGTAAAGCGGCCCAATGGCGAGACGGGGTGAGCCCGACTGTCCCGCATGTGGACGTTTTACCGGAGAAAAATCGTTTCGGCCTCGTTTAGAGACAGTGCCGCCACAGCAAGAGCGGCCGTCCATCCAACGAGGAGGCTCGAAATGAAGCTAGTCATGATGGCTGCCGCGCTCATGCTCGGCGGCACCGCCGTCGCGCAGACGACGACGGAAACCACCGACACCACCGACACGACCGCCACGACGTCCACGACGTCCACGACCATGGCCACGGGCCAAACCGTCGCTCCGGGCAACACCGCCCCCGAGACCGACGCTCGCGGCATCCGGGTGATATCGGCCCCCGCCACCGCGCCCGCCGGCTACAACCAGGCGGCGCAGCAGGTCCCCGCGGGCTCGCCGATGCCGACCGTGGCCCGGCCGACCCCGACGGCCGCCGGAGAGCTGCCGCCCTGCTCCCGCACGGTCACCGACCGCTGCACCCAGACCTATGAGCGCGGCCGCGCTCGCTAAAGGCTTCGGGGGCGCCGCTCGCGGCGCCCCCATTGTCCTCTCCCGCTCGCATCTGCCATGAGCCTTCCGCTTCGTCAGGATAGCGGGAGGACAGAACAGCCATGACCATCAGCTTCGAGGGCCGGGTCGCCATCGTCACCGGCGCCGGCGGCGGGCTGGGGCGCGCTTATGCGCTCGAGCTCGCCCGGCGCGGCGCCAGGGTGGTGGTGAACGACCTCGGCGGCGCCCGCGACGGCTCGGGCCGCTCGGACGCCGCGCTCGAGGTGGTCGGGGAGATCGAGGCCGCGGGCGGCGAGGCGATGGCGAACGGCGCCAGCGTCACCGACCCGGAGCAGGTCGAGGCGATGGTCGCCGCCGCCAAGGCGCGCTGGGGCGGGGTCCATATCCTGATCAACAATGCCGGCATCCTGCGCGACAAGAGCTTCGCCAAGATGGGCCTCGAGGATTTCCGGGCCGTCGTCGACGTCCACCTGGTCGGCTCCGCCATCTGCACCAAGGCTGTCTGGGAGACGATGCGCGAGCAGGCCTATGGCCGGATCCTGATGACTTCGAGCTCCACCGGCCTCTACGGCAATTTCGGCCAGGCCAATTACGGCGCGGCCAAATTGGGCCTCGCGGGCTTCGCCAAGACGCTTCACCTCGAAGGCGCGAAATACGATATCCGGGTCAACACGATCGCTCCGACCGCCGCGACGCGCATGACGCAGGACATCTTCCCTCCCGAATTGCTCGGCCTGTTCAACCCGGACAACGTCGTCCCCGCCGCGCTCTACCTCGTCTCCCAGGAGGCACCGAGCAACGCGATCGTCGGCGCCGGCGGCGGAGTCGTCCAGGCCGCCTACGTCACCCTCACTCCGGGCTACGCCCTCCCGGAGGGGAGCCGAACGGTGGAGGAAGTGGCGGCGAACTGGGACAGGATCACCGACCGGACGCTGGAGATCGTCCCCCAGTCCGGCGCCGAGCAGGCGATGCTGATCCTCAAGACCTTGCAGGGGCAATAGGCTCCGTCGTCGCGAGGAGCGCAGCGACGAAGCAACCCAGCGGGCGTCCAATGCCGTAGCTGGATTGCTTCGCTTCGCTCGCAATGACGGGCACCTCTCCTCTACCGTGTTGCTATACTAATACACCTATGCTATAGCGCCGCCCGTTCAGGGAGGAAGAAGCGTCATGTATAGCGACGGCGATCTGGAAGCGGCGGTCGCGGCGGGGGCGTTGAGCCCCGATGCCGCCTCGGCATTGCGCGGCTACGTGGCGAGCCGCGGCGGGGGCGCCGCGGCGGACGAGGAGCATTTCCGCCTCGTCACCGGCTTCAACGACATCTTCGTCGCCATCGCCGCGGCGATCCTGCTGTTCGCGGTCGGCTGGATCGGCAACGCCGTCGGCCCGAACATCTACGGCGACGGTCCTTCGCCCTTCTCCGGGTTGTTCGTCGCCGCCACCGCCTGGGGCCTCGCCGAATTCTTCACCCGCAAGCGCCGCATGGCCTTGCCCAGCATCCTGCTCGTTCTCGCCTTCCTGGCGGCCGTTTTCTACACGGTCGGCACCACCC
>DASWLY010000216.1:0-3526 GCA_036400035.1 Allosphingosinicella sp.
TGTCGGCGGGGTCGAATATCTGGTCGACGACCGCGACGGTACGGCGCGCTTCTACGACATCAACGCGCTTTCCAACTTCGTCGCGAAGCCGCTGGACGTGCTCGGCTGGGACCCGCACGACCGGCTCGTCGATTACCTCGAAGCGGCCATCCGGGAGACGAGATAAGATGCGGTTCGGTTACTGGATGCCGGTCTTCGGCGGCTGGCTTCGCAACGTCGGGGACGAAGGGATGGAGGCGAGCTGGGACTATGTCCGCCGCCTCACCCTGCGGAGCGAGGAGACGGGCTGGGACCTGAGCCTGATCGCGGAGCTGAACCTCAACGACATCAAGGGCGTCGAGGCTCCGGCGCTCGACGCCTGGTCGACGGCGGCGGCGCTGGCCGCGGTGACCGAGCGGCTCGAGCTCATGGTCGCGGTCCGGCCGAATTTCCACCAGCCGGCCTTGTTCGCCAAGCAGGCGGCGAACATCGACAATATCAGCGGCGGCCGGCTGTCGCTCAACGTCGTCTCCTCCTGGTGGGCCGACGAGGCTACCCAATACGGTCTGCAGTTCGACCAGCATGACGACCGCTACGGGCGGACCCGGGAATGGCTGGAGGTCGTCGACGGGCTGTGGACCGAGAAGCGCTTCAGCTACGAGGGCGAGCGCTACACGCTGAAGGACGCCATCTGCGAGCCCAAGCCGGTGAGCCGGCCGCGTCCGACCATTTATGCCGGCGGCGAGAGCGAGGCGGCCAAGACGATGATCGCCGGGCAGTGCGACGCCTATGTCATGCACGGCGACCCGGTCGAGGCGGTACGCCCGAAGATCGCCGACATGGCGGAGCGGCGGGAGCGGGCAGGCGCTCCGCCGATGCGCTACGGCATGGCGGCCTACGCGATCGTTCGCGACAGCGAGGCGGAGGCGAAAAGGGAGCTGGAGCGGATCACCGCCCTGCCGCCGAAGCCCCCCAAAGGCTTCGACAATTTCGAGCAGTGGCTGTCGGGGACTCAGCTCGAGCGCGAGCTGAAGCTCCAGGAATATTCTGTCTCCAACCGCGGCCTCAGGCCGAACTTCGTCGGCACGCCGGAGCAGGTGCGCGAGCGGATCGAGGAATATGAGGCGGCCGGGCTCGACCTGCTGCTTCTTCAGATGAGCCCGCAGGCGGAGGAGATGGACCGCTTCGCCGAGCAGGTCATCGCGCCTATGAAGGCGTAGCCCGTCATTGCGAGCCCTTCGACGCCGCCTGCGGCGGCGCTCAGGATAAACCGCCGCTGCACGGGAGCGAAGCAATCCAGCGCTGCGTTCGTGGCAACTCGGTAACTGGATTGCTTCGTCGCTGCGCTCCTCGCAATGACGGGCGGAGGAGAAATCGAATGGCGGGCGAAGTCAGGAACAACGAAGCGGAGCACCAGTACGAGCTGGAGGTGGACGGCCAGCTCGCGCTCGCCGCCTATCGGCTGAGCGATGGGCGGATCACCTTCACCCATACCGAGGTGCCCGACGCGCTGGAGGGGCAGGGGGTCGGCTCGAAGCTGGTCAAGGCGGCGCTCGACGACGTCCGAGCTCAGGGGCTGAAGGTGGTGCCCGCCTGCGCGTTCGTGAAGCATTATATCGAGAAGCACGCCGAGGAGCAGGACCTGCTGGCCTGACCACCGTCATCCCCCTTATTTCGTCATCCCGGCGAAAGCCGGGATCTCAGGACAAGAAGTCCCGGCGGGGGTCTCCACGAGATCCCGGCTTTCGCCGGGATGACGAGTTGGTCCTTCGGGCCGAGGTGATCGCGAGCACCCCGTCATCCCGGCGGAAGCCGGGATCTCAGGACAAGAAGTCGCTGCGGGTCTCCACAAGATCCCGGCTTCCGCCGGGATGACGGATTAGAACGCCGAGCGCACGCCCATCACGACGCTCTTCGTCTCCGGGTCCTCGCCCTCCGCGCGGGTGCGGCGGGCGGTTCGGCCGAGGTCGCGCGACCAGCTCAGGCCGACATAGGGGGCGAAGGCTTCCTTGATCTCGTAGCGCAGCCGCAGCCCCGCTTCGGCATAGCCGAGCCCCCGGCCGAGGCCCAGCTCGGGCACGTCCTCGCCATAATGTTCCAGCTCCGCGCTCGGCTGGAGGATCAGTGCCCCGGTGAGCGGGCGGTTGTAATAAGCGGCAAGGCGGGCGCTCGCTTCGCCCTTGTGGGAGAGGTAGGCGAAGGCGCCGAACCACAAGGCCTCGCCGTCGTCGCCATATTCGGCATCATATTGGGCGCCGAGCACGCCGTAGCCGCGGTTTGGACGCGGCTCGGCATCGTAGCGCAGGCCCGCGTTGAGGTCCCAATCGCCGCCGGCATGGTAGGAATAGAGCGCGTTGAGCTCGACATAATCAGGTCCGCCCTTGACCGGTCCCTCGCCGCTGGTGCCGAGCCAGAGCCGGTGGCGATCGCCGCCGAGCAGAGCGGAGAAATCCCAGGCATAACCGTCCTGCCCGCGCTGGGCGGCATATTCGAACCGGTCGATCAGGCCCCATTGCAGCCATTTGCGGCGTTTCGAAGGGGGAGCCGTCGCTTCGGCCACCGGGTCCGGCACGTCCACGGCCTGGTAAGCCAGTTGCCGCGGCTCGGCGAGCCCATCGTCGGAAACCGGCTGGTAGTCGAGCCGCTGCGCCGCCGCCGGGGCCGCCGTGGCGAGCAGGAGGAGGAAGCAGGGGCTGCGCACGGACCGAGGCATAACGCCGTCGGGTTAAGGCCGGCTTAGGCCCTCCCGTCATCCCGGCGAAAGCCGGGATCTCGTCGAGACCCGCCGAGACTTCTTGTCCCGAGATCCCGGCTTTCGCCGGGATGACGGGGCTACAGCGAATAGCCGCCGTCGCTTACGAGGCAGGCACCGGTCATGAACGCGGCTTCGTCCGAGAGCAAAAAGGCGATCTGGGCCGCGATCTCCTCGGGCTTGCCGAAGCGTGCCAGCGGCGTCGCCGCCGCCATCGCCTTGAACGCCGCCTCCTTGCCCTGGCGCTCGACCAGTTCGTTGAACGACGGCAGCCCTTCCCAGATCGGGGTCTCGACTCCCCCCGGGGCGATGGAATTGACCCGGATGCCGAGCGGCGCGCCCTCCCTCGCGGCGATCCGGGCGAGATGGATCACCGCCGCCTTGGAGGCCCCGTAGGCGGCGATCCCGGGCTCCGCCTTCACTCCGGCGACGGAGGCGGTGAGGACGATCGAGCCGCCGGTGTCGCGCATCGCCTTCATCGCCGCCTGGAGGGTGAGGAAGGCGCCGTCGAGGTTGATCGACATGATCTGCCGCCAGTCGGCGAAGCTGGTGTCGGCGATCGGGCCGCCCGCGCCGATGCCGGCATTGACCACGGCATGGGTGAGGCCGGTCAGATCCTCGCGCTCCCACAACCTCTCATCGGCGACGTCGCCGATCCGGATCTGGCGCTCGCACGGCAAAGTGAAGGCGTAGTCGCGGAGCTTGTCCTCGTCCCGGTCCATCAGGATGAGCTTGCGGGCTCCCGCTTCGGCGAGCCGTGTGGCGGTGGCCGCGCCGATTCCGGAGGCGGCGCCG
>DASWLY010000217.1:0-2569 GCA_036400035.1 Allosphingosinicella sp.
CGGACGGATCGATCGACATCCTGATCGGCACCCATGCGATCTTTCAGGAGGCGGTCGGCTATCGTCGGCTGGGGCTGGTCGAGGTGGACGAGCAGCATCGCTTCGGCGTCGCGCAGCGCATGATGCTCGCGCAAAAGGCCGAGCGCCCGCCGCACCTCCTCGTCATGACCGCGACGCCGATCCCTCGAACGCTCACGCTCGCCCAATATGGCGAGATGGACGTCAGCCGGCTCGACGAGATGCCGCCCGGCCGGCAGCCGATCGAGACGCGCGTCCTTGCCGCCGAGCGGCTGCCGGAGGTGGTGGACGCGCTTGGGCGGCATATCGGCGGTGGCGGGCAGGCTTATTGGGTCTGCCCATTGGTCGAGGAAAGCGAGCTCTCCGACCAGGCCGCCGCCGAGGAGCGGGCGCAGCTCCTGCGGCTCCGGTTCGGGGAGGAGGTCGGCCTTGTTCACGGCCGAATGAAGGGGCCTGAGAAGGACGAGGTGATGGCCGCCTTTCAGAGCGGCACCCTGTCGGTGCTGGTCGCCACCACTGTGATCGAAGTCGGTGTCGATGTGCCCAACGCCACTCTCATGGTCATCGAAGGCGCCGATCGCTTCGGCCTGGCTCAACTCCACCAGCTGAGGGGCAGGGTGGGACGAGGCGAGGGCAAGTCGGTCTGCCTGCTCCTGCGCGGCAATATGCTCAGCGAGACCGCCCGTGCGCGCCTTGCGCTGATGCGCGAGACCAATGACGGCTTCCGCATCGCCGAGGAGGATTTGCGGCTGCGGGGCGCGGGCGAGATCCTGGGCACGCGCCAATCGGGCGAGGCGCAGTTCCGCCTTGCCAGCCCCGAGCAGATCCAGGCGCTGGCCCAGGCGGCGAGCGACGATGCCCGGCTTCTGGTCGACCGCGACGGCGGCCTGGAGGGCCCGAGGGGGCAGGCGGCGCGGGTGCTGCTCTATTTGATGGAGCGGGATTCGGCGGTGGGGCTGCTGAGGGGCGGCTGAGGCCCGGCCGGAATTCTTCTTTTGTTCTATTTTGTAGGAGACTCGCGCGATTGAAGCGTGAGATATTGGCGCTGGGCGAGTCGCGGACTGCCCGGGCTCTTTGACACTGTGATCTTGAAAACCGATCGCCGTCGGCTCAGTCAGTGCGAGCGGCGAAGCAATCCGGCTGGCGGCTCGGCCGCGGGGGATTGCTTCGCTTCGTTCGCGGTGACGGGTCGGCGGCGACGGCGGGACTCCGGGTCGCGAAGACTCGGGTGGGTGCTGCGCGGGGGTTGAGCCGTCGCTGGGACGACGTCAGGGGGTGAGCAGCCCGTGCTTTTTCTTGCCCGCGGAGATTCGCACCTCGCCGGCGACGGCGATCGGCCGATCCTCGTCCACCTTCTCACCGTCGACCTTGGCGCCGCCTTGGGCGATCAGCCGCCGCGCCTCGTTCTTCGACGCGCACAGTTCCAGGCCGATCAGCGCGTCGACCAGCGAAATCCCGCCCTCGACCCGAAGCGTCGGCAACGCCTCGCCGGAAGCGCCTTCCTCGAACGTCAGCCTCGCCGTCTCCGCCGCCTCCCGGGCCGCCTCCGCGCCATGCGCCAAGGCCGTCGCGGCGTCGGCAAGCACCTTCTTTGCCTCGTTGATCTCGGCGCCGCCCAGCGCCTCCAGCCGGGCGATCTCGTCCAGCGGAAGGTCGGTGAACCGGCGCAGGAACTTGCCGACGTCCGCGTCCTGCGCGTTGCGCCAGAATTGCCAGTAATCGTAGGGGCTGAGCTGGTCGGCGTTGAGCCAGATGGCGCCTTTCTCCGTCTTGCCCATCTTGCCGCCGTCGGCGGTGGTTATGAGCGGCGTGGTCAGGCCGTAGACCTGGGTCGAATCGACCCGCCGGCAAAGCTCGATGCCGTTGACGATATTGCCCCACTGGTCCGATCCGCCGAGCTGAAGCCGGCAGTCGGCGCGTCGGGACAGCTCCAGGAAGTCGTAGCCCTGGAGGATCATGTAGTTGAACTCCAGGAAGGAGAGGGACTGCTCGCGGTCCATCCTCAATTTGACGCTGTCGAAGCTCAGCATCCGGTTGACCGAGAAATGCTGGCCGATCTCACGAAGGAAAGGGATATATTCGAGCCGGTCGAGCCACTCGGCATTGTCGAGCAGGATCGCGTCGGTCGGCCCGTCGCCGAAGGTCAGGAACCGCTCGAAGACGCGCTTGATCGAGGCGATGTTGGCGTCGATCGCCTCGGCCGTGAGCAGCTTGCGCGCCTCGTCCTTGAAGCTCGGATCGCCGATCTTCGACGTGCCGCCGCCCATCAGCACGATCGGCTTGTGCCCGGCCTGCTGGAGCCGGCGAAGCATCATGATCTGGATGAGGCTTCCGACGTGGAGCGAGGGCGCGGTGGCGTCGAAGCCGATATAGCCGGGGACGACCTGCGCCTGCGCCAGGGCGTCGAGCCCCTCGGCGTCGGTCAGCTGGTGGATGAAGCCGCGCTCGTCGAGGGTGCGGAGGAGTTCGGATTTGTATCGGGTCATGGCGGCGGCGGTTAGCATCGCACCGCCGTCATTGCGAGCGCAGCGAAGCAATCCAGCGCTGCGGT
>DASWLY010000218.1:0-6009 GCA_036400035.1 Allosphingosinicella sp.
CAGGACGAGGGCCACGGCTAGAGTCTTGGGGACGACATAGGCCCAGTTGGGAAGCGGCGTGGCGTCGATGATCTCGTGCATCTTCCGGTCGCGCTCGCGCCAGACCAGCTCGCCCGAATAATAGATGGCGATGATGATCGGGAAGATCCCGAAGGCACCGCTCAGAATTGGGATCACCCACCGGGTCACCGGCAGCGTCGGAGTTCCGAACATCTCGCCGCTGAACCACAGGCTGGCAATGGTGTTGATCATTCCCAACGCGACCAGGACGAAGAAGGCGGGGCTCCTGACGACCTGCTTCATCTCGAAGCGGGTCCGGGCCGCCAGCTGCGCCCAGGCGGCCGAGCCGCCAGCATCAGGAAGGACCGCCGCCGGAGCGGGCGACGGCGCGGGCGCGGGCGCCGCCTCCGCCGCTTCCTGCTTCCGGCGCTTCTTCGAGACGGCCTGGTCGGCGAATCGGAAGCGGGCGATGGCGAAGGCGAGGAAGGCCGAGCCGACGGCCAGCCAGATCAGCCGGTTGAGGAGGATCGCGCCCTCGACCGGCGGAAGGCCGATATTGCGCTCCGCGGTGGTCCAGTATCTCACTGCATTGGCGAAGGCGACGCCGCCGAAGGGCACGACCAGCGCCATCGTGTCGCGAAGCTCGGGCTTCGCCTGCTGGATTCCGGTCAGGACCAGCCAGGCGAGGAAGAAGACGATGACGGCGACGTAGGTCCACATCATCGACCGGGTGAGGGTCGCCGCGGTGAAGAAGATTGCCCCGGTGACGAGCAGGTTCGGTACCCCGAAGACCAGCATTCCGTAGAGATAATAGAGTGGGTTGTTGGGCCCGACCGTCTCGGCGTCGACCCAGGGCATGATCGTTCCAAACCAGAGGCCGAAGGGAATGAACAGATAGGCGAGAATCGCCGCCACGACCGCGCCTGCGAACCGGCCGCCGAGATATTGCAGACGGGTGATCGCGGTCGACCGGATGATCGGACCGAAGCCGGTCTCGTCGTCGCGAACGACGATGTTGGCGACGAAGGCGGTGGTTACGAACATGAAGAACAGGCTGAACGTCGCCTGCAGCTGGGTGAGCGAGACCGGGCTGTTGCGATGGACGTTGCCCTGGGTGCCGCCGGAAAGGGCCGACGAGGCCCATCCAAAGCACAGCAGGAAGAACAGCACCGCCGCCACCCAGAAGACGGGGTTCTTGAGCTGGTAGCGAAGCTCGAAGCTCGCGATCTTGAGGAACATCTTTCTTCGCTCCTCAGGCGGCGCGGCGGGATTGGGCGAGGGTCGTGAAGTAGACGTCCTCCAGACCGCCGTCGACCGAGGCGAAGCCGTCGCCCGGATCGGAATCCGCGAGGACGTGGATGACGGTGCGGCCGGCGAACAACCTTGTGGAGATCAGCTCATATTTCTGGCGATAGGCGTCGATCTCTCCACGTTCGATCACTTTCATCCAGATCCGGCCGCGCGTGGCGCGGATGAGGTCGAGCGGCGCCCCTTCGAGCTGAATCCGGCCGTTGGCGAGCACCGCCATTCGCGGGCACAGGTCCGACACGTCCTCGACGATGTGGGTGGAAAGGATGACGACCACGTTCTCGCCGATCTCGGCGAGCAGGTTCAGGAAGCGATTGCGCTCTTCGGGGTCGAGGCCGGCGGTCGGCTCGTCGACGATGATCAGCTCGGGGTTTCCGATCAGCGCCTGCGCGATCCCGAAGCGCTGCCGCATTCCGCCCGAGAAGCCGGCCAGCGCCTTCTTGCGCACGCCCCAGAGATTGACCTGGTTGAGCAGCCCCTCGACCGTCGCCTTGCGCTGGCTCGCCGAGGCGATTCCCTTCAGGACCGCCATATGGTCGAGCATCTCGTAGGCCGAGACCCTGGGATAGACTCCGAAATCCTGGGGCAGATAGCCCAGGGTTCGCCTCAGCGTCTCCGGCTGGGCAATGACGTCGATGTCCCCGAAGCGGATGCTGCCCTCGGTCGGCGTCTGCAGGGTCGCGACGTTGCGCATCAAGGTCGACTTGCCGGCGCCGTTCGGCCCCAGCAGGCCGAACATGCCGCGCGGGATGGACAAGGTCACATGGTCGAGCGCGCGGGTGCCGTTCGGATAGACGTGACTGACGTCGGCGAGTTCTAGCATTTGAAGTGGTTCCCCAACCCGGTTGTTCGGCCGTGATCTGCCAGAGTGTCTTAGGGGTGTAAAGCAGCCAGGCTTACCATGGCTTGCGAATCCCGGTGGAGAGGTTCAGGGGCCAAGCCCATGAAAAAGCTCGCCCTGCTCCTCCCCGCTCTCCTCCTTTCCGCGCCGGCCTCGGCCGCCACTCCGCAGGAGATCACGGA
The DNA here is from genome assembly GCA_036400035.1 of Allosphingosinicella sp. GTDB lineage: Bacteria > Pseudomonadota > Alphaproteobacteria > Sphingomonadales > Sphingomonadaceae > Allosphingosinicella. Next base: position 2,332 of record DASWLY010000218.1, read on the forward strand.
CTCCGTAAGCCAGGAGCGGCTCCGAGCCATCGTCGAGAAGCTGGTGAGCTTCGGCACCCGGCACACCTTGTCCTCGCAGACCGATCCGAAGCGCGGCATCGGCGCCTCGCTGCGCTGGACGGAAGCGGAGTTCGGCCGCTACTCGCGCGCCTGCGGCGGCTGCCTTCGGGTGGTGACGCCGTCGGACGTGGTCACCGGGCGGAGGGTCCCCACCCCGACCAAGGTCACCAACGTATTGGCCGTCCAGCGCGGCACCGTCGATCCGAACCGGGTGGTGATCATCTCCGGGCATATTGACAGCCGGGTCACCGATCCGCTGGACTTCACCAAGGACGCGCCGGGCGCCAATGACGACGGCTCCGGCACCGCGGCCGTGATCGAGGCCGCCCGAGTCCTGTCGAAGCACAAATTCCCCTACACGATCGTCTACGCGGCGCTGTCCGGCGAGGAGCAGGGCCTGCTCGGCGGCAAGATCCTGGCCGACTACGCCAAGGCGCAGGGCTGGGAGGTGCTGGCCAACCTCAACAACGACATCATCGGCAACAGCTGCGGCTCCGACCAGGTCTGCGACGCCGCCCATGTCAGGGTGTTCTCGGAAGGCCCGCGTTGGCAGGGGCGGGAGGACCTCGCCGCCCGCCAGCGCAGCCTCGGCGGGGAGAACGACTCGCCGTCGCGCAACCTGTCGCGCTGGCTGGACGGCCTCGCCGGCGACCTGAGCCTCGGCCTCGACGTCCGGCAGATCTGGCGCAACGACCGCTTCGGCCGCGGCGGCGACCATACCGAGCTGTTGAACGCGGGCTATCCGGCGGTGCGGCTCACCGTCGCGGTCGAGAATTACCACCACCAGCACCAGGACCTGAGGGTCGAGAACGGGATCCAATATGGCGACACGATCGACAAGATGGACTTCCCCTATTTGACGAAGGTCGTGAAGCTGAACGTCGCGGCGCTTGCGGCGCTGGCCAGCGCTCCGCCGCCCCCGGCACCGGCGGTCGAGGGCGCCGTGTCCACGGACACGACCCTGACCTGGCCGGGAGTGAAGGGTGCGGCGGCCTATGTGGTGCGGTGGCGCCCGACCGACGCCGCCGACTGGGAGCGTTCGGTGAGGCATCCGGCCATCTTGTGCGGGGCGCCGGACACCGCGGCCACGCCCTGCCGGGTAACCCTCCCGCACGTCCGGGTCGACGATTATGTCTTCGGTGTCTCCTCGGTGTCGAAGGACGGCTTCGAATCGCCGGTAGCCTCCGCCGTGCCGGGCGGCGCGTTCCGGCCCTACACGCCGCCGCCGCCGGCCCAGCCGTGAAGGGACTCGTCATGCCGGACTTGATCCGGCACCCATGAACACGGACCCCGTCGGATGTACGCCAGCCGCAGTGTTCAGGGATTCCGGCTTTCGCCGGAATGACGGGAGGCGGCGATGTTCATGGACCCCGGATCAAGTCCGGGGCGGCGGGGTTCAGACGTAGATGGCTAAACGACCCACCCGCGCCGGCCTCCCCACCCGCCAGCAGATCCTCGACTTCATCGCGTCGAGCGACACTCCGGCGGGCAAGCGGGAGATCGCCCGCGCCTTCGGCCTCTCCGCGCAGGACAAGATCGCGCTCAAGGCCCTGCTCCACGACATGGCGGACGAGGGGCTGATCGACGCTTCGCCGGGCCGGGCCTTCCACCAGGCCGGCGGGGTGCCCAAGGTGACGGTGCTTCGGGTCGCCGACGTCGACGAAAGCGGCACCGCCTGGGCCGTCCCCGAGCGCTGGGAGGCTGACCTGCCGGAGCCGCGGATCCGGGTGCTGGAGCGCAAGGGCAGGGGCTCGGCGCTCGCGGTCGGCGACCGGCTCCTCGCCCGGACGGAGCAGCGCGGCAACGGCTATGCCGCTCACCCGATGAAGAAGCTGATGAAGGGCAGCGAGCTCGTCCTCGGCGTCGTCCACCAGGAAGCGCAGGGCTTCTGGCTCCGGCCGGTCGAGAAGAAGGAGCGTCGCGAGCTCGCCATCTCCGACATCGGGCCGGCCCAGGCGGGAGACCTCGTCCTCGCCGAGAAGGTCGGCCGCCCGCCGCGGCTTACCGCCCGGGTCTCCGAAGTGCTCGGCGATCCCTTCGCTCCGCGAAGCTTCAGCCTGATCGCCATCCACAAGCACGGCATCCCGCACGAATTTCCCGAACAGGTCATCGTCGAGGCGGAGCGGGTGGCGGAGCAGCCCCTTGGCGAGCGCGAGGACCTGACCCACATCCCGATCGTCGCCATCGATCCCGCCGACGCCCGCGACCATGACGACGCCGTCTGGGCCGCGCCGGACGACGATCCGGCCAATGCGGGCGGGTGGCGGGCGATCGTCGCCATCGCCGACGTCAGCTTCTACGTCCGCTCCGGCTCGGCCCTCGACAAGGAGGCGCGCAAGCGCGGCAACAGCGTCTACTTCCCGGACCGGGTCGTGCCGATGCTGCCCGAGACGCTCAGCGCCGAGATCTGCTCTCTGAAGGAAGGCGAGGACCGCGCCGCTTTGGTCTGCCACCTGCAGGTGTCGAGGGAAGGCCAGCTCAAAAGCTGGCGCTTCAGCCGAGCCCGGGTGAGGATCGCCGGCAACATCGCCTACGAGGAGGCTCAGGCGGCGATCGACGCGCTGGAGCAAGTCGAAGTCTTCTCCTCTCCCTGCTCGATGCCCGAGATCGAGGCGGACGAGCCGCCGGTCTCCGCCGAGCTGGTGGAATCGACCCTGAAGCCGCTCTGGGCCTGCTGGAACGCGCTCTTCGCCGCCCGTGACAAGAGGGCGCCGCTCGACCTCGATCTGCCCGAGCGGCGGGTGGTGCTCGACGAGAAGGGCCGGATCCTGTCGGTGGCGCCGCGCGAGCGGCTCGACGCGCACAAGCTGATCGAGGATTATATGATCGCGGCCAACGTCGCCGCCGCCAAGGCGCTGGAGGCGAAGAAGGCGCCGGTCATGTACCGTGACCATGAGCCGCCGGGCCGCGAGAAGCTGGTCGCGCTCAAGGACTATCTGAAGACCTTCGACGTCGAGTTCGCGCTCGGCCAGGTCATCCAGCCGGCGACGTTCAACCGAATCATCGAGCGGATCGGCGAGGCCGATTTCCGGCCGCAGGTGATGGAGCAGATCCTCCGCACCCAGACGCAGGCTTATTATTCGCCGGACAACAAGGGCCATTTCGGGCTGGCGCTGGGCTCCTACGCCCATTTCACCAGCCCGATCCGCCGCTACGCCGATCTGGTCGTCCACCGCGCCCTCGTCCGCGCCTACGGGCTCGGCGACGGCGGCCTCACCGACCAGGAGGCGGAGGCGATGGAGGTGACAGGCGAGCTCATCTCGCAGCTCGAGCGCCGCGCGATGGAGGCCGAGCGCGAGACCCTCGACCGCTATGTCGCCGCCTATCTCTCGGAGCGGGTCGGCGACCTCGTCGACTGCCGGATCACCGGCGTCCAGCCGTTCGGCTTCTTCGCCACGGTCGAAGGGCTCGGCGGTGACGGGCTCGTTCCCGTCTCCACCCTCGGCACCGAATATTTCCGCTACGAGGAGGCAAGCCAGAGCCTGGTGGGCGAGGGGAGCGGCGAGCGCTTCAGCCCCGGGCAGCGCCTCAAGCTTCGGCTGGTCGAGGCCAATCCCGTTTCGGGCGGGCTGAGGTTCGAGGTCCCGGACTCGGGCTTCAAGCCCGCCAGGCCGGGCG
>DASWLY010000219.1:0-6194 GCA_036400035.1 Allosphingosinicella sp.
GCGTCGGCCTCTTCTCCGTGGTCGGAACGACCGAGAAGGAGCAGATGCGCCGCCGGCTGGATCCGGCCCGCGAGTTCCAGGGGTCGGGCACGCGAGTCGCGGCCGTCGGCATGAGCCTGCGCTTCTAAGCCGCCGTCATCAGGGGCCCCGTCATCCCGGCGAAAGCCGGGACCTCGTGGAGACCCGCCTAGACCTCTCGACCTGGGATCCCGGCTTTCGCCGGGATGACGGTGAGGCGCATGCGGTTTGCGCTTTTCCGTCCTCGCGTCCTGCGCTAGGAACAGGGAGTGAACGACGCGTCGGCCCCGCGGGCGATCCGCAAGATCATCCATGTCGACATGGATGCCTTCTACGCGTCGGTCGAGCAGCGCGACAATCCGGAGCTGAGGGGCAAGCCCCTGGCCGTCGGCGGCGGCGTTCGCGGAGTGGTCGCGGCGGCCAGCTACGAGGCGCGCAAATGGGGCATACGCTCGGCCATGCCCGCCGTCACCGCCCGGCGCCGCTGCCCCGAGCTCATCTTCGTCAAGCCGCGTTTCGACGCCTATCGAGTCGTTTCCGAGCAGATCCGCGCGATCTTTCGCGATTACACGCCGCACGTCGAGCCGCTCTCGCTTGACGAAGCCTATCTCGACGTCACCGAGGACCTGAAGGGCATCGGGGTCGCCACCCTCATCGCCGAGGAGATACGCGCCCGGATCAAGGCACAGACCGGCCTCACCGCCTCGGCCGGAGTCTCCTACAACAAGTTCATCGCCAAGCTGGCGTCCGACCAGAACAAGCCCGACGGCCTGTGCGTCGTCACCCCCGCCCGGGGACCCGCCTTCGTCGAGGGGCTTCCGGTCAAGCGCTTCCACGGAGTCGGCCCCAAGACCGCCGAGAAGATGGCCCGGCTCGAGATCGAGACCGGCGCGGACCTCAAGGCGCGGAGCCTCGACTTCCTCGCCGCGCATTTCGGCTCCAGCGCCCGCTATTATCACGATCTCGCCCGCGGCATCTGCCACCGCCAAGTCAAGGCGGACCGCCCCTACAAGTCGGTCAGCGCCGAGGACACCTTCCTCGAAGACCTGTCGGACGGGGAAGCCCTGCTCGCGGAGCTGGAGCGGATCGGCCGCCACGTCTGGACGAAGCGGGTGGTCGGAAAAGGGCTTTCCGGGCGGACGGTGAACCTCAAGGTCAAGTATGGCGATTTCCAGATCGTCACCCGCGCCCGGTCGCTGGACCGGCCGGTCGGCTGCGAGGCGGAGTTCCTGGAAATCGGATCGCAGCTCCTTCGCGGGCTGCTTCCGCCGGTGAAGAGCATCCGCCTCCTCGGGCTCGGGCTCTCCAGCTTGGGCGAGGAGGAGCGGGGGGGCGCTCGGCCGCTCGAGCTGGAGCTGCCTTTGGTGTGAAGAGAACCCTCTCCCTGCAGGGAGAGGGACAGGCGAGCGCAGCTCGCCAGGGTGAGGGCACGGCCTCGCTACAGGCCCTCACCCTCCCACCGCCTGCGGCGGCTGGCCCCTCCCTCGCCCCTGCAGGGAGAGGGGTTCAAAGCCCCGTCGCTTCCAATATCGTGGCGTTGACCTTGTCCACGTCGAATTTCTCCCGCACCAGCCGAAGCGAGGACTCGCCCATCGTCCGCGCCAGCGCCGGCGCCTCGACGAACCGCCGCATCGCCCGGTAGAGCGCCTCGGAATCTCCGACCGGGACAAGGAAGCCGTTCTCCCCCTCCACGACCGTGCCTCGGCAGCCGGGCGCGTCGGTGGTGATCACGGCCCGGCCGATCGCCATCGCCTCGAGCACGGTCCGCGGGGTCCCTTCCCGATAGGAGGGGAGGACGTAGACGCTCGATCGGCCGATGGCCGGCCGCACGTCGGTCAGACGTCCGAGATCCTCGACACCGGCCGCGACGATCGCATCGAGCTCGGTCTGCCCGATCGCATCTGGCGCATCGTCGAGCCAGCCGGCGAGCCTGACCCGAACCTGCGGGGATTCGGCCTTTAGCCGGGCGGCCGCGGCGCCATACTCCTTTATCCCCTTGTCGCGCAGGTAGCGCGCGATCATCAGGAAGGAGACCTCCTCCGGCACCGGCTGCGGAGCGAAATGATCGAGGTCCACGCCGGAGCCGTTGACGACGACGGTGGGCTTGCCGGCCGGAAGCATCCGCAACCGGCGGAAGTCGCGGCGGTCGTCCTCGTTCTGGAAGATGACGAGCTGCGAAGCGCCCAGGGCACGGCGATACAGGAACATGGCGACAAGCCGGATGGCGAGCCGCTTCGGGTGGAGCCCGCCGAGAAAGGCATAGCCGAGGCCGGTTATCATCGCCGCGAAGAAGGGCACCCCGGCGGCCCGGGCGGCGATTGCGCCGAGCACGACCGGCTTGATCGTGTAGGCGATCATCACGTCGGGCGCGATCTCCCGCACCCGGGCGCGCAGGGCCCGACCGCTGCGCCAGGTGGCGATCGGATCCAGGCTGGTCCTTCCCAGCACGACCGGCACCGGCGTGGCCCCGAGCGCGCACAGCTTCGCCGCGACGTCCGGATCGATGTCCGGGGCGGCCGCGAACACCTCGTGCCCCCGCTCCACCATCGCCGCGATCAGCGGGCCCCGGAAGTTGATCAACGAGCCCGCATAGGAGCCGAGCAGCAGCACCTTGCGGCGGCGGCTTTGGTCCTGAGCCATCGGCCTGGAGCTCATATATTCCCCTCTAACCCTGCCGTTCGGCCGCCCAGGAGCCCTAGAGCAGCTCGACCTCGCGCGCTCGGACGACGATCACGTCCTGGCGGAACCGCTCCTCCAGCTGGGTGCGATAGCCGCGCCACCAGCCGCGGTCGAGCCAGTCCGCCATCACCTCGAGGATGACGATATCGTCGCGGTCGGGAGCGCCTTCGCCCGCCTTCCACAGCCCTTCGGCCGGGCTCCGGGTGAAGGCGGTGACCCCGCCGAAATGCTCGACCAGCTCGTCGCGCACCTTCGCGTGAAGGTCTGGCCCGAAGCTTTTCCCCTCATTGTCGGACAAGGGCAGAAGGATCTCGATGAGGTGCATGAAGGCTCGAACGCCCGCACCGGGCCGCTTGTTCATCGGCCAATCCATGTCACCAACCTAGGTTTAGACTCAGCTCGGCGCGGCGGCGCCTTCGTCCGGTCGCTTATGCCCGCCCAAAGCCCGGCCGGACTGGAACGCAGCCCCCCCCGGACCATTGAGCCGGCAACCGAAACACACGGACAATTCGAGAAGTCGAGGACGGCAGGAATCTCGCGATTCCGCCCCCGGCGGAGGCGTGCGTCTTCGCGGCGGAGGGATCGCCGACAGGTTGCGCGACCGGCCGCGCCCGCCCCGGCGGGCCGGACGGTTCGCGGACGAAAGCAGCGGGGAAGACCAACCCAGTGAGTGAGGAGTAAGCATATGTCGCGTACCGTAACCGCCATGTTCGACAGCCGAAGCCAGGCCGAGGCCGCCCGCGAGCGGCTCACCCAGTCCCGGATCGACGCCGACGACGTCCGAATCGTCGACCAGAGCGCGTCCGGCTCGTCAGGCGAGGAGTCCGGCGAAGGGCAGGGGCTGTGGGCGGCGATCAAGTCCGCCTTCATCCCGCCCGAGGACAGCCACACCTACGAGGAAGGCATGCGCCGCGGCGGTTACCTGCTGTGCGCCCGGGTCGACGAGGATTGCGCCGACGAGGCGATCCGGATCCTCGAGGAGAGCGAGAGCGTCGACCTGAACGAGCGCGAGGACAGCTGGCGCAGCGAGGGCTGGAGCCCGTACCAGGCGACCGGCGGCTCCGCCGGCTTCGGACGGAGCGAGGGCAACGACCGTTTCGAGCAGGGCGACCGGACCGTCGCCGAGGAGCGGATCCCGATCGTCGAGGAGGAGCTCAAGGTCGGCAAGCGCGAGGTTGAGCGCGGCGGCGCCCGGGTTCGCTCCTACGTCCGCGAAACCCCCGTCACCGAGCAGGTCAGCCTTCGCGAGGAGCATGTCAGCGTCGAGCGCCGGCCGGTCGACCGCGAAGTCTCCGAATCCGAGCTCCAGGGCGACATGATGCAGGACCGCCAGATCGACATGACCGCGACCAGCGAGGAAGCGGTCGTCGCCAAGGAGGCCCGCGTCCGCGAGGAGCTCGTCGTTCGCAAGACCGCCGAGGAGCATAACGAGCAGGTCCAGGACACGGTCCGCCACACCGAGGTCGATGTCGACCAGGGCGGCCAAAGCGCGTCCGACCGCTCCGCGTTCGGCGGCTTCGGCGGCACCGCCCAAAGCGGGAACCAGGAGGAGCGCTCGCGCGGCGAAAGCTTCGAGGACAGCGACAAGAGCCGCTACTGATTGCTTTTAGTAAGGCGTACCGGAAGGGGCGGTCCCTCGGGGCCGCCCTTTTCACGTCGGTCGCCGGAGGAGCCCGTCATCCCGGCGAACGCCGGGATCTCAGGACAAAAACGCACTGCGGGTCTCCACGAGATCCCGGCTTTCGCCGGGATGACGATGTGCCGGATTCCCGCTTTCACCCCGTTCCCGAAGCGCCTATGCCTCGCCTATCCCCGGGGGACCGCGCGAACGCGGTTGAGAGGCAGCTGATACCGGGTTCCTACAAAAGTAATACTTTTGTGGGGGTCCTGTGCTGCGACCCGTCGAACCTGATCCGGCTCACACCGGCGTAGGGAGGGAGCGCGGTCCTCCCGCTCTCCGTCCGCAATTGGAGAGCGACACATGGCCGACATTCCCGCCCGCACCGAAACTTCCCTCTCCCTGCAGGGCAGAGGGACAGGCGCGAAGCGCCAGGGTGAGGACCTGCGAGGCCCCGCCGGGACGCTGTCCGTCACCACCGGCCCGATCCGCGGAAGCCGCAAGGTCCACGTCGGCCCGCTCGGAGTCGCCATGCGCGAGATTCACCTGGAGCCGAGCTGCGGCGAGCCCCCGCTTCGAGTCTACGACCCCTCCGGCCCCTACACCGACGCGAATGCCCGGATCGACATCATGGCCGGCCTTCCCGAGCTTCGGTCGGCCTGGATCCGGGGCCGCGGCGACGTCGAGGAAGTCCTCCAGCGCGAGGTCAGGCCGGAGGATAACGGCCAGCTCGGCCCCGACCGTTCCGGCGGCGTCCAGCCGTTCCCCAACGTACGCAAGACCGTGCTCCGAGCCAGGCCCGGCGCCAACGTCAGCCAGATGCACTACGCCCGCAAAGGCATCGTCACGCCCGAGATGGAATATGTGGCGGTGCGCGAGAATCTCGGCCGCGAGCAGCTCGCGGCCCAGGCGCGCGACGGCCAGGATTTCGGCGCCTCGATCCCCGATTACGTCACCCCCGAATTCGTCCGCGACGAAGTGGCGCGGGGTCGGGCCATCATCCCCAACAACATCAACCACCCCGAGAGCGAGCCGATGGCGATCGGCCGCAACTTCCTGGTCAAGATCAACGCCAATATCGGCAACTCGGCGGTCGCCTCCGACGTCGCCGCCGAGGTCGACAAGATGGTCTGGTCGATCCGCTGGGGCGCCGACACGGTCATGGACCTCTCCACCGGCCGCAACATCCACGACACCCGCGAATGGATCATCCGCAACTCGCCCGTCCCCATCGGCACCGTCCCCATCTACCAGGCGCTGGAAAAGGTCGGCGGAGTGGCCGAGGACCTGACCTGGGAGATCTACCGCGACACTTTGATCGAGCAGGCCGAGCAGGGCGTCGACTATTTCACCATCCACGCCGGCGTGCGCCTGCCCTACATCCCGATGACGGCGAAGCGCGTGACCGGCATCGTGTCGCGGGGCGGCTCGATCATGGCCAAATGGTGCCTCAGCCACCACAAGGAGAGCTTCCTCTACACCCGCTTCGAGGAAATCTGCGAGATCATGAAGGCGTACGACATCGCCTTCAGCCTCGGCGACGGCCTTCGCCCCGGCTCCATCGCCGACGCCAACGACGAAGCCCAGTTCGCCGAACTCGCAACCCTTGGCGAGCTCACCCAGATCGCCTGGCGCCACGACGTCCAGGTGATGATCGAAGGCCCCGGCCACGTGCCGATGCACAAGGTCAAGGCCAATATGGACAAGCAGCTCGAAGCCTGCGGCGAGGCGCCTTTCTACACATTGGGGCCGCTGACGACGGACATCGCGCCGGGCTACGACCACATCACCTCTGCCATCGGCGCCGCGATGATCGGCTGGTTCGGCACCGCTATGCTCTGCTACGTGACGCCGAAAGAGCACCTCGGCCTCCCCGACC
>DASWLY010000220.1:0-16905 GCA_036400035.1 Allosphingosinicella sp.
ATTGGGAGCGAAGTAGGTCACCGCCGCAAGCAGGACCAGGAACACGCCGAGCCCGAAGCCGTCCTTGGCCGTATAATAAGGATGGAAGGGCAGAGTGTCCTGCGGCGCCTTCACGTCCACGCCCGTCGGGTTGCCCGATCCGGGAATGTGGAGGGCCCAGATGTGAAGGATGATCACCCCCGCGATCACGAAGGGCAGCAGGTAATGGAGCGAGAAGAAGCGGTTGAGGGTCGCCTGGTCCGGCGCGAAGCCGCCGAGCAGCCAGGTCTGCACCGGCTCGCCGACCACCGGGATGGCGCCGAACAGGCCGGTAATCACCTTGGCGCCCCAGAAGCTCATCTGCCCCCAGGGGAGAACATAGCCCATGAACGCCGTCGCCATCATCAGCAGCAGGATGACCAGCCCGAGCATCCAGACCAGCTCGCGCGGCGCCTTGTAGGAGCCGTAATAGAGGCCTCGGAAGATGTGGATGTAGGTGACGATGAAGAAGAAGCTGGCGCCGTTGGCATGGAGGTAGCGCAGCAGCCAGCCCTGGTTGACGTCGCGCATGATGTGCTCGACCGAAGCGAAGGCCGAAGCGTCCGCGGGCACGTAATGCATCGCCAGGATGATCCCGGTGACGATCTGGATCATCAGGGCGATCCCGGCCAGGACTCCGAAATTCCAGAAATAATTGAGGTTGCGCGGCACCGGATAGCCGCCGCCGACGGCGCCGTAGACGAGGCGCGGAAGCGGCAGGCGCTGGTCCAGCCAGCGCATGAAGCCGTTCTTGGGGCGATATTCCTCAGCCCAGGGGAAGCTCATCTTATGCCTCCTCGCCGACGGTCACGACGGTGTCCGATTTGAACGCATAGGCCGGAACCTCTAGATTCTTGGGGGCCGGCCCCCGGCGGATCCGGCCGGCGGCATCGTAATGGGAGCCGTGGCAGGGGCAGAAATAGCCGCCATAATCGCCCTTGTTCTCGCCTTCCGCGACTCCGAGCGGGACGCAGCCCAGATGGGTGCACACGCCCATGGTGATCAGCCATTGCGGCTTGCCCTCGGCGGTGCGCTCGGCGAGCGACTGCGGGTCGCGAAGGTCGCCCGGCATCTGCATCCCGGCGGCGATCTCCGGCGGCGTCAGGTGCCGGATGAAGAGCGGCTGCTTGCGGAAGATCGTCTTGATCGCCTGCCCCGGCTGGATCGCCGACAGGTCGACCTCGATGGCGGCGAGCGCGAGCACGTCCGCCGACGGGTTCATCTGGTTGACGAGCGGGAAAAGGCTCACCGCCGCCCCGACGCCGGCGACGCTGACCGCCGCGATGTTGATGAAGTCGCGCCGGCGCATGCCGTCGTCGGACGGGGAGTCCGGGCCCGCGGCCAGCGTCCCATCGCTGTGTTCAACCGTCGCCATAATGTCCTTCAGCGCTTCGAACAGGAATGCCCGGGGAGGAGAGCCCGCGCAGCGCCGCACGGAAGGGAGCGAGAAAGCCTCCCCTGAGCGGCTTGGCGCGCCTGATAGACGCGACAGGAGCGCTTTGCCAACCGTCTTTTAGCACGTCCTCCCCATCGGGAGACAGGGAGGGGGAACCTGGCGAAGCCCGGTGGAGAGGAAGGAAGCCCAGTCCTCTGCAGTCCTGCTCTCGAGCCGCGACACCGGAGCGAGCTACCCCCTCCACCGGGCTCCGCAGATTTTCCTCCCGAAGCGGGCTATCGCTGCGCCCCCTACCGCTGCGATTCGAGCACATGCGCCGAGAATGAGGTATGCCCCCCTTCCAGGTCGCGGGCTGCCGGGACCGGTCTCTCGCCCTCCACACGGCGTGGGTGGTGCGGGAACAGCTTTACCGCTGTGCCGCGAGCCGCGCTAGGCGATGACGGCCCAGAGATTCTCTTCCGGGCAAGGCGCGATCTCCACGCCGCTTTCGCGGGCGTAGGCCGAGGGCGAGGTGATGCCGCCGCCGCCAAGTATGATGCGGTCGCCCGGGCGATAGATCTTGCCTTCGAAACGCAGCGTCCCCGACGCCTCGTCCCAGGTCGCCTTGCCGGACGGGAAGACCGGATGGACGGCGCGGCCGTTGCCAAGGGTGACGACGAGGCAGCCGCCGAGCCGCGACAGGATACCCTCCAGCCGCGCCGCGGCGCCGCCCAGCGGGCCCTGACGCGGCGGCGCGCCGACGCCCCAGTAGGACAGACGCGTCGCGCTCTTCGGCCTCGCGGGCTCCGGCATGGCTTGCTGACCTTGTGAGGCAGTGGCCTGGGGAAGATTCCCCAGGCCCTGCTCCGGTTGCTGGCATCCCTGCGCGAGAACGGCAAGGGCGGCTACGGTGAAGTTACGGGACAATGATCGATGCTCCGGTCCAGTGGAAGTAATCGGTGCTCGTATACACCGACCACGCCGCCTGGTTGCCATCAATAACGTCCGCCCAGGCGCAGGAAGACATCACCCCGTAGGCCACCGTGCCCGCGAACCAGGGTCCGCCGCTATCGCCCTTGTGGCAGCGCAGCGTTCCCGTGCCGCTGGTCCGCACCGTCCCTTTGCCGGACTGGGTGTTGCGGACCATGACGAAGTAGCCATTGCCGTTCTGGGTCGACACTCCGCCGGTGGTCTGCGACGCGGTCACGGAAATGACTTCGCCGCAGCTCTGCATGCTGGTCGTGCTGCCCGGAGAGGTCTGGCCGACGTGGCAGATGTAGCTTCCGACCGGGGACCCGGCCGGCACCGAGTTCCAGGTGCCGCCGCCTACGGCCGTTCCGCCGCGCGACATGGTGCCGGAGACCGCCCGAAGGTTGGTCGTGCCGTCATAGTAGAAGGTGCCGAGACCGACCGGGTTGTTGTTGGTCCCGTGGACGAACATGATGTCCGTCTCCTGATAGGTACCGCGGGTGTCGTCGGCGGGCCCGTGCGTCAGCGTGTAGTTGCGGCCGTCGTCGGCGATGACGTTGAAGGCGTTGGTGCAGTGCGCCGCGGTCATCATGCCGGTCATCGCCGCTCCGGTCGAAGTCGTGATCGAGCCGTGCCGAACCCCGAAGGATGTCATGCATTCGCGCGGACTGGCCGAGGTGTCGGTGGGGCCGGAATACAATTTGCTCCCTCCACGCATGTTGGCGACCTGCACCAGGCCGGTCGGAGTGAACTCGAACTCGACGGGCACCTTGACCCGCTGCCTCACCTCCCGCGCCTGGGCGTCGGTGAGCCGGGCATTGGTCAGGATCGACACTCTCGAGTTGATCTCGTCGACGAAGGCCATCTGGAAGCCCGGGATCGAGCCGCCCGAAGCGGACAAGGTGTCGACCGCCTGGCTGAGCTCGGTCAGGCTGTGCGCCTGGCCGACCTTGTAGCGGACCTTGAGGCTAACCGGCTTGCCGAGCACCTCCTCGGCCTTCGCCACCTCGGCGTCCGACAGCTTCGCGATTTGCCGGCCCGCCTTGCGCGTCTCGTTGCGCGCCTTCCGGCTCTCGGCCGTCAGGCGCCCGTAATTCTCCTTGGTGCGCGGGGTGAAGGAAAGGGTCTTCGGGGCCTTCTGCGCCTTCTTGGTCGCCACGACGAGACCGAATTCGGCGGCGTTGTTGTCGAAATAGCGGCCGGCGAGATCGGCGCCCTCCTCCGCGGCGGCTTCCTTGGCCGCCCCGGTGCCGTAGACCATCGTCGTCAGCCGCTGGACGGCCTCGTCGAACGGCACTCCGAATTCCGCCGCGTACATCTTCGCATCGACGGCGAGCGCCTCCGCTTCGTCGAGAACCGCGCCCGGCGCGGCCTCCGAGGGCGCCGGGGCGGTTTGGGCGCCGAGGCCGGCGGGGGCGAGCGCGGCCGCCAGCGCCGTCGTCGCCAGAAGGGACTTGAACAGATACGTCATTGGGTTTTTCCTCTAGATTCCTAGTCTACATAGGATATAACGAGGAAGTTTACTATATGTTCCCTATCTTTTTTTCCGCAGGATCATGAGCTGAGGGCGCGCGGCGGCCGCGGCCGCGGGCGACTGCCTGCGCATAGAGGCCGGGGCCACGTCGAGCGGGGCGGTGCCGCGGCCGGCTGGCCCAGGAGCCTTGCTGGATTGCTTCGGCGCTTCGCAGCTCCCAATGAAGGAGGAATGCGCCTCGCCCTTCACCAGCCCGACCAGGCGGGCAATGTCGGAACCCTTCTCCGCCTCGCCGCCTGCCTCGCCGTGCCGGTCGACATCATCGAGCCCTGCGGCTTCCCCTTCTCCGACCGGGCGCTGAAGCGGGCCGGGATGGATTATGCGGAGATGGCGGCGGTGACCCGGCATTCGGGCTGGAAGGCGTTCGAGGCTCGGCTGGAGGGGCGGCTCGTCCTGTTCACGACCGCAGGTGCCCTCCCCCTCCCGCAAGCGCGATTCGAGGCCGGCGACACCCTGATCTTCGGCTCCGAAAGCCGTGGCGCGCCGGAGGCGGTGCACGAGCGGGCGGATCTCAGCGTGCGAATCCCGCAGGCGGCGGGAACGCGCTCGCTCAACCTCGCCGTGGCGGCGGGGATCTGGCTCGCCGAGGCGATCCGACAGACCGGGCTGTGGGCTGGGTGATGAGGCATCGCGGCGATCCAGGCGGTGGTGACTGTCACCAGGCGGTGCGCCAGACGACGGAGGTGACTGGCACCGGAAGGGCCGCTTCTACGCAGCGAGGCGCCAGGCTGTAGCGACGTCGAGGGGAGGATCGAGCTTTCCGAGATTCCTCCCCAAGCTTGTCTCGGGTAGGGGAACCGCGCGAACAGCTTAAGCCGCCGGCGCGGTGCCTGGTCTTAGGTAGCCGAACATGTGAGGCACGTAATCCACCTTGCCCAGCGGCACGCCCGCCTGCCGAAGGATAGCGTAGGCGATCATCTGGTGGAAGGCGACCTGCGGCAATGCCCAGTCGCGGACATATTGCTCGCCCGTCATGTCGAAGATCATGCCGGTCGGCAGCGAATGCGCGATCGCCTTGTCGGCTGCGTCGTCCAACGCGTTCGGGCCGACGGTCGCCAGGAAGCTCGACGCATCGGCCACGCGAGCGCGCGCTTCGGACCAGGTGCCTGGCCTTGCCTCGCCGTCGCGGCCCTCTTGCCGAATGTGCAGTATAGCCTCCGGCACATCCAGGTTCCGCAGCCGGTAGACAGGTTCCTGGGCCTGGAAGCTCAGGAAGCGCAGCTGCGTCGTCAGCGGAAACATGTCGGGGGCGAGACGCAGGGGTAGCAGCCCATCGGGGCTCTCTCCGCGCTCTGCGGCGAACGTCTCCGCCTTGTCCAGCCAGCCGGAGAGGGCGTGGAGCTGGTTAGACAGCGCGGGAACAAGGAGGGCAGTGAGCTGCATGCCACGCTTGTGACCGAAATCGGATTTCAAGATCAAGTCCGGTGTGACGAGCGCAGCTTGCCGAATCTCCGGAATAGCTCGTACCAGACCTCGCGCCGCGAGGTGGGATCAGGAGCAGGATTATTGGGGGCAGCGACTCATGCTACCTCGGTTTCAGCAGTTCCGGGCCGCCGGGCAGGAGGCCGATTACCTCTGCGCCCCCTCCCCGCTCGGCGTGTGAACGGGGACGGCTGCGCAGCCGTCCCCGCTTGGCCCGCTTTATCTCTCCAAAAGCTGCTTGAGCCGGTCGAGGTCCTGCCGGGCCTGCACACCGGGCTCACGCTGGAACAGCTTGGCGACGATCCGCCCGAAGGCGCCCGCCGGCGGATCGTAGGAGATGGTGGTGCGAACGTTGGTGCCGCCGCCCGACGAGGTCTCGATGAACTCGACCCGGCCGCGATTGGGGACGGTCGCGCCCTCTTCGGACTTCCAGGCGATCAGCCGGCCGGGAATGTCCTCGGTCACCAGGCTGTTGAACTCGACGCTGGTCCCCGCTGGGGCCTTGATCACCCAGTGCGAGCGCACCTCGTTGAGCTTCGTGACCGATTCGATGTTGTCCATGAACTGGGGCAGGTTCTCGAAATTCCGCCAGAAATCGTAGATCTCCCGAGGCGAGCGGTTGATGATCACCGATTCCTCGACCGTCGTGCTCTCCTGGCGCCCGCCGCTCGAGCTACGGCCCGAGAACATGAATGGGATCGCCGCTCCGGCGATAGCGCCGGCGAGCGCCGCTCCGGCGACGACCGCCACGCTCGGGCGGGTCTCGACGAGCTCGATCTGCCGGTGCGAGGAGACGGGGCCGGCCGTCCACGCGTCCGAGCCGGAGCCGGCAGTGCCGCCCGTCGTCGCGCCCGCGCCCTCGGGGAGGTAAGTCGCATCTTGAGTCATTGTTGGGTCTCCATCTAGTCGAATCGAGCGGGAAGCGGCCGAAGCACGACCGCGTTCGAACCGCCAAACCCCGCAGGATTCCCTGCGTTCCCCGACCCGGGTCGAATTGCGCCGGACGGTTTTCGCCGCCCGCCACGCCGAGCGCTGATCCGGTTGCCGAGCGCGCCGGCCCGCTTGCAAGGCGCGCCGTCCGGGGGCATCGGGCGGGCGGGAGACGCCATGATCGAGCTCGACGAAGAACAGCAAAGCGCCCGCACCTGGTTCGAGTCGCTCCGCGACCGGATCTGCGCGGAGTTCGAGGCGATCGAGCGGGAGGCGGGCAGCGAGGCCTCCTTCGAATACACGGCCTGGGACCGAACCGATCCCGACGGTTCGCCGGGCGGCGGCGGGGTCCGCGGCCTGATGAAGGGCTCCGTGTTCGAAAAGGTCGGGGTCAACGTCTCCACCGTCGCCGGCCGCTTCAGCGAGGATTTCGCCGCCAGCATCCACGGCGCCGCCGCCGATCCGCGCTTCTTCGCCACCGGGATCAGCCTCGTCGCCCACATGGCCAACCCGCACGTTCCGGCGGTCCACATGAACACCCGCTTCCTGGTCACCACGAAGCGCTGGTTCGGCGGCGGCGCGGACCTCAACCCGCCCCTCCCTTATGCGGAGGACACCGCCGACTTCCACGCCCGCCTCCGCGCCGCCTGCGCCGCCCACGACCAGACCTTCTACGAACGCTTCTCCAAATGGGCGGAGGATTATTTCTACATCCCGCACCGGGGCGTGCACCGCGGCGTCGGCGGGATCTTCTACGACCATCTTGAGGGCCCGTTCGAACCCAGCTTCGCCTTCACCCGCGACGTCGGCGAGGCCTTCCTCGACATCTTCCCGAGGCTGGTCCGGCGCCGCATGGCGACCCCCTTCACCGAGGCCGACAAGGCGAGGCAGCTCGAATGGCGCGGCCGCTACGCCGAGTTCAACCTTATCTACGACCGAGGCACCCTGTTCGGACTGAGGACCGGCGGCAATGTCGACGCGATATTGATGAGCCTGCCGCCGCTGGCGACCTGGGGGTGAGATGATATCCTGCCCCGACCGAGTCCGGACAGGATCGAAGGCGACGCGGATCAGGGTCGAACGACAATGGCAGGTGAAGGTGGAGCCGCCTTCTCGACGACCCTCACCTGCTCCCTCTGTCGGTGCCTCACGGACCCTAGCGGCGGGTGCCGCGTTAGGCGGACCGGCGGCCAATGGTGTCGTTGACACTTAGGAACGGAGAAAATCTGATGCGCGCGATTTTGGTGGCCGGTGTGGCCCTTGCTTTGTCCGCCTGTGGCGGCAGCGGCGGCGACCCCGCGGCGAACGAGGCGAACGCCCTCGGCGCCGACAACATGATGATGGACGAGAATCTGATGCTGGATCCGAACATGTCGATGAACGGCGCGACCGGCATGGAAGGCAGCATGGGCGGCAATGACGCGATGGGCGGCGGCAACGGGGCCATGGACGCCAACACCCAGAACATGATGCAGAAGGACGCCGCGACCAACGATCCCGACACGAACCTCGCCAACGGCCTCTAGGCCGACCCTGGTTCGAACAGTGGAGCTGCCATCACGCAGGCAGCGAAAGAGAGGAGCGCCCGCTTATACAGGCGGGCGCTCCTTTCGTAGGTGCGGAGTCGTCGGTGCCTTGAGCGTCGGCCGGCCGGAAGGGAGGCGGAACGAGGCGCCCGGGCTGGTTATCCCAAGCGCCTCGCCGCAGTCGTTTCCCCGGGCTTAGGCGGTCGTCGCCCTCGAGCGGGACGCGCTGTGGCCGCCGCTCCGGTACAGGATCTCGCGCGCCGTCTCGGCGTCTATCCCGGAATCGCTCGTGTCGACCGAGACGAAGACGCCGCCGGTCTTGATCCGCTCCTCATAGTAACGGGCATCCTCCTCGTCGACGCCGTGCTTGGAAAGATAGCCGCTGAGGCCGCCTCCAGCCGCTCCGAGCGCCGCTCCGATCGCGGCGCCCTCAGGAACCGCCGAAGCGGCGATCGCTCCTGCGGCCGCGAGCGGGCCGACGCCTGGAATGGCGAGCGCCGCCACACCGAGAGCCGCGCCGACGGCACCGCCGCCCAGCAGGCCCTTGACCAGTCCGCTCTTGTTGCCACCTTCATCGGTCGTGCTTCCGCTGCCGTCGGAGGTCGTGTTCTTGCCTTCGTGCTGGTGGACGATTGACAGGGCGCTGTCGCGGACCCCGGCGCTGCGCAGCTCGGTGACGGCACGCTCGGCTTCCGAATGGCTGTCGAAAACGGCGGATACGAGGTTCTGGTGCATGAAATGACTCTCCTGGATACAAAGGGGGGTTCGAAGTCCCCCCGGTTCCAACAGGACACCGGCGCCGCCGTTCCTCGGCTCGTCCCGTCGCGCCGCCGTTCGCCGCGACACGGCGGGCGCCGGTCAGCGCGCCGCCCGGGCCGCGACGCCCGGGCCGGCTTCAGCGCCGGGTTCCGCCCGCCGCCGCCCGGATCGCGAAGGCGACCCGATCCGGGGCCTTGTGGTGCGCCATGTGGCCGGCGCCCTCGACGATCAGAAGCTCGCTTGCCGCAAGCGCCTCGGCGAGCCGCCCGGACTGGTCCGAAGTGCTCACCACCGCGTCGCCTTCGCCGGCGACGAGGGTGACCGGCAGCGTCAGGCCGCCGAGGCGAGGAACCATGGATGCCGCGGCCGGAACCATGAGCGCCGCCTCCGCCGCGGCGGCCCGGATCTGCGACGGGCGCAGGGTCATTTCGAAGGGGAAGTCCTTCTTCCACCCCGCCGACACCGGCGCCGGAGCGAAGATCTGCTTTTCCATCGCCGGCTTCATCGCGGCTCCGAGGAGCGGCGAGACGGTATAGCGGATCGCGTCGCCGATCCCCGGCATGGCGGGAGGAGCGGCAAGGACGGCATCCACTCTGGCCGAAGGATAATAATATCCGCCGATCAGAACCAGGGACGCCGCCGCCTCCGGATGGTTCAGTCCCAGCTCGACCGCGACCATCGTCCCGAAGCTGTGGCCGACGATCGTCGCCTCGCCGCATCCTTTCGCCGCGAGGGCGGCGGCGATCAGCCGGGCCTGGGCCGCCGGAGTCCAGATCGTGCTTCGCGGCCGATCGCTGTGGCCGAAGCCCGGGCGATCGAAGGCGATGACTCGGTTGGTCTCGGCCAGGGCATCGAAAAGCCCGGAGGCGAGCCAATCCTGGATCATCGTCGCGTTGCCGTGGAGAAGCACGACCAGCGGTCCGCTGCCGCGCTCGAGGTAGTGAAGGCGGACTCCGTCGACCTCGATGAAGCTTCCCACCGGAGGATTGGCCTCTTCCGCCCGCCGCGCCCGGAGCGCGTTGAACGCCGCAGCGCCCACCGCCGCCGCCCCGGCCGCGCCGGCGCCCCACTTCCAAAGCGATCCGCTCCCGCCGGCGGGAGTTTTATTGCGCTTGCGAACGGGAACCGGGGCTTTGCTCATGGACATACTCACGTTTGGAAGGGACAGGGCCTTAAGGCTTCCCCGGATCAACGTGCTGCAGCGCACAATAGTTGCGTCCGCGGTCCGAAGAAGGCCGGCAACCGACTTTCCATTGCCCGGCGATGCGGTTGCGCGGCATCGTGCGGCCCAACCGGAGTCCTCTATGACGACCATCACCATCACCGCCTTCGAAAGCTCCCCGGATCGCGGCCAGGGCCTCGCGCGCGACATGCCCGTCCGCTGGGCGCTCGAAGAGGTGGGGCAGTCGTACCAGGTTCGCCTCCTGTCGTTCGGAGCGATGAAGGAGCCTGGGCATCGCAGGCTGCAACCCTTCGGGCAGATCCCGACCTATGAGGAAGGCGGTCTCGCCTTGTTCGAATCGGGAGCGATCGTGCTCCATGTGGCGCAAAGCCGCCCAGGCCTGCTGCCGGACGGCCCTGACGCCCGCGCCCGGGCCATCGCCTGGATGTTCGCCGCGCTCGGCACGGTGGAGCCGCCGATCGTCGACCGGGAAATCGCCCTCTATCTGGAAGCCGACAAGCCCTGGCACGAGGAGCGCCTGCCGATCCTGGAGGACCGGATCCGCGGCCGTCTTGGCGAATTGTCAGCCCGGCTCGGCGCGTGCGACTGGCTGGACGGCGGGTTCACCGGCGGCGACCTCATGATGGTTTCGGTCCTGCGAAGGCTGGGCGGATCGGCCATCCTCGACGACTATCCGAATCTCACCGCCTATGTCGCCCGCGCCGAAGCCCGCCCCGCCTTCGGGCGCGCTTTCGCCGCCCAGCTGGCGGTCTTCACCGGCAGGCCGGCGGCCGGCTGACCGGGGCCTGCGATCGTGTGCCCGGCCGCTATCCGGCCCGGGCTTCCGCGAAGGACACCAGCCGCCTTTTGTCCTCGTCCCAGAGCACCAGCCGAACCGCCCGGAAGCTCTGCCCGATCGTCACCCGGCTGCACCGGGCGAGCGCGGGGACCTCGCGAAGGACCTCGGGCAGCCGGTAGAAGGGGATCCGGCTGGCGAGATGGTGCACATGGTGGACCCCGATATTGGCGCTGAACCAGCGCAGGACCGGCGGCAGATCGTAGTGCGAGCTGCCATGGACCGCCGACGAATGGAAGCTCCACTCGTCGCTTCGGTCCCAGTGCGTATGCTCGAACTGGTGCTGCACGTAGAAGAACCAGACGCCCAGCGACGCCGCGACCAGGGTGATCGGCAGGTGCACGAGCAGGAACAGCTTCAGCCCCATCGCCCAGATGAGCCCGCCGGCGACGGCGGCGATGCTGGCGTTCGTCCCCATAGCGCTCAGCCAGGGCCGCCATCCCTTCGTCATCATACCGATGGGAAGCCGGTGCCGAAGCAGGAACAGATAGGCCGGCCCGATCCCGAACAGGACGATCGGGTGCCGGTACAACCGGTAGAGGAAGCGCCGGCCGAGCCCGAGGGCGCGGAATTCCGCGACGGTCAGGGTGTCGACGTCCCCCGTTCCCCGCGCGTCGAGATTGCCGGTGCTCGCATGGTGGATGGCGTGGGACCGGCGCCAATAATCGTAGGGCGTGAACGTCAGAACTCCGAGGATTCGGCCGATCCAGTCGTTCGCGGCCCTTCCCCGGAAGAAGGCGCCGTGCCCGCAATCGTGCTGGATCAGGAAGAGCCTGAGCAGGAGGGCGCCGGCGGGGACGGCGAGCAGGAGGCCGAGCGCGTAGCCGGCATCCAGCGCCGCCCAGGTCAGCAGCCACAAGAGAATGAAGGGCGTGGCGGTGACCGCGATCTCGAAGATGCTTCGGGCATGGCGCGGTTGGCGGAAGGGGGTGACCTCCTTCAGCAGGCCGCGCGGGTCTAGGCCCGGTTGGCGGGGAAGCGGAGCGTGCAAATCGGGGCTTTCGAATCTGGGTTGAATGCGAAGAACGCTGCGGGCGGGGAGAGGCTGCATCGGAAAATCGCGTTCGGCGCTATTGGACGACCCTAGTGCGCATTACAAACCTGAACCTGCCGTGGCCCGGCGGCCCCGCGGAAAAATTCCTCTTGATCTACCGCGTGCCCTCCGGCGGCGGCAGGCGCGGGATGCCCAGATTGTCGAGCTTCTTGTCGATCAGGGCGATCGTCTCCTCGAAGCTCCACGGCCGCCGGCGGCCGTGGCCGACCTGCCTCGGGCCCAGGCCGCCGTTCTTCCGGTCCCAGCGGGCAAGCAGCTTCATCGCCCGGTCGAATTCGACCCCCTCCTCCTCACGCAGGAGCTCTTCCTCGCCCTCGTCGGCGTCCTCCCAGGCGGCCCGAAGCCGTTCCTGTGCTTCGAGCCGCTGGCGCAGAGCCTCCGTCTCCAGCCATGCATAACCCTCCTTGAGCGCCGTCTGTAACGCGTCCGCGAAGGCCGGGTCGCGGTGAAGGTGATTGTACACCGTCCGCTCGCATACCCCCGCCGCCGCCGCGGCCGCCAGGAAGTCGCAGCTCCGGGCGAAATGCGCGAGGAACACGCCCTTTCGCCGCTCGTCGAACCGCACATGCCGCATCCCGCGCCGCTGCAGGAGGCGCCGGTTGTTGGACGAGATTCGCCTTTCCCCATTCCTGCCCGAGCCTGTGTCGGGGAGGGCGACCGGCGAAGCCGACGGACGGGTAGAAAGGCAACGCCGCTCCGCCTCCGCCGACAGGGCGTGGGCATCCTGCCAGGCCGCCGCGAACAGGGGATCCCGCCGCCGCGCCGAGTAGAAGGCCTGCAGGGTCACCCCATAGCAAGCCGCGACCTCATCCGGCCGCCGCCCCTCGCGAAGCGCCGCCAGCATCGCCACCTTCGCGGCCGAGTCGATGATCGCCCCGCGCTCCCGCCTCTTCCGCTTCCCGCCCATGGCCGGATTAGAACATAGATAGAACCTCTAGTAAAATCCTATCTGCTCCCGCGAAGGCTCCCTCCTGACGTTGTTTTCGCCGGAACCCCGCCCATATCGATGGGAGAGCATAAGGAGGGGTTCAAACGTGCCGACCACGGCACAGGATCGGATTCGCGGGGGGCCATTCGGGGCGCTCCTGATCCTCTTGAGCCTGTTCCTCGGCTCCGCCACCGCCACCGCCGCCGCGAGCGACTTCCAGGGCCCGGCCACCCGCCTCGGCTCCAGCCGGCCCAACGTCGCGCCCGCCCTGCTCCCGCCGGCGGCCCGAAACGCCCTCGACGACGAGGCGCCGGGCTCGGGCATCGGCCCGTCCCTCCCGCCGGCTGCCTTCGGCGTCGTCACGGGGCGCCTGTGGACAAGGCCCGGGGCCGAGACCGCATCCGTCACCCGGAGCGCCATCCCGCGCCCGGCGAGCGCCTCCTACCGCGCCCGGGCCCCTCCAGCGCTCTGAGCCGCCGCCCAGGCGCGGCCCCTCGGAACTCAAATCTGCCTTAGCGGCAGACCCTTTCAGCTGGAGACCATCATGTCATCCTCGGCCTATAGACTCACGCACATCCACCGCCGCCTCGACGACGCCATCACCCGCGAGATGCGCCGACGCCTGCCGGACAGCCTCAAGCTCCTCCGCCTCAAGAAGCTGCGCCTGGCCGTCAAGGACCGCCTCGCCACCCTGATGCGCAAGACCCTCGCGGCCTGAAGAAAACTCCTCCCCCAGCTTGCTGGGGGAGGGGGACCGCGCCGCGAAGCGACGGGGTGGAGGAGCAAGGCGGCGCTAAACCGGGTCCGATAGCGGACCCGCCCCAGCCGAATCTTCAGCCCGCCCGATCGACTCGCCCAGTATCTTGATCAGCTGGATCGCCGCGACGAGGGTAGCGCGCTCCGAAGGATCCAGCTTCCCGACAGCCGCGGCCAAAGGCGCCGACCGCCGCGCATGGCCCTCCTGAAACAGCCGTTTACCCTCGGTTGTGGCTGAGATCAGCGATACCCGGCCGTCCTCGTCGTCAGGCCGCCGAATGACCAGCCCCAGCGCCTCCAGCTGGGCGACCGTTTTGGTGATGGCGGGCCGGCCGACTTCCTCGAGCCGCGCCAGCTGCGACATCCGAATGCTCCCGGCATGAATGATCACCCCGAGAGCCGAAGCCTGTGGGCCGCTCAGGCGGGCGCAACGGTCGGCGGCCCGAAGCCTTCGAACGATCGTCACCGCGCCTGTCGCCAGGGCCGCCGCCAGGTTTCCATCGTCCATTGACCGCTCCAGAAATATGGTTCACCAGGTGAACTAGTTCGGGAGTGGGTCGATGTCACCAAGAATCACAGCTTTGCTCGGCCTTGCCGCGACATCCCTGTTCGCGTCGTCGCTGGTCTTCTTCGCCGCCGCTCACCCCGGCTACGAGCATGGCACCAAGGCGGTGAGCGAGCTCGGCGCCGCCGGCGCCCCCAACGCCTTGCCCTGGAACCTCATCGGCTTTCTGCTGCCAGGGGTGCTTCTGGCTTTGTTCGGCCTCGGGGTGGGCGCCTCGGCCAGGGACAGACGGGCGGGTGTATATCTGGCGCTGTCAGGAATGGCCTTCGCCGCGACCGCCGTCCCCGCGGACATGAGCAACCTGCGGTCGCCGCTGTCCCTCGGCCATATCGCGGCGTCATTGCTGGTATTCGCGTTCTGGCTTCCAGCGGCCCTGCGCCTTCTGAAGCCGCCGGCCGCGGGGCTAAGGCGAGCGACGATGATCTTTCTCCTGCTCGCAATCGTAGCCGCCGCGATCCGCTTCACCCCGTTGCTTCTTCCGGGCTGGGGCCAGCGCCTGTCGTTTCTCGCTTATTTCGGCTGGGTGTGCACGGTCAGCCTTCTCCTCCTTCGTCCAAAGCCCGCCCTCGCCCAAGTCCGAGACCGCCATTGAATGTGCGCCCTGTAAAGCCGGCCGGTCCCCCCTTCTCAAGGCAAGCTCGGGAGGGATCTTCCGAGCCTTGCCGTCCGCGGGGCGCACCAGTTCCTCCGCCGCGGCCGAGCTGCTAGCCCAAGACCATGCTGCTCCTCCCCGCATTGGCGATCATCGCCTTCGCCGCCGCCTTTCATCTTCACTGGGCGCTGGGCGGCCGGCTCGGCTACTCCGTCTCTCTCCCGCAGCGGCCGGACGGAGACCCGGTGATGGCCCACCGCCTTCCCTGGTGGCGCCCGGCGGCTGGAGCCGTCGCGCTCGGGCTCGTCGCGCTCGCGCTGCTGCTGCTTGGCCACACCGGCCACCTGCCCCTCCCGCTGCCGCCGGGCCTCCCCCGGGCGGCCCTGATCGCCGCCGGCGCCGCCTTCGCCACCCGAGCTCTCGTCCCCAACCGCTATGTCGGCTTCTTCAAGTCGCTTCGCGGCACCCGATGGGCGCGCTACGACACCCGCCTCTACAGCCCCCTCTTCCTCCTGCTCGGCCTGCTCCTCATCGCTCAGGCCTGGGGACGATGACTCTTCTCCTTCTTCCCGACTTTGCGCCTTTGCGTGAGACCCTCTTACTTCCCGGCGTTTGGGAAGTGACCGATCCCGCGGCGATCCGCTAGGACGCGGCATGCTGACCCCCGTCCCCCCAGGCCATATCGGCACCGTCGTCACCTACCTGGAGATGACCGAGCGCCCGAAGCCAAAGCCCCTCCCGGCCTCCCCGTTCCGCCTCGAACGCTGGCGCTCGCCCGATCCCGCCCGCTATCGCCTGCTGTTCGAGCGTGTCGGGTCTCGCTGGCTCTGGTATTCGCGGCTGCTGATGGACGACGAACGCCTGTGCCGGGAGATGGCCGAGGTCCATGCCGTGGTCGACCGCTCCGGAGTGGAGGTCGGGATGGTCGAGCTCGATTTCCGCACCGACGGCCAATGCCTGATCCGCTTCCTCGGCCTGGTGCCCGAGCTCGCCGGCAAGGGCCACGGCCGGTGGCTGTTCGCCCAGCTGCTCGCGCTGGCGTGGCGGGCGGGCGTCGAGCGGGTGGCGGTCAACACCTGCACGCTCGACCACCCGGCCGCGTTGAAGGCCTATCTCAACGCCGGCTTCGTCGCCGTCCGGCAGGCCTTCGAAAGCTTCCCGGACCCGAGGCTGACCGGGCTTCTGCCCGCCGGCGCGGCGCCGCAGATCCCGCTAGCCCGGGGCGGCCTGTGAGCCTCGCGCCGACTCCGACCCCTGCCCCGCCAGCGCACGGTAGATGGCGGCGTAGAGGATCAGGAGGAGGACGGTGAGCGCCGCCGCCGTCGCGCTGCTGACGATCAGGCTGAGAAGCCTGGCGATGTCGTCGCCCGCCGCGATTCGGAAGAGGATGCCGAGCAGGACGTTGACGACCTGGATGAGAATAAGGCCCGGAACCGCGATGAGGATGACGAGGCCGAGCACCGCCCAGCCCTTGCCCTTGGTGACCTCGAACGCGCGGCCGATCGCCTTGAACGGGTTGCGCCGGTCCTCGGCGGCCATGACCGGCCCGAGCGGCACCAGCCGGCCGAACAGATAGAGGCCCGGGACGATCAGGAGCAGCAGGCCGGCGAAGACGAGCAGATTGGCGATGAAGCCGGCGATGAAATAGAAAGGGACGATGGCGGCCGCGGCCGCGAGCGCCGCTCCGACGCGGGTGCCCTGGCGGGCGAAGACCAGCTTCAGGATCGCCATCATGCCCAGCGCGTTGGCGAGCGCCTGGAGCAGCAGCCAGAGCGAGTTGCCGGACATATGTTCGCTAAGCTCGCGAAGATAGGCCCAGGGGTCCTCGCCCGGGATCGGCTGCGGCAGGAAATGCCCGATCAGGAGCGCGGGCAGGAAGATGAAGGCGCCGGCGAGCGCGGCGATGAGCGAGAAATTGTTTCGCACGAGAGCGGCCGTGTCGTCCCAGACGGCGCTGTAGGAGAATTTCATGACGGCAGGGCCCTTGACTGTTCGGGCGCGACTGTAGCGCCGGGCGCGGGCGGTTCAAGACGGGCTTGCGCCGCGGGCGAGGCTGGGCAATCGGGGTGAATGGCGCCGGGCTGCGAGGAAGACGATCGCGATGTCGAATGGCGGGTGGCTCCCGGGCTGAGCCCCTATGCCGAGACCCTCGCCGCGATGGAGGCCCGGGCGGCGGCGATCCGGGCCGGCGAGGCGGGCGAGCTGATCTGGCTGCTCGAACACCCTCCCCTCTACACCGCCGGGACCAGCGCCGATCCGGCGGAATTGTTCAACCCTTCCGGTTTCCCGGTCTTCGCCGCCGGCCGCGGCGGGCGCTACACCTATCACGGGCCCGGCCAGCGGGTCGTCTACGTGCTTCTCGACCTCGAGCGGCGGGGGCGGGACGTGCGCCGGTTCGTCCATTCGCTGGAGGGCTGGATCATCGCCACCTTGGCCCGGCTCGGGGTCGAGGCGCGGCG
>DASWLY010000221.1:0-3156 GCA_036400035.1 Allosphingosinicella sp.
ATGACGGCTGGTTCACCCCCCTCTCGTTCACCCCCCCCCCGCTGGTTCACGCGCCCCTCTCGTTCACTCTAAAGCCCGAACGGGTAGGTCTCCTCCTCTCCGGCCCCGGGCTGTCCGGCGCCGTTCAGCGGAGTCACCGCCTGGGTCTCGTCGAACCAGACCCATGCGTCGAACTGGTTGGGCAGGACGGCCTCGGAATAATGGCTCCAGCGTTCGGTCTCGGGCCGGTAGATGACTCCGATGAAGCGCTCCAGCCGCGGCTCGAGCAGCGCCTCGACCGCGTCCTCGTTCTTGCCCTCACGCAGGTCGAGCAGGAAGCGCTTCAGCCCGGTATCGTGGCAGAGCCGCTCATAGCTTCCCGGAAGCGACGGCCGCACCGTCTTCACCTCCATCGGCTCGTCCCAGTCGGTCGCCGCCGCGACGGTGCCGGTGTGGGTTCCAAAGCCGATCAGCCGCGCCTCGTCCCCGAACCTCTCCTTGACCAGCTGCCCGATGTTGAGCTCGTCCCGCACCTGCCCCATCTCGGTGTGGGCGGCATTGCCGATATGGCTGTTATGCGCCCAGACCACCGCCTTGGACTCCGGCCCCTTCGCCTCGAGCAGCTGGCACAGGGTCTCGAACATGTGGGTGTCCCGCAGATTCCAGCTTTCCGCCGAGCCGTAATACATGACCCGATAATATTGCTCGGCATTCTTGATCAGCCGGGCGTTGGCGGCCGCGTCCAACCACTCGTCGCATTCGGGGCTAAGGCAGTCCATTCGCCGGGTCATCAGCTCCCCAAGCATCTGGACGACGCCAACCTCGCAGCGGCCATAGCCTTCGGTGATCGCGACCCGCCCGTAAGCCGCCGGATCGTGGGCCCAGGGCCGAAGGCAGCCGTAGCGCTCCCGGGCCACCTTCGCCGCGTCCGGATCGGCGCCGTCGAGGAAGTCGATCACGGCCCGGATCGAGGCACCGAGGTTGTAGAGATCGAGGCCGTAGAAGCCGGCCATCTCTTCGTGCGGCCGGCCCTCATTGTGGCGCCTGAGCCAGCGCACCAGCGCGTCGACGTCGGTGTTGCGCCACATCCAGGTCGGGAAGCGCTGGAACGCCGTCTCCTCCCCTTCGCGGTGCGGCCGGTGGCGCACGTAGCGGTCGATGCTGGCGGCGTCCGGCCAGTCCGCCTCGACCGCGACGATGTTGAAGCCGTGCCGTTCGACCAGCCGCCGGGTGATCGCCGCCCGAGCCCGGTAGAATTCGGACGTGCCGTGGCTGGCCTCGCCGAGCAGGACCACCCGGGCGTCGGCGAAGCGGTCGAAGGCCTCGGCGAAGGCGGGCTCGTCGATCCCGGGCAGCGGCTCGGCCGCCGCGGCGATTCGTTGTGGGACGGACATCTCATTCTCTCCCTTCGGGTCGGCCCAGCCATGGGCGCCGATCAGCGGTACGAACCGCACCGGCCCCAGATCCTCCTCATCGAAATCCCGCTCGCCCCGCCGGGTGACCTTGACCAGCCTCTGGACCGCGCCCGATTCGCCGATCGGCATCACCAGGATGCCGCCGGTGGAGAGCTGGAGCCGAAGCGCCTCGGGCACGTGGCTGCCGCTGGCGGCGCACAAAATGGCCTCGAACGGCGCCTCTTCCGGCAGGCCGCCGGTGCCGTCGCCCTGGACGATACGGACGTTGTCGTAGCCGAGCCGCGCCATTCGCGAACGCGCCAATTCGACCAGCTCGAAGTGGCGCTCGACCGCGATCACCTCGGCGGCGAGCCGGCTCATCACCGCCGCCGCATAGCCCGAGCCGGCGCCGATCTCGAGCACCCTGTCGCCGGGCGCCACCTCGGCCGCCGCGATCATGAGCGCGACGATGTAGGGCTGCGAAATGGTCTGGTCGGCCTCGATCGGCAGCGGCCCGTCCTCATAGGCGAAGTCGCGAACGGCTTCGGGCAGGAATTCCTCGCGCGGCACCGAGCGGAACGCGTCGAGCAGCCGGGGCGACTCGATTCCCCGGTCGGCGATCTGCCGCCGGACCATCGTCTCGCGCTGCTCGGCGAAGTCGGCCATTCCACGCCCTCCTGTCGAGCTCACAACCGGCGCGGGCGAAGGCCGTTCCAGCCGGCGGTCGGACCTCGGCCCGAATGGAGCGGACCGCGAAAAGCGAGGCGAAGCCGCGCTAGCGCGGCTCGCCGCCCTCCGACCGTGCCGAGTCCCGCTCCCTGAGGGCGCGCCTGAACCGGTAGCCGGCGACGGCGACGGCCGGCAGGATCATCAGCGCGACCAGGAACAGGGTGAAAGCGAGCTTCATCGGGCCTCTCTAAACGAAACGCCCCGCCGGATCATCTCCGGCGGGGCGATAGTATCCATGCATCGTCCGGAACTTACACGTCATCCCGGCGAAGGCCGGGATCCCAGCGGGTGAAAGGCACGGGCGCCCTTCGGCCCTGAGGCCCCGGCCTGGGTTCCCATCAAAGTAGTACTTTGACGGGGCCCTGCGCCGGGGCGACGGGATCAGCCCTGCAGATACTCGCCGGCGTCCGCGTCGGTGCCGTGCCCGCTCGGGGTCACGGCGCCCAGCGGATCGTCGCCGATCGCCGCCTCCGGGCCCTGGGCGAGCTCGGCCGCATGCTCTTCCGCCGCCGAGTTCGCCGCGACCAGCGACTCCTGCAGCTTGCGGTGCTGGGCGCGAAGCGCGACGTCGCGGCTGGTGGCCGCGATCCGCATCCGGCCCATGCCCGCGCCGGTACCCGCCGGGATGAGGCGGCCGACGATGACATTCTCCTTGAGGCCGTCGAGCGTGTCGATCTTGCCCTGCACCGAGGCTTCGGTGAGCACCCGGGTCGTCTCCTGGAAGGAGGCGGCCGAGATGAAGCTGCGGGTCTGGAGCGACGCCTTGGTGATTCCGAGCAGCACCGGCTTGCCTTCGGCGAGACGCTTCTTGCCCTGCTTCAGCTTGGCGTTGATCTCGTTCATCTCCTGCAGATCGATCTGCTCGCCGGCGAGCAGGGTGGAATCCCCGCTGTCGGTGATCTCGACCTTCTGCAGCATCTGGCGGACGATCACCTCGATGTGCTTGTCGTTGATCTTCACGCCCTGGAGCCGGTAGACCTCCTGGATCTCGCTGACGAGATACTCGGCGAGAGCGACCACGCCCAGCACTTCCAGGATGTCGTGCGGATCCGGG
>DASWLY010000222.1:0-8932 GCA_036400035.1 Allosphingosinicella sp.
GACACCAAACTATGGTGAATCTTCACGTATCAGACGGGGCGCTGCCGATTATACAAACCACCTTCTGGACACCGGCAATCGCATAGCGCTGGTGCCTATTATAGCCGCCTGCCATCCATTTGCAACGAAGCTATCAGCGGCAGTCCGGGGGAGGGATCAGGAAGGAGTGACCGTCACTCGATATGGCTTATCAAAGCAGGAAGTCTCCCGAAGTCAGCGGGGCAGCGTTGGCAATGATCACCGAGAAATCGGCCAGGCCGTTGCCGTCCACATCGCCTTCCAGCACGCCGTTCGAATAGCGCAGCTGACCGGCGACATTGCTGAAGGCGGCCTGGCCGATGAAGGCGAAAGCCTGATCGCCCGCCGCGCCCGGATTCGTATCGAACTTGGACACGTCGATTTTGTCGCCCGGGGTGAAGTCGACGATCATGTTCCCGAAGTCGTTCAGGGTGCTGAACTGGAAAAAGTCGATGCCGGCTCCGCCGATCAATATGTCGGCGCCCTTGAACCCGTTGAGGACGTCATTGCCCCCGCGGCCTTCGAGGCGATTGGCTACGTCGTTGCCCCAGAGAAGGTCGCGCGCCGAGCCGCCGATCGCGTTCTCGATGACCGTGCCGTAGGCGATGCTCAGATTGTCGTGGCCGGTGGCGAAAATTCCGCCGACGCCGGTGAACTGGCCGATCCGCTGGAAGGCTCCGTTCATGAAGTTCGCGGCCGAGGCATTGACCTGCGCCTGGGTGAGCTCGGGAAGGAGCTCCCCCGTCGCCTCATAGTGCGCGGCCCTGTTGGCGTTGATCGCCGCCGCGGTCGGGACGGCTGCGCCCACGGAGCTGAAGGAACCGGGCTGAAGGTTCACGAACTGGCTGGCGGTGAAGCCCGACAGGTCGAGAGTGTCGTTGCCGCCGGCGTCGTAGATCGAAAGATAGGGATAAGGGTTGGTCGAAAAATCGAATACGTCGCGCCCGGCATTCGAGTTGAAGCCATAGGTCGTGTCGCCGCTGCGAGTCGTCGGATCCGCACCATATTTTGCCTGGATCGTCAGGATGTCGTGCAGCATCGGCGTCTGCACGTAATTGGCTCGAAGTAGCGACCAATTCGTCGCCAGCGCCCCGGTGTTCTGGCCCGACCAATAGGACATGATCGTATATTGATGGCTGTCCTGGGCATATTCCGCCATGGCGTCGTAGGTCGTGGCGGCCGAGCCGTTGTAAGCGCCGGCGTGGGAAAGCCCCAGGCTGTGGCCGAGTTCGTGGATCAGGGTGTGGCCGCCATAGCTTCCCTGCGTCAACCAGCCGCTGGTCCAGTTCACTTCCGGGGGGGCGGTCCAGACGTCGCCGGAGATGCGGGTATATTGCTGCCCGTCGCCGGGAAGATAGGCCCAGGCGTTATTCGGCCCGGTGGTCGTGTTGGCCAGCCAGATGTCGGCGTCGTTCCTTCCCCAGGCGCTGGCGCCGGGCCTCTGGTCCGCCTCGACGATTCCGGGAGCGATCAGATCGTCCCAGAGTTCGAAGAAGGTGCGGGTGGCAGCCTTCTGGGCTTCGGTGAAGGGAGTATAGCCGTCGCCTTCGCCGCCACTCGTGTCGCTTTGCGGTTTGTTGCTGAGGCCGAGCGCGTGCTTGTGATCGAAGAAGCCGTAGGTGATGACCCCGTCGGCGCCGACTGCGAGGCTTTGCCCGGAGTCGATCTGCTGCTGGACCTTGTCGAGCGAGAATATCTCCTTCGCCGGCGAGGCCGCGGTTCGCTTGTAAAACCCGCCGGCACCGGGATCCAGGCTGAACTCCAGCGGAATGTCGAATTGAAGGCTCTCTTCATCGAGATGTATGTTGCGACCCAGTTCTTCGCAGATTTCACACATAAGTATTGCTCCTGCCTGTGCCGGAGTGGAAGGGGCTCCCGCTCCGTACTTTGCCGCCGCTCTTCACGGGTCCTCCGACTTGACGGCTTGAGGCTAACACCGCCGCACTTGCCGCACCAATCACGATTTGCCACCACGACTCATATGAAAATTCAGATCTCGCCCAAGCAGGCCGAGGCGCTGCTTGTGCTCGCGGAAGAGCTCCATTTCGGCCGGGCAGCGGAGAGATTGGGGATCGCTCAGCCGCAGTTGAGCGACCTGATCCGCCGGCTCGAGGAGGTTGCCGGCCTCCCTGTCTTCGTCAGACGCCCTCAGGTGAGGCTGACACCGGGTGGGGCAGCGCTCGCCGCGACCATCCAGAGGGTGTCGAAGGAGATCGACGAAGGAATAGAAGAGGCGAGGGCCATAGCCTCCGGTGATGCCGGATCCGTGAGCTGTGGATACAGCGGAACGACCCTGTTCACCCATATCGGCAGGAATATCGCCCGCTTTCGAGCCGATAACCGTGCCGTTCGCCTCAGACTGCGGGAGGACACGTCTGCTGCCGTATTGGCCATGTTGAACCAGGGCCAGCTGGACCTGGCGGTCTGCCGGGAGCCTGCCAAAGCCTCATCGGCGAATTCGGTCCAGGTCCTCAGCGAGAAATGGCTGCTGATTGCGCCTCAAAACCATTGGTGCGCCAATGTCGCCACCGTTCGACTGGCCGAGCTTCAGTCCGAGAACTTCCTCCTCCCCGCCACGAAATATGCGCCTGAATATATGTCGAGCGTGGTGCGCTCCTGGAGCGACGCAGGCCTGAACCCTAACGTCATACAGGTGACCGAAACATGGGCTGCAAGCCTCGCGCTCGTTCGCGCCGGGCTCGGCGTAAGCTTCGCAACCGAATCGATGCGGGACCTCGGGTTCTCGGAAGTCACGTATTGCGCGATAGCAGACCCCTTACCGAGCATGCCCTTGTGGGTTTCATACTTCCCAAGTCGTTTGACTCCCGCGGGAGAGAGGCTGTTGAGCGCCATCCTGGCACCGCCTGACCCCGAAGACTGATTTCGCAGCTGCGGATGCAGCTGGGGCAGCCTGGAAGCTCTCGATCGGCGCACGACGCTGGCGAAAGGCCGCTCATCCCCACAAGGCAAGGCATGGAAGAGCCCGAGTCCGGCCTGGGTGGTGGACGATCACTTCATAAGCAACGACCAGGTC
This sequence comes from Allosphingosinicella sp., assembly GCA_036400035.1. GTDB lineage: Bacteria > Pseudomonadota > Alphaproteobacteria > Sphingomonadales > Sphingomonadaceae > Allosphingosinicella. The sequence continues at coordinate 3,053 of DASWLY010000222.1, forward strand.
GGGGCTCATGGTACGAGCCGCGATGGCTGCCCACTCGCCTTTGCCGCCAACGAGCCGACCGTCCGCTTCCGGCCATAAGCGGCAGCTTGGGAAATAGGTCCGCTTTTCCGAGGTCAGCCCTTCGGCCCCCTCGGCGTCAGCATCCCGGGCGAGATAAACCCGATCCCCCCCGCGCCGGTGCTCATCGCGTCGCGTTTCAGGCTTTCCTGGATCTTTTCGTAATCCTTTTCCATCTCCGGCGTGACCGAGGCGCGGGTCTCGTCCAGCGCCATCTCGAAGTCGGACCCCGTCACCTGGACCGCGTCGATCGAGCGGCGGAGGGCGAAGAGGCCGGCGCGGCGGACGAGGTCCTCGAGGTCGGCGCCGGTGAAGCGGTCGGTTCGGGCGGCGAAGCTGTCGAGGTCGACGTCCTCGGCGAGCGGCATTTTCGCCGTGTGGATGGACAGGATCTTGCGCCGGCCGGCCTCGTTCGGGACGGCGACGTAGATGAGCTCGTCGAAGCGGCCGGGGCGAAGGAGGGCCGGGTCGATCAGGTTCGGGCGGTTGGTGGCGCCGATCACCACCACCGAGCCGAGGTCCTCGAGCCCGTCCATCTCCGCGAGGATGGTGTTGACGACCCGCTCGGTCACCTGCGGCTCGCCTAGGCCGCCGCCGCGGGCGGGGACGAGGCTGTCCAATTCGTCGATGAAGATGACGGTCGGGGCGACCTGGCGGGCGCGGGCGAAGAGGCGGGCGATCTGCTGCTCGCTCTCGCCATACCATTTGGAGAGCAGGTCCGAGGATTTGGTGGCGATGAAATTGGCCTCCGCCTCGCGCGCCGTCGCCTTGGCGAGCAAGGTCTTGCCGGTGCCGGGAGGGCCGTAGAGGAGGAAGCCCTTGGCCGGGCGGATGCCCATGCGCTTGAACGCTTCCGGGCTCTTCAGTGGCAGCTCGACGCCCTCGCGGAGCCGCTCGCGGGCCTCGTCGACTCCGCCGATATCGTCCCAGCGGATGGTCGGCGCCTGGACCATCACCTCGCGCATCGCGGACGGCTGGACCCGCTTCAGCGCCTCCTCGAAGTCGCTGCCCTTGACCGAGAGATTGTCCAGCACCTCGTTGGGGATGGTGCCCTCGTCGAGGTTGATCTGGGGCATCATCCTTCGCACCGCCTCGATCGCCGCCTCGCGGGTCAAAGCGGCGAGATCGGCGCCGACGAAGCCGAAGGTGCGGCGGGCCAGCTCCTTGATGTCGACTCCGCCGTCGAGCGGCATGCCGCGGGTGTGGATGGCGAGGATCTCGCGCCGCCCGCCCTCGTCGGGGACTCCGATGACGATCTCGCGGTCGAAGCGGCCGGGACGGCGAAGCGCCTCGTCGAGCGCCTCGGGTCGGTTTGTCGCCGCTATGACGACGAGGTTCTGGCGAGGCTCGAGGCCGTCGAGAAGGGTGAGCAACTGCGCGACCAGCCGCTTCTCGGTCTCGCCCTGGACCTGGCCTCGCTTGGGCGCGATCGAATCGATCTCGTCGATGAAGATGATCGCCGGCGAGGCCTTGGCCGCCTCCTCGAACACCTCGCGAAGCCGCCGCTCGCTCTCACCATAGGCCGAGCCCATGATCTCGGGCCCGGCGATGTGGAAGAAGGTGGCGTCGCTCTCGTTCGCCACCGCCCGCGCCAGCCGGGTCTTGCCGGTACCCGGCGGGCCGTAGAGGAGGACGCCCTTGGGCGGATCGACCCCGAGCCGCTCGAATATCTCCGGATAGCGGAGCGGCAGCTCGACCATCTCCCGAAGCTGGTCGATGGTCGAGCCGATGCCGCCGAGATCGTCATAGGTGACGTCGGCGCGGCGGGTCTCGGTCGCCTCCGCATATTCGGGACGAAGCTCGACCTCGGTATTGGCGTCGATATGGACGATGCCCTTGGGCGCCGTCGACACCACGGTCAGCCTGATCTCCTGAAGCGCGTAGGCCGGGGCGTTCAGCATCTGGCGAAGCTCGGGCGGGATGTCGCCGCGCTGGATCTGCTGCTGGCCGGTGGTGGCGACGACGTCGCCGGCGGTAAGCGGCTTCATCCCGAAGCTTCGCTTCAGCGCCTGGGCGGAGCCGTGAAGGCGCAGGTTCTTCTGGGCGGGGGCGAAGACGACCCGCTGCGCCGCCTTGGATTCGACCTTGCGGAGGGTAACGAAGTCGCCCGAGCCGATCTCGGCATTGGCGCGCTGGAGGCCGTCGAGCCGGATGATGTCGAGGCCTTCGTCCTCGGTATAGGGGCCGACCGCCCGGGCGGGGGTGGCGCGCTTGCCGGTGATTTCGATGACGTCGCCCTCGGCGAGCTTGAGCTCAGCCATCAGCCGCCGAGGCAGCCGGGCGAGGCCGCGGCCGCTATCCTCCGGCCGCATCGTCGCGACCTGCAGCCGCGGGGGCTGTCTTTCCTCGTCCGCCATGTCGCTTGTCCCTTCGCCGCTCTCGCAGTCAGATAGGTACGGACAACGGGCCTGCCACCCGCCCGGTTCAAACCGGGCAAAAAAAGGCCGCGCACTTGTTTCCCGGGGAACAGCGAAGCGCCGGCAGGGCACAAAAAAAGGGCCGGTCCCGAAGGACCGACCCTGAAAGTTTTTAGGAGAGGATGCCTGAAAGGCACGCTCCTTCTCTGCCTCGGGCGTTTATTGTGCAAGTGCGAACAAGTATGCTACACATGCAATTGTTGCACTGTGCTTTGCTGAGTTTAGCGTGTGTTCTCGCGGCCCGGGCACTATGTGCAGCGCACAAAGAGGAAAGGCTTTGCGATGCGCAGATTGCCCCCGCTCACCGCGATCGAGGCGTTCGTCCAGGTCGCCCGGCTGGGATCGGTCAAGGCCGCCGCCGAGGCCTTGTCGCTGTCCTCGCCCGCGCTGTCGCGCAGGATCCAGGCGCTCGAGCGGTTCGTCGGCCACGCCCTGTTCGAACGGCGGCACCAGGCCGTCCACCTCAATCCCGACGGCGAGCGGCTGATGGCCGAGATCGGTCCTTCGATCGACGCCCTCGCTCTGGCGATGGAGCGGGCGACCGGCAATGTCGAGGTTATGCGGCTCCGGCTCGCCGTGCCGTCGCTCTTCGCCTCGCAGCGGCTGATGCCCAAGCTTCCCCACCTGAGGGCGCTTCACCCGGACCTCCACATCGACATCGACACCGGCGCCAACCGGCTCGCCCGGCTCGACGACGGGCTCGACGCGGCCATCGCCATCACCACCGAGATCGATCCCTCGCTCTACTCGCGCCGGATCGACAGCAATTGCGTCATCGCGATCGGCTCGCGCGCTCTCCAGGAGTCGATCCGCGAGCCATCGCAGCTCGCCGGTGCGACCATCTTCCTCCACCGCGACATGCCCGCTTCCTTCGATTACTGGCGCGACTCGCTCGGCCTGCCCGATCTGCAGCCGGCGGCGATCGACCATTTCGATTCGGGCCAGCTCATCCTCGATGCCGCGGCGCAGGGGCTCGGGGTCGCCTTCATGCTGGAAAGCCATCTCTACGGCTCCGGCGACGAGCGGCTGGTCAGGCTGTTCGACCACAAGGTGGAGAGCCCCTACAGCTACTGGTTCGCCTGCCGCCGCTCGGCGCTGAAGCGCCGGCCGGTGAGGATCTTCCACGACTGGCTGTTCGAGCGGCTTCTGAAGGAAGAGGCGCTGGCGCAGGCGGCCTGAAGGGGGACGGGAGGGTAGACCAGGGCCGTCATCCCGGCGAAAGCCGGGATCTTGGGTCGAGAAGTCTCGGCGGGTCTCGACGAGGCCCCGGCTTCCGCCGGGGTGACGGGGGCGGGTCTCGGCGGGCGCTACATCTTGATCCGCGCCACGATGCGCCGGAGCGCCGCGCGCGGCAGGAAGCGGGTGCCGTAGGCGCCAATCTTGTTGGTTACGCCGGGGATGACGATCGCCTGGTTGCGGTCCAGCCCTCTCAGCCCCGCCCGAACCACCCCAACCGGGTCCGCCGCCATCTTCGCCAACGTCGACCCGGCCGACTCCGCCACCTCGAAGAACTCCGTCGCCGTCGGGCCTGGGCAGAGCGCCGTCACCTTCACGCCCTCGCCCTTCATCTCCTGGTGAAGGGCTTCGGTGAGCGAGAGCACATAGGCCTTGCTTGCATAATAGACGGCCATGTTGGGCCCGGCCTGGAAGGCGGCCGTCGAGGCCACGTTGAGGATTCCGCCCCGCTTGCGCTCCGCCATTCCGGGCAGGACGAGCCGGGTGAGCTCGGTCAGCGCCCGGACGTTGAGATCGATCATCCCGAGCAGCCGCTCGGGCGAAGCGGCGGCGAACTGCCCCGAAGCCCCGAAGCCCGCATTGTTGATCAAGGTATCGACCTCCAGGCCGAGCCCCGCCACCTCGGCGAGCAGCCGCGCCGCGGCGCCCGGTTCGGCCAAGTCGGCAACGATGACATGGGCCCCTCCGAGCTCAGCCGCCAGCGCCTCCAGCCGGTCCCTGCGGCGAGCGACCAGGACCAGCTCGTCGCCGCGTCGGCGGCACTGGCGGGCGAATTCCGCGCCGAGGCCCGCCGAAGCGCCGGTGACGAGCGTGACCCCCCGCGCCATGGCTCAGGGCCGGAGCGAGGCCTTCACGATCTTGCCCGGGTCGCGCGGCGGCTCGCCCTTGGGAAGCGCGTCGACATGCTCCATGCCTTCGACGACCTGGCCCCAGACGGTATATTGGTTGTCGAGGAAGCGGGCGTCCTCGAAGCAGATGAAGAACTGGCTGTTGGCGCTGTTCGGGTTCTGCGAGCGCGCCATCGAGGCGACTCCGCGGACGTGCGGCTCGCGGCTGAACTCCGCCTTGAGGTCGGGCCTTTGCGAACCGCCCATGCCGGTGCCGGTGGGGTCGCCGCCCTGCGCCATGAAGCCGGGGATGACCCGGTGGAAGACGACTCCGTCGTAAAAGCCTTCCTCGACCAGCTCCTTGATCCGGGCGACGTGGCCGGGCGCGAGATCGGGTCGAAGCCGGATGACGACGTCGCCGCCGCTGCTGAGGTTGAGGACCAGGGTATTGAGCTCGTCGGCCATGATTTTCTCCACTCTATCGTCATTCCCGCGAAAGCGGGAATCCATGCTGCGTCCGAGCGACGCCGCCGCCCGATGGATCCCCGCTTTCGCGGGGATGACGAAAAAGGGCAAGCCCGCCACCCCGCTCGACACTCCCGCCGCCCCGTCCTAGGAAGCGCTCGGCGAAAATCCCGGGTGGAATTGGAGGGGGGCGGATGAGCGACAGCGATATCGATCTGTCCGGCGCCCCGCCCGGCCTTATGACCGAAGGCCGGCTCGACGAGGACGACCGCCTCAAGCCGGAATATGTCAGCCAGGTGATGGAGCGGGTCGAGGCCGGCGACTCCGACGGCGCCCGGGCACTGGTCGAGCCGCTCCACCCCGCCGATCTCGCCGACCTGTTCGAGCTCGTCGACAGCGACGACCGGCGCGCGCTCGCAGCGGCCATCGCCGACATGCTCGACGGCGACGTGCTCGCGGAGATGAACGAGCATGTCCGCGAGGAGCTGATCGACGCTCTCGACCCGCGCCAGGTCGCCGACCTCGCCGGCGAGATGGAGACGGACGACGCCGTCGCCATGATCGAGGATCTCGAGGAGGACGAGCAGCGCGCCGTGCTGCGCGCGCTCGATCCCGACGACCGCGCCGCGATCGAGGAGGCGCTGACCTACCCCGAGGAATCGGCCGGCCGGCTGATGCAGCGCGACCTGATCGCGGTGCCCGAGCATTGGGCGGTCGGCCAGGTCATCGACTATCTCCGAGCGGGCGAGGACCTCACGACCGATTTCTGGGAGGTGTTCGTCGTCGACGAGCGCCACCATCCGGTCGGCACCTGCATGCTGAGCTGGATTCTGAGGACGCACCGCCAGGTCGCCGTCGCCGACGTGATGAAGCGCGAG
>DASWLY010000223.1:0-9462 GCA_036400035.1 Allosphingosinicella sp.
CGCCGGCAACGTGGTCGGCGAACGCCCCTTCTAGGGCATGATCGACTTAGATTGATGCACATTGCCGTCGTTGCGAGCAGCCCTTCGACGCCGCCTGCGGCGGCGCTCAGGATGAACTGCCGCTTCGCGGCAGCGACGAAGCAATCCGGCGGCCTCGGAGGCTGCACTGGATTGCTTCGCTACGCTCGCAATGACGGAGTGATTCAATAACAGCTGCTCTGGAAATTGGGTGCCTGACACCGGATCCTATTCGACGGTCAGATTGGTGCCAGGCACGATCTGCAGGTCGTTGATTTGAAGGGGAGGCGCTGATCCGGGGGGCTAGCGCGCCAGGAGCTTCTCGGCGGCGCCGGCGACCCGGTCGGGCTCGACATGGGCGACGGCGGCGACGAGCTTGTCGGCCTTTTCGAGCTTCTCGGGAGTCTCGGGCGCGGCGCTGTTGGCCTCGACGATCCGCTCGATCAGGGCCGGGTCGGGCCGGGGCACGGCCTCGGGCTCGTCCGCGCAGGCGGCGAGGGCGAGGAGAGGAAAGGCGGCAAAGGCGAGCTTTTTCATCATCTTGCCGCACTCAACGCGCCAACCGTCCGGAAGGATGCGCGCTTAACGCCTCTCCCGCTCTTCGCGGGGGAGGGGGCAAGCCGGAGGTGGGGGTGAGGGTCTTTTCTGAGTCGGTGTACAGACCCTCACCTCCCGCCGCTTCGCGGCGGGCCCCTCCTCTCCCGTGACGGACGGGAGAGGGGTTTCAGGCGCGATTCGCGGTGTAGGATTCGCGGGGGCCGGGAAGGGCCCGAAAACGGCGTCCGGAAATAAAGTTTTTTTTCGAACCGGCTCGAAAAATAGGATTTCGAACTCCTATTTTTGACCGCCAAAAATGGCGGTTTTAATTCAGCTGGAGCGCTGCAAAAATAGGATTTGACCGGAGCGGTACTTTTCCGTTGACAGCGTCACGCTCCGAGGCTAGTCTTTAGTCACGCTCCGGAATTGTAGCTGGAGATGATCGAACAGCCGGCGCGGGCCATCCCGCGGCCGGCTTTTTCTTTGCGCGCCGTGCGGGGCGCCGGCGAGGCCGGGCCCGTTTTTCTATCGCAGCGCGCAACGCGGCCGTCATGTTTTCAAGCTGAATTCCTCTCCGGCTTCCGCCGGGGAGGGGGACCAGGCGAAGCCTGGTGATGGGTTCTCACCAAAGCCGAAGAACCCCTCCGCCGCACTTCGTGCGGTCCCCCTCCCCGCGAAATCGCGGGGAGGAATTCGACGCCGGCATGGCGGCCGTTTCGTTTCAACGTGGGAGGGTGAGATGAGCGACAAGGATGATCGGCCGAGGAACGACAAAGGGCAGTTCACTTCGCCGGACGGCGCGGAAAGTGGCACCGACAGGCCGGCCACGGCCCGGCGCCCGAAGCGCCAGGCGAAGCCGAAGGCGGGGATCCAGTGGACGAAGGAGAAGGAGGCGGTCTTCTTCCGCGAGCTGGCGATGGTCTGCAACGTCAGCTCGGCGCTTCGCAAGGCGAAGCTGATGGGCTGCAGCTCGCTCGCCTATGAGCGGCGCAAGACCGACGCCCGCTTCCGCGCCGCCTGGGAGGAGGCGATCGACCAGAGCTACGCGATGCTCGAGCTCGAGATGCTCGAGCGGGTGCGGTTCGGCGACGACCGGCCGCCGCCGGCGACCGAGGCGGAGAAGAGGCTCCGGGCGATCCCGACCGCGCTCGCTCTGCAGCTGCTCAAGCTCTACGAGAACCGGGTGAAGTCGCGGGCGGCCGCGCCGGCGGCGGGCCGGACCGCGCGCACCGCCTCGGCGCCCCGGCGGATCGACGGCGCGGCGCTGCGCCGCGAGTTCGACGCCCTGTTGTCCGACTTCAACCGCCGAATGGGCGGCAAGGGCTGAGGGCGGGGCGATGATCGAGAGATTCGAAAATCTCGCCGAGGAGGAGCGGTCTGCCCGCTGCTCGCTCGCTGAACGGCTCGCCATGATGGAGCCCGAAGGGCGCAATGCCTTCCTCAAGCGGCTGCCGGCGCGCCTGAGGGGCGACTTCCTGAGGGACTGGCACATGCTGGCGCGTCCGGCGCAGGTCGCGCCGAAGGGCGACTGGCGGATCTGGATGATCATGGCGGGGCGCGGCTTCGGCAAGACCCGGGCGGGGGCGCAATGGGTGCTCGAGCTGGCCGGTGAGCCGGGGCTCCGGATCGCCCTCGTCGGCCCGACCGACGACGAGGTCAGATCGGTGATGATCGAGGGCGCTTCGGGCATCCTCGCCTGCGCTCCGGACGAGGGCCGGCCGCAATGGGAGCCTTCGCTGGGGCGGCTGAGCTGGGCGAACGGGACCCAGGCCTTCGTCCGTTCGGGGGCCAATCCGGAGGCGCTTCGAGGGACCGAGCTCGATTATGCCTGGTGCGACGAGCTCGCCAAATGGGCGCGGGCGGAGGCGACCTGGGACAATCTGATGTTCGGGCTCCGGCGCGGGGCGCTGCCCCGGGTGCTGGTGACGACGACGCCGCGGCCGACTCCGCTGATGCGCAGGCTGGCGGGGCTCGGGGACGTGGTGCTGACGCGGGGGCGGACGGCGGACGCGGCCTTGCTGGCGCCGGGAATCGTCTCCTACCTGACCGGCCTTTACGGCGGCACGCGTTTCGGACGGCAGGAGCTGGACGGGGAGCTGATCGAGGACGTCGAGGGGAGCCTGTGGCCGCGCGACCTGATCGAGCGGTGCCGGGCCGTTCTTTCTTCCCCCTCTCCCTGCAGGGGAGAGGGGCAGCTAGCCGAAGGCGAGCGGGGTGAGGGCCCGTCGTACGAACAGGGCCAGGATCAGGCCCTCACCCTCCCACCCGGCTTCGCCGGGCGGGCCCCTCCCTCTCCCCTACAGGGAGAGGGATATTTCAGGCGGATCGTCATCGGGGTGGATCCTCCAGTCTCCGCCCACGGCGATGCCTGCGGGATCGTGGTCTGCGGGCTCGGCTGCGACGGCGTCGCCTACGTGCTCGCCGACGCCAGCGTCTCCGGCCTCAGCCCCGAGGGCTGGGCGAGGGCGGTGGCGCGGGCGGCGCACGAATGGAGCGCGGACCGGGTGGTCGCCGAGGGCAATCAGGGCGGGGCGATGGTGGCGAGCGTGCTTCGCGGCGCGGACGTCGCCCTGCCGGTGACGATGGTCCATGCCAGCGTCGGCAAATCGGCCCGGGCCGAGCCGGTGGCGGCCCTGTTCGAGCGCGGCGCGGCGAAGTTCGCCGGCGCCTTTCCCGCGCTCGAGGACGAGCTCGCCGGGCTGATCGCGGGCGGCGGCTATGAAGGGCCGGGCCGATCGCCGGACCGGGCCGACGCGATGGTCTGGGCGATGACCGAGCTGATGCTCGGGAAAAGGCGGGCGGAGCCGAGGATCCGGAGGTTGTGAGGAACCCGTCATCCCGGCGAAAGCCGGGATCTCGGGACGAGAAGTCTCGGCGGGTCTCCACAAGATCCCGGCTTTCGCCGGGATGACGGGTGGGGCGCCGGGCGAGAAGTCACGGCGGGTCTCCACGAGATCCCGGCTTTCGCCGGGATGACGGGTGAGGAGGACATCATGAAATCGTGGTTCGGACGGAAGGCGGCGCCGCCGGCGCGGCCGTTGCTCAGTCGCGCTTATTCGGGGGCGGCGGGGGTCGGGGACTGGCCTCGCAATTACGAGGCCCAGGTGCGGGACGGCTATGTCGGCAACCCGGTGGCGCAAAGGGCGGTTCGGCTGGTGGCGGAGAGCGTCGCCTGGGCTCCGGTCTATGCGCTGGAGGGCGAGGCGGGGGCTTCGGCGAAGGCTCTGAAGCTGGTCACCCCGCTGCTGCTCGACCAGGCGGCGGCGCAATTGCTTCTGCACGGCAATGCCTTCGTCCAGATATTGCTCGACGCCGACGCGGCGCCGGCGGAGCTGTTCGCGCTGAGGCCCGAGCGGGTGACGATCGAGGCCGACGCGGGGGGCTGGCCGAGCGCCTACGTCTACCGGGCCGGCGAGGTGAAGGCGCGGCTTCCGGCGCTCGACGCGCTCGGCCGGCCGGGGCTCGTCCATGTCAAGGCGATGCACCCGCTCGACGACCATTACGGGCTGGGCTGCCTGGGGGCGGCGGCCGGGGCGGTGGCGATCCACAATGCCGCGACGCGGTGGAACAAGGCCCTGCTCGACAATGCCGCCCGGCCTTCGGGAGCGCTGAGCGTGGACGGCGGCGAGGGCGCTCTGGACCCGGATCAATATGACCGGCTTCGCGACGAGCTGGAGCTCCATTTCGCCGGCACCGCCAATGCCGGGCGGCCGCTCCTGCTCGAGGGCGGGCTCAAGTGGCAGGCGATGAGCCTGACCCCGGCCGACATGGATTTCGCCCAGATGAAGGCGGCGGCGGCGCGCGAGATCGCCCTGGCCTTCGGGGTGCCGCCGATGCTTCTCGGGCTTCCCGGCGATTCGACCTACGCCAATTACCGGGAGGCGAACCGGGCGCTCTGGCGGCTGACCGTGCTTCCGCTGGCCGACCGGCTGCTCGGAGCGATCGGGGCGGCGCTTCGGGCCTGGTGGCCGGGGGTTAAGCTCAAGCTCGACGTCGACCAGGTGACGGCGCTGGCCGAGGACCGGGAGCGGCTCTGGGCTCAGGTGACGGCGGCGGACTTCCTGAGCCGGGAAGAGAAGCGGGAGATGCTGGGGTTCGGCGCCTAGCCGTCATCCCGGCGGAGGCCGGGATCTCGGCGAGGAACGGGCGCGGCGATTTTCACCCCGCGAGGCCCGGGATTCGCCGGGGTGACGGGAGGGGTGGGGGCAACGCGTCGTCCCGGGGGAGGCCGGGATCTCGGCGAGGAGCGGGCTCGGCGCTTTTCACCCCACGAGGCCCCGGCTTTCGCCGGGGTGACGGGAGGGGTGGGGGCGGCGCGTCATCCCGGCGGAGGCCGGGATCTCGGCGAGGAGCGGGCTCGGCGCTTTTCACCCCGCGAGGCCCCGGCTTTCGCCGGGGTGACGGGGAGGGACGGCCCCGGCTTTCGACAAGAGGAGAGGGAAGATGACGGAACAGAGCAATGCGATGCTCGCGCTTCTGGTCGCCCAGGCCGAGGGGCAGGGGGCGGGGCTCGTCACCTTGCGGGCGCTGGTCGAGGAGGCGAGCGAGGTGGGCGCGGGGCGGGGGCTGGAAGCGCTCGGCCTCGCCGGGCCCAAGGCGAGGCGGGACATGGACGAGCTGAGGGAGCTTCTCCAGGCCTGGCGCGACGCCAAGAAATCGGCCGGGCAGGCGGCGGTGGGTTGGATGGTCCGGATCCTGCTGGCGCTTCTGGTGCTCGGGATGAGCGTCAGGCTCGGGCTGCTGGAGCTCCTGAAATGAGGTTCGCGGGCTATGCGGCGATCTTCGACAGGCCCGACCGGGGCGGGGACGTGGTCCGGGCGGGGGCGTTCGCGAGGAGCCTGGAGCGGGAGGCGGGGAGCGTGCCTTTGCTTTGGCAGCACGATGGCGCCCGGCCGGTGGGGCGGATCGAATATCTGCGTGAGGACAAGCGCGGGCTGAGGGTCATCGCCAGGCTTTCGGGCGGCGCGGCGGGGCGGGAGGCGGCGGCTTTGCTCAAGGAGGGCGCGGTGGCGGGGCTGAGCTTCGGCTACCGGGTGAGGAAGGCGAGCGGCACGGCGCCGCGGGCGCTGGAGGACGTCGAGCTGGTCGAGGTCAGCCTCGTCACGGTGCCGATGCAGCCAAAGGCGCGGGTTCATGCGGTGGAGGCGGCGGACTAGCGGCGCGAAGGGGCGGGTTCATTCGGCAGAGGGAGAATCGTCCGGATAAGAGCGGCGCAGGCATCGTTTCTCCGCCAGATGGAAAGCCAGGCCCGCAAGGGCTCCGCCGAGGAAATAGGCGGCGAGGAGGGGCGGATCGAAGCGGCTTGCCGACAGGCCGATCCCGAACCCTCGCGACCATTGGAGCGGGAGCAGGGCGAGGACGACCAGCATGGCGGCAGAGCCGATCAGGATGTCGGCGGGAAGAGGCGGGACCCGGTTCCATCTCCGCCGGGCGTAGAGCAGCAAGGCGAAGAGGAGGGCGAAGCCGATCTTGGCGGCGGGCGCGACTTCGTCGGCGACCTCGATCGTCGCGGCCGCGAGGTTGCGGCCGGCGGCGACGGGCGAGAGGCCTGCCGCCGCGACGACCAGGCTGGGAAGGAAGATCGCGACCACCCAGCCGCCGATCAGGGCGATGAAGAAGCATTTCGGGCGGATCGGGGACACCGGGCGAGCTTAGGCGCAAGTCAGACGCCGAGCCACTGCAGGTTACCGGGCAGATAGCGGGGAAGTGCTGGGCGCCGTCGCGGTCGAGCTGCATCGGGCGAGGATAGAGCAATCAAGATTGGGAAAAAGTAGGATTCCGGCTTTCGCCGGGGTGACGGGGACGTGTGTCCAAATGCGAAGAGGAGAGAAGACATGCTGGAAGTGAAAGCGGATCCGCTGGAGGCGTCGTTCGAGGCGCTGGAGCGGGGGGATGATGAGGTGGCTCGGCTCCGCAAGGAGATGGCGCAGCTGAAGGGGCGGATGGACGCCCAGGCGGTGGCGGCGGGGAGGCCGGCGCTGAGCGGGGCGAAGGGGCAGGTCTCGCCGTTCGTCGAGGGCTATCTGAGGAAGGGGCTGGAGAGCGGGGTCGAGCTCAAGGCGCTGGCCGGGACGACCGAGGCGGCCGGCGGCTATGCCGTGCCCGAGGAGCTGGACGCGCAGATCGGGCGGCTGCTGACGTCGATCTCGCCGATCCGGGCGATCGCGAACGTCGTCAGGGTCGGGAGCGCGGGCTATCGCAAGCTGGTGACGGCGGGGGGAACCCCGTCGGGCTGGGTCAGCGAGACGGCGGGGCGGCCGGAGACGGCGACCCCGAGCTTCATCGAGGTCGCGCCGCCGTTCGGCGAGCTCTACGCCAATCCGGCGGCGAGCCAGGCGATGCTCGACGACGCGGCCTTCGACGTCGAGGCGTGGCTGGCCCAGGAGATCGCGACCGAATTCGCCCGGGCGGAAGGCTCGGCCTTCGTCGGCGGCAACGGGGTGAACCGGCCCAAGGGCTTCCTGGCCGGACCGACCTCGGCGCAGGCGGATTCGTCGCGGCCGTTCGGGACCCTGCAGGTCCTGGCGACCGGGACGGCGGGGGCCTTCCCGGCCAACCATCCCGGCGACAAGCTGATCGACCTCGTCCAGACCTTGAGGCCGCCTTACCGTCAGGGGGCCGTGTTCGTGATGAACTCGGCGACGGCGTCGATGATCCGCAAGTTCAAGACGTCGACCGGCGGTTTCCTGTGGCAGCCGAGCCTGGTGGCGGGGCAGCCCGACAGCCTGCTCGGCTATCCGGTGGTCGAGGCGGAGGACATGCCGGACGTGGCGGCGGACAGCCTGTCGGTCGCGTTCGGCAACTTCCGCGCCGGCTATCTGATCGCGGAGCGGACGGAGACCCAGATCCTCCGCGATCCCTACACCAACAAGCCGTTCGTCCACTTCTACGCGACCAAAAGGGTCGGCGGGCAGGTGGCGAATTCGGAGGCGATCAAGCTTCTGAAGTTCGCGGCCTGACCGCTCGGACCGAAGTGGTACTTCGGTCCGGGATTACCCCTCCACCAGGCTTCGCCTGGTCCCCCTCCCCATCGGGCAAAGCCCGATGGGGAGGCAAAGGGAGTTAGTGACATGATCGAGGCAGAGGCGCTGGTCCTGCCGCCGGAGGCGGCGGGGGCGGCGAAGGGGTTTCTGCGCGTCGAGCGCGGGGACGAGGACGGGCTGATCGGCAGCCTGACCGGGGCCGCGGCGGAGCTGTGCGAGCGCTTCACCGGCCAGGCGCTGCTGGCGCGCGGCTTCGCCGAGACGATGCCGGCGAGCCGGGCCTGGCAGCGGCTGTCGCGGTCGCCGGTGCGGGCGATCGTCTCGGTCGAGGCGCTGCCCGCCCAAGGGCCGGCTCTTGTCCTCGCGGCCGACGGCTATGCGGTCGACATCGACTCCAACGGCGACGGCTGGGTGCGGCTGGCCGCGCCGGGCGAGACGCGGCGGATCCGGGTCGGCTACCAGGCCGGGCTCGCAGCCGCCTGGGCGGACCTGCCGGCGGCGCTGCGCCACGGGATCGTGCGGCTGGCGGCGCATTTCTACACGAGCCGGACGGCGCAGGGGCCGGGCGAAGCGGCCGAGCCGCCGGCGGCGGTGACCGCCTTGTGGCGGCCGTTCCGGCGATTCCGGCTTCGCTGAGGGAGGGGAAGATGTTCGAACGGCTGATGATTCATGGGGCGGCGCTGGCGCAAAGGGCGGCGCGGGGGCGGGTCGCCACGCTCGCGGCGGCGCTTCGCGACGAGGCGCCGGAAGGCGTTCGGGTGAGCGAGGAGGAGGGGGCGGTGGCGCTGTCGGGCCCCGCGCTGCGGCGCCGGTTCGCGATCGAGCCCGCCCTTCGCTGGCTGATTTCCGGGAGGCGGCGATGAGCGGCGCGGGCACGGCCTTGCGATCGGCGGCGATCGAGGCGCTGGAGGCGCTGGAGCTGGGCGCAATCTATCCCGGGCCGCCGCTTCAGGCGGCCTTCCCCTACGCGGTGGTCGAAGCCGGACCGGAGACGGACTGGGGCCATAAGAGCGGGCGCGGGCGCGAGCTCCGGCTGGCGGTGATCCTGCGCGACGCCGGCGAGCGGCCCGACCGGGCCCAGGCCTTCGCGGACGTGGCGGAGGCGGTGATCGAGGCAGGGCTCGAGGTCGAGGGCTGGCAGCTCGTCACCCTGGTGCCGGTGCGCCGGCGAACGGTCGCGGAAGGGCGCGGCGGCAAGGCCGGCTGGGCGGTGACGATCGAATTCCGCGCCCGGATGCTGGCGGATTGAATGCCCGTCATCCCGGCGGAAGCCGGGACCTCAGGACAAGAAGTCTCGGCGGGTGTCCCCGAGGTCCCGGCTTTCGCCGGGATGACGGGGCGATTCCTTATTTCGGCTTGTCCGGGAGGCTGGCCTTGAACGTCTCGATGGCGTTCTCGTGGATGTAGCCGATCTCCTCCTTCGCGTTCTGCTCGGCGGTCGCCCGGGCGATCTTCGCGGAGACGTCGCTGGCGACGGAGGCGGCGCGGAAGGCGGCTTCCTCGGACTTGCAGGCGGTGGCGAGCTTCGTCTGGAACGCCGCCTCGTCCACGCCTTCCTTCACCTGCGCCCGGGCGAAGCCGCCGAGGCATTTGGAATAGCTGGTGCGGGCCGAAGCGAGATTGCCCTGGGCGGAGGCCATGAGGGCGATGAGCAGCACTTGTGAAATCATCCCGAATTCCAGTGCAACAGTTTGAACCGAAAAGGAGAATATCGATGGGAGCGGAAAAGGGAAGCGCCTTTTTGCTGAAGGTCGCAAATGGCGCGGAACCGCCGGTTTTTTCCACCGTGGCCGGGATGCGCACGACCCAGATGTCGGTGAATGGGGAAGCGGTGAACGTCACCAGCAAAGACTCGGGCGGCTGGCGCGAGCTTCTGTCCGGCGCCGGAGTGCGATCCGTGTCGGTGGCGGCGAGCGGAATCTTC
>DASWLY010000224.1:0-7221 GCA_036400035.1 Allosphingosinicella sp.
CAGAGACCAAGCCGTCATTCCCGCGCACGCGGGAATCCCGCTTCTGCTTTCTTACCGCAGTGCTGGACGGAAATGACGCTGACCTGATCACGATCGGCACGAGGAAAGCGGGATTCCCGCTTTCGCGGAAATGACGAAAAGGGGCTTAGATGCACGACACACTGATCCTCCACGAATATTCGCAGTCCGGGAATTGCTACAAGATCCGGCTGACCGCGGCGCTGCTCGGCCTGCCCCTGCAGCGGCGCGAATATGACATCCTCAAGGGCGACACCCGGACCTCCGAGTTCCTCACCACGGTCAATCCCAACGGCCGCATCCCGGTGCTTCAAATCGGCGACCGCTTCATCCCGGAGAGCAATGCCGCCTGCTTCTACCTCGCCGATGGGACGGAGCTGGTACCGGAAGACCGGTTCGACCGCGCCGACATGCTGCGCTGGATGTTCTTCGAACAATATAATCACGAGCCCAACGTCGCCACGCTGCGCTTCTGGCTCGCCTTCGTCGGCGAGGAGCGGCTGAACGATTTCCAGCGCACCTTGCTGCCCGGCAAGCGCGAGGCGGGCGAGGCCGCGCTGAGGCTGATGGACGAGCATCTCGGCACCCGCGAATATCTCGTCGGTGCCCGCCTCAGCCTCGCCGACGTCGCCCTCTACGCCTACACCCATGTGGCGGAAGAAGGCGGCTTCGACCTCGCCGCTTACCCGGCGGTCAAGGCCTGGCTCAGGCGCGTGGCCGAGCAGCCGGACTATGTTCCAATGCGCGCTTAGCAGGCGGAAATTCCTTCGTGAGCCTGCTCGGCGAGGCTTGCGCGGCGGCCGTTGCGAGCCCGGAAATCGGCCCCGGCGACGGCATTCGCCTTGCCCTGCGCCGCACGCTGGACTAGATCGCTGGCAACGTAACGGCCGCTCCGGGAAGGGGCGGCCCTTCTTGTTTCTGGAGACTGCTCGTGGTTCAGCCGCTCATGCCCCATGCCACCGCCGCCTGGCTGGTCGACAACACTTCGCTCACCTTCGAGCAGATCGCCGAATTCTGCGGCCTCCACATCCTCGAGGTGCAGGCGATCGCCGACGATACCGCCGCGACCAAGCTGACGGGACGCGATCCGATCCGCGCCGGCGAGCTCAACCAGGACGAGATCGACCGCGGCCAGGCGGACCCGGACTACCGCCTCCGCATCCAGAAGGAGCCGGACCAGACCCGGCGGACCAAGGGACCGCGCTACACGCCTGTCTCCAAGCGCCAGGACAAGCCCGACGGGATCGCCTGGATCATCCGCAACCACCCGGAAATCTCCGACGGCCAGATCGGCAACCTGATCGGCACCACCCGCACCACCATCGCCGCGATCCGCGACCGCAGCCACTGGAACATCGCCAACATCCAGCCCAAGGACCCGGTGACCCTCGGCCTGTGCTCGCAGCGCGAATTGGACGCGATCGTCGCCAAGGCGGCCAAGGCGGCCGGGATCGAGCCGGCGCCGACGGACCACCGGCTCGCCGGCGACCGCGAGGCTCTGATCGAGGAGCTTCGGCGCGAGCGCGACACCGCCGCCCGCGAGGCCGAAGCCGCGCACGCCGCCGAGGAAGCGGGCGAAACCGTCGTCCCGCGCGAGCCGACGGCCGATGATCTCTTCAAGCGCTGATCCCGCCAGTCCCGACGTTTCCCTGACCGAACCGGACGAGGCGTCCAGCCAGGCCTATACGCACAGGGGCCTGACCTATCCGCTCGGCCGTCGCGCACCCGAAAAGGGCGAGCTGATCGAGCTGGCGCAAGGGGTCGGCTGGGCGCGGCTGCCTATCCCGGGCTCGCTCAAGCACATCAACGTCTGGGTGCTCGACGACGGCGATCCCGGGTCGGAGCCCGGGACGGGCGGCGTCGCTCTGGTCGATACCGGCCTCGACATCGCGCCTTGCCGCGAGGCCTGGGAGGCCCTGTTGGAAGGGCCGCTGGCCGGACGGCCCGTCACGCGCGTGATCTGCACCCATTTCCATCCCGACCATATCGGCCTCGCCGGCTGGCTGACCGGTCGCTTCGCCGTCCCCTTGTGGATGACCCGCGGCGAATGGCTTTTCGGCCGCCTGCTTGCCAGCGACGTCCGCGAGTCGCCGCCGCCCGAGGCCATCGCCTATTGGCGCGCCGCCGGCTGGGAGGAAGCGCGGATCGAGGCCGAGGCGGCGAAGGGCTGGGGCCGCTTCGCCTCGGTCGTCAGCCCGATCCCGGTGAGCTTCGTCCGGATCGAGGAAGGCGATCGCCTCCGCGTGGGCGCCCGCGAGTGGCGGATCCTCGTCGGCAGCGGCCATTGCCCCGAACATGCCTGCCTGATCGACGACGAGGCCGGGCTGATGATCGCCGGCGACCAGGTCCTGCCGAGGATCACCTCCAACGTCTCCCTTAGCCTCAGCGAGCCCAAAGCCGATCCGCTCGGCGAATGGCTCGATTCGATCGACAAGCTGAAGAGCCTGCCCGACAGCCTGCTCGTCCTTCCCTCGCACGGCGAGCCGTTCACCGGCCTCCACGCCCGCCTCGACGCGCTCGCTTTCGGCCACCGCGACCGGCTCGACGCGCTCCACGCCAAGCTCGCCGAGCCGCGGCGGGCGGTCGATTGCTTCGGGGTGCTGTTCGCACGCCAGATCGAGGATTCCCTGCTCGGCCTCGCCACCGGCGAGGCGCTGGCCCACCTTCGCCGGCTCGAAGTGGAAGGCCGAGCGGTTCGTGAGGTGAAGGACGGCGTCCACTGGTACCGCGCCCTCTGACAGGGGCGCCTCGCAGCGTCCGCCGCATCTCCTGCCTGTGGCGGGGCTACTTCTTGTCGCCGTCGAGGGCCTCGCGAACCGCGTCCTTGGCTCCGCCCCAGGCATTCTGAAGCTTCCCTTCAGCCTGGTCGGACTGGCCTTCGCGCTTCATCTTCTCGTCGCCGAGAACCTTGCCGGCGCCCTCCTTCAGGTTGCCGCCCATCTTCTTCAAGCTGCCGTCGACGCGATCGGAATCCACGCCTTTGCCCTCACCATGATCGTTCATGTCGCTCTCCTTGTGGGTTGAATGCACAGGTAACATGTGGGCCGCCGATAAGGTTCTTGCTGGCAGTCGCTTCTTCGGCTTCGCGCCCGCCGCCCCGGCTTGACCCTCCGCCCGCGCCGGACCAAAGCTGCCCTATGTCCGATCAGGCTCCTCCCATTTCCGAACTGTCCTTCGAGGCCGCTCTGAAGCGGCTCGAGGAGATCGTCCGCCGCCTGGAAAGCGGCGACGCGTCGCTCGACGAATCGATCGAGCTTTACGGCGAGGGCGATCGCCTCCGCCAGCAGTGCGAGGCCCGGCTTCAGGCCGCCCAGGCGAGGATCGAGAAGATCCAGCTCGGCCGTGACGGGCAGCCCGGCGGCACAATTCCCTTCGACGCCGGCTGAGCCGCCGCTCGTGGCGGACTCCCCGCTTCTCGGACCGGCGCTCGATGCGGTGCGAGCCGAGATCGACTCCTTCTTCGTCGAGCTGCTCACCGTGCCGCCGGACCCCCGGGCCCGGCTCTACGAGGCGATGCGCTATTCGGTCATCGGCGGCGGCAAGCGGCTCCGGCCGCTTCTCGTCCTCGCTTCCGCCTCCCTCTTCCATACCGACCGGGCCCGAGCGCTCCGGGTCGCCGCGGCGGTCGAATGCATCCATGCCTATTCGCTGATCCACGACGACCTGCCGGCGATGGACGACGACGATTTGCGCCGGGGCAAGCCGACCCTGCACAAGGTCCATGGCGAAGCGACCGCGATCCTGGCCGGCGACGCGCTCCACGCTCTGGCCTTCGAGATACTCGCCGACGCAGCGACCCACGAGGATCCCTTCGTCCGCGCGGAGCTGATCTCCGAGCTCGCCCGCGCGGCCGGCCCGGCCGGAATGGCCGGAGGGCAGATGATGGATCTCGCCGCAGCCGAGCAGATTCTCGACCTCGCCGCCGTCACCCGCCTCCAGCAATTGAAGACCGGCGCCCTCATCGGCTTCTGCCTGGAGGCGGGAGCGATCATGGGGCGCTCGCCGCCGGAGCGGCGGCTCAAGCTTCGCGGCTATGCCCGCGACGTCGGGCTCGCCTTCCAGATCGCCGACGACCTGCTCGACGAAGAAGGGCAGGAGGAGAAGACCGGCAAGAAGGTCGGCAAGGACCGGGCCAAGGGGAAGGAGACGTTCGTCACCCTTCTCGGCCGCGACCGGGCCCGTCAGCAGGCCGAGCTGCTCGTCGCCCAGGGCATCGAGCATCTGAAGAGCTGGGGGGCGGAAGCGGACCTGCTTCGGGCGATCGCTCGCTTCGCGGTGGAGCGGGACCATTGACGTAAACCGTCACCCCAGCGAAGGCTGGGGTCCCGGCGGGTGAAAGGCGCAGGCGCTCATCACCCCACGGGGCCCCAGCCTGCGCTGGGGCGACGGCAGCGGGGGGAGTGAAGGATGACGACAGGAGTCTATCCGGGTACGTTCGATCCGATCACGCTCGGCCATATGGACATCATCCGGCGCGGCGCGAAGCTGGTCGACCGGCTGGTCATCGGGGTGACCACCAACCCGTCCAAGTCGCCGATGTTCTCGGTGGAGGAGCGGATGGCGATGGTACGGCGCGAGCTCGCCGGCCTCGGCGAGGATATCGAGGTGGTCTCCTTCGATTCCCTGCTGATGGACTTCGCCCAGCGGCAAGGCGCGTCGATGATCGTCCGCGGGCTGAGGGCGGTCGCCGATTTCGAATACGAATATCAGATGGCGGGGATGAACCAGCAATTGAACGACCGGATCGAGACGGTCTTCCTGATGGCGGACGTCTCGCTCCAGCCGATCGCTTCGCGGCTCGTCAAGGAGATCGCCCTCTATGGCGGCGACATCTCGAAGTTCGTTCCCGCCGCTGTCGTGACCGACGTCGCCCGGCGGGTGGAGGAGATCGGCCGCAAAGGCACTTGATCCGGCCGCCCGCGCCGCGCAATATCGCCAGTCGAAAACGGATTTATCCGGGGAAATCCATAAACATGCGTATATCGATCCT
The DNA here is from genome assembly GCA_036400035.1 of Allosphingosinicella sp. GTDB lineage: Bacteria > Pseudomonadota > Alphaproteobacteria > Sphingomonadales > Sphingomonadaceae > Allosphingosinicella. The sequence continues at coordinate 5,009 of DASWLY010000224.1, forward strand.
GCTCGCCCTGTTGCTGGGCCTGTTCCTCGCCGGTTCCGCGGCGGCGCAGGAGCCGCCGGCGACTCCGGCGCTCGACCCGGAGAACATTCTCCTGCTCGATCTGTCGAGCGGCGGCCGAGTCGCGATCCAGCTCCGGCCCGACGTCGCGCCCAACCACGTCGCCCGGGTCAAGGAGCTGACCCGCAAGGGCTTCTATAACGGCCTGACCTTCCACCGGGTGATCGAGGGCTTCATGGCCCAGGGCGGCGACCCGGCGGGCGACGGCACCGGCGGCTCGCAGCTGCCCGACCTCAAGGCCGAGTTCAACGGCCTGCCCCATGTCCGAGGCGCGATCGCCGCCGCCCGCCAGGGCGCTCCGGAAGGCGCCGACCTCGCCGCCGTGACGGCGGCGGAGAACAGCGCCAACAGCCAGTTCTACATCATGCTCTCGGCGCGGCTATCGCTCGACCGGCGCTACACCGTCTACGGCCGGGTGATCACCGGAATGCAATATGTCGACGCCCTCGAAAAGGGCGAGCCGCCGGCCAGCCCGAGCCGGATCCTGCAGGCGTCGATCGCCGCCGACAACAAGGCGCCGCCGGCCCCCGGGCAGGTATTCGCGGCGCCCGCGGCGGCCAAGGCCCTTGGCGGTCATTCCGCCGCCGGCCCCGCTGTCCCGCCGCCGCCGTCGATCCGGCTCCCCGAAGCCAAGCCGAAGGCGCCTCCCAAGAAGGGCCGGTAGGCCGCGGGTGCGCGTCGACGAATTCGACTTCGCGCTGCCGCAGGACCGGATCGCGCTGAGGCCGGCGAGCCCGCGGGACTCGGCCCGGCTGCTCGTCTTGCAGTGCGGCGCCATGGAGGGCCGCGTCGTCGCCGACCTCCCGCGGCTCCTCCGCGCCGGCGACACGCTCGTCTTCAACGACACCCGGGTGATTCCCGCGCAGCTCGAGGGGCGGCGAGGCGAGGCGCGGATCGGCGCCACCCTCCACAAGCGCGAAGGGCCGCGCGAATGGCGCGCCTTCGTCCGTAACGCCAGGCGGGTACGGGAAGGCGACCGGATCGACTTCGGAAGCGGAGTCGCGGCGCTGGCGGGCGGCAAGTGGGAGGACGGAAGCATCCTCCTCGCCTTCGAAGGCGAGGAGCCGGTGGAGCGGCTGCTCGAGCGGGCGGGGCGGATGCCGCTGCCGCCCTACATCGCCGGCAAGCGCGAGGCCGACGCCCGCGACGCCGAGGATTACCAGACGATGTTCGCCGCCACGGAAGGGGCCGTGGCGGCGCCGACCGCGGCCCTCCACTTCACGCCCCGCCTCATGGACGCGCTGGCGGAGGCCGGGATCCGCCACGAGACCCTGACCCTCCATGTCGGCGCCGGCACCTTCCTCCCGGTCAAGGCCGACGACACGGCCGCGCACCGGATGCACAGCGAATGGGGCCGGATCGACGCCGCCGTCGCCGACCGCCTCAACGCCGCCCGCGCCGCGGGCGGCCGAATCGTCCCGGTCGGCACCACCTCGCTCCGCCTCCTCGAAAGCGCCGCCGACCAAGCCGGGCGGGTGCGCGCGTTCGAGGGGGACACGGCCATCTTCATCACGCCGGGCTACCGCTTCCGCGCCACCGACGGCCTGATCACCAACTTCCACCTGCCCCGCTCGACCCTGTTCATGCTGGTCTCGGCGCTGATGGGGCTTGAGACGATGCAGGCCGCCTATGCGCACGCGATCGCCGAGGGGTACCGGTTCTATTCCTATGGAGATTCGAGCCTGCTTTTGCCCTGACGTTCAGAGGCCTTTTCGATCTCGTTCGCGCTGCCGAGCCCCTGCGTCCGCTTTGCGCCGCTAGCGGTCGCTCGGCGCAGTCCCCAGTGGGGGAACCGGGTCCTTAGGGCGGCGGCCGAAACCGGAACGCAATGGCCTGGCGGACTGTTACGCCGTCACCTCCTACCTATGCAGGGCCAAGATGACAGAGGAACAGGAAGTCGCGGCGATTCCGCTCGCGGAAGAACGCGTGTCCGTCACGAAGCGCGAGGTCGAGACCGGCCGACTGCGCATCCAGGTTTCCGTCGAGGAACGGGAGGACGCCGTCCCGGTCGAGCTCTCCCATGATGAGGTGGAGGTCGAGCGCGTTCCCGTGAACAAGGCTGTCAGCCAGCTGCCCAGCGTCCGGCTGGAAGGCTCGACCACCATCATCCCTGTCGTCGAAGAAGTTGTCGTCGTGGAGAAGCGCCTCATCCTCGT
>DASWLY010000225.1:0-9354 GCA_036400035.1 Allosphingosinicella sp.
GGCCTCAACCTCAAGCTCCTGTACGATTTCATGTGACTCGGACGCGCGCTTCGCTGCTTCTGACCGGCGCAAGCGCGGGCAGGGCCAAGCCCCTGGGCGGCGGCCTCTGCCTCAGAGGGCGAGATCGTCCACGGCGGCCCGGAGAGCCTGTTCACCCCGCAGCCGGTCCTCGGGGGTTTCGAGCTTGAACAGTTTCTGTCGTTGCCGGTTCAGTCGGGTATGCACGCGCTTGGCCGCGACCTGATAGGCTTTGATCCGGGTCCGCCGGGCGTGGTTTATCTTGCTGCCGGGCTTGGCGGCCCGCTCCCTCTCCAGCATCACTTCAGCGAGATCGCCGAGGATGTCCAAAGCCATGGCGAGGCCCTCCTCCACGCCCTGCGCCCGGGCAAGCTTTTCCTGCTGGTTCACTCGCTCTTCCCGTCTGTGTGCATGTGGGTCCGAAGGGCTTATATTCAGAAGACGTAGGTGCAGCCCGATTGCGGCCGGTCGTCGCGGCTGCCGAGGAACATGTCCTTCAGGCGCAGCCGTCCGGCGCTGAGCTCGGCCTCGCCTTCCAGGTCGAGGTAGGACGGGACGAAATTGCCGCCCTCCACCGTCAGCCGAAGCTTACCAGTGGCGGAATCGAAGGCGTAGGCGCCCCAATAATCCCGGTAGCTCTCGAACGGCAGGAATGTGACGGAGAAGCGATTCTCCGGCTGGAATTCGAGCTCGCGAACCGGCTCGTGCGCGGCGCAGCCTTCCAGGCTCTGCTGAGTGTAGCGCCCGGTCAGCACGGTCGCATCCTTGGCGACCACTCGGAATTGCAGCTCGACGGGCTTGCCGGCGTGCCGGAAGGCGACCGCGACGATCGCGCCGGGCTGGGCATCGGGAGCGATGGTGACGACGGTCCGGTCCGCGCCGAGAGTGGCGGGCCCGGTGACTCGCCAGCCGCTCGTGCATCTGAGCGGGATCTCGACGGTCCCGGACGGCATTCGGTCGATCATCGGGGTCACCCGAACGGCGGCCCCCTGGCGATAGACGTTCGTGTCGGTGCCGACGAAGGCGAAGTTCCAGCCCACGGGCTGGCAGGCGGGGTCGGGAAGCGCAGGCGGCGGCGGCGGGGCGGCGGCGGATCGCTCGCCCACCGCGGCGATCAACTCGCTCCTGAGGCTGCCGAAACCGCGCCCCCCGACCCGGCGCTTGCGCCCGTAGAGGATATCCCCGATCCGCCCCTGATCCGCCCGCCACAGGTCCAGCCTGTCGCTTCGATCCCCCATCCGGACTTCCGCGAATTGACGCGAACCGCCCAGATACCAGGTGCGGCCGGGCTCACATGCGGCCTTCGGGTCTCCGGAGGTCAAGGGCTTCCCGGCGCCGCCGGAAGCGGCTCGGCGCTCGAGCATGTCGCGCAGCGAGGCCACCAGCAACGGGGCGGTGTCGTCGGGGTCCGCGCTTTGCTCGGCGGCGCAGAATTGCCGGACGAGCGCGACGAGGCGCTCCCGTTCCGGGCCCTCCCGCATCTTCATCGTCGGCACGCACCCGGCAAGGGCCAGGGAAGCGAAAATGGCGGAACAGGCAAGCTTCATCGGCAAAGCTCCGGCGACGGCGCATCGAGGGTTCGAGCGCCAAAGCCAGGCTGGCGGCAATCGCCGTCCGGATCAAGCGGGGCGGGCGTGAGCGGGCCTCGAAGACGATCCGGGCTCCCCCTCCCCGACTCAGCTTGCGACCAAATTACCTACGTAGTTACAACAGGTTCCCGGCAAATTCGGAACGCACAGCCTAGACATGTGTTTCATCATACGTTAACGGCTTGCTTACCCACTAAGCTGTTCGAAAGGCGAGAATTGGGGTTCGATCGCGCGTTGCAACCCGTGTTGCTTCTCTGCTCCGGCAGGCGTTTCGCGCGCGCCTTTGGCCGTCCCTCATTCCGACCGATCCGTTCCGAAAATCACGAGCTCCAGGCTTGAAGCCGCACCCGGTCCCGGTGGTCGCGGCAATGGCGCCGTCCCGCCCCCGTTCAAACCAGAATTAATCCAGGGAGTTTTTGCCGATGTGCTATTATTGCGCAATGAAGGGGCTGCGGTCCCGCTCTTCATCCACCGAGGACACCGTAGCGCATGTCGGCGCGAGGGGCGCGCTGGCGAATGTCGCCGCCGCCAGCGCGGGCGAACTCGCGCCCTACGACCTTCAGCTGCTTCAGATGGCGGCCGTGAAGCTCGGCAACGCCTTTGCGGGTGACGGCGGCGGCTCCGTCGCTGTGACCTCGACCTCCCTCGCCACGCCAGGCAACTACGAGCCGGTCGAGTCGGCCTGGAACGTCCCCGGCCCGACCGCCCTCATCGACGTCTATACGCCGGACAGGAACACCACCGGTACGCTGGTGGTCGATGGCAACCACGTCATAGCGGCGTCCGACATCCCCGGCGACAGTGACTGGTTCGCGGTCACGCTGACGGCCGGCGGAATCTACCAGTTCGGTCAATATGCCTATGCCGGCGGCATTCCGGGCGCGGAGGGCAACGGCGTCCCGCTCGCCGACGCCTATCTCGAAATCTACGATTCTGCCGGCAATCTGCTGTCGATCGCGGATGGCGGCGGGCCGAACACGCCGTCGGGGCTCGATGCGCTCATGACGTTCGAGGCGACGTATACGGGCACCTACTACGTCAATGCCACGTCCTACGACAATACCGGCGACGGGGTCGGGGACTTCGCCGGCGATTACGAGATTTTCGCCAAGACCGCGACCGGAACCGTCTATACCACGCAATATGACATTTCGAGCCCGCTCCACTCGATCGACTGGGGCGGCGTCATGGTCAACCGCGAGCATGTCTCGGTGCGCAATCCGGACGGCATGGAAGGCCCGCGGCCGACCGGTCAACCGGCGGCGAATCCGGCCACCGTCGAGGGCAACGCCCTCGGCTTCCCGGGCAAGAACGTCATCTACATCTATTTCGCCGGAGAGGGCGACGTTTATGCGAATGCCGATTCGACCATTCCGTTTCAGGTCACCGCCCAGAATCCGTATCAGTACGAAATCCAGGCCCTGCTGACCGCCGCGGCCGAATTCTCCAAGGTCGCCGACGTCGTCTATGTCTCCAATTATACATTGAATGTGGAGACCGGCCTCTACGAGCGCGACCCGAATATCAAGTACAAGCCCGGCCCATTGGGGCCCGAGGCCGGCGTCCAATATGCCGCCGGAGTGGATGACGACTTCGACGCCGATTTCTTCTACTGGTCCTATCCGGGTACGCCGGGGCCGGGCATTTCTCTGCTTGGGTCGATGAACCCGCCCGATAATGGCGACGAGGGCGTCGCCCAGTTCAATTCCGCCGACGAGCGCTGGAACGCCCAGATGCTTCAGCAGGGCGGCTTCTCCTTCGTCACTTTGATCCACGAATTCGGCCATGGCATGGGCCTCGCGCACCCGCACGACACCGGCGGCGGCTCGAGCGTCATGCAGGGAGTCGTGACCAGCGGCGTCCCCGGCGATGATGGCGGGGCCGGAGCGTTCGACCTCAACCAGGGCGTCAACACGATGATGTCCTACAATGACGGGTGGGAAAAGTCGCCCTACGGCCAGCCCGAGACAACCAACGAGGGCTATGGCTGGCTCGGCAGCTTGATGGCGCTCGACATCGCGGTCATCCAGGACAAATATGGCGTCAACGAGGATTGGGCCACCGGCAACGACACCTACGTCCTGAAAGACGTGAACGAGTGGGGGGTCTATATCGATTCCGCTACCGGGCAGCCGGCCCAACACGACGCCACCAATCAGGCGTCGGCTCGCGACGGCTATTATGTGGGCCAGAGCACCTTCTATTCGTCGATCTGGGATGCCGGAGGGGTCGATCAGATCACCTATAGCGGCGCCAGGGACACCGTTATCGATCTGCGCCCCGCGACTCTCAAATATGAATATGGCGGCGCCGGATGGATGTCCTACGCCACCGGCATCCACGGCGGCTTCACCATCGCCAACGGCGCTACGATCGAGAATGCGTCCAGCGGCAGCGGCAACGACAAGCTGACCGGCAACGCGGCCGACAATCGTCTCGAGGGCAATGGCGGCAACGACTTCCTGTACACGTGGTTCGGCGGCGGCAACGACACCGTCCTGGGCGGGTCGGGCAACGACGTTTTCTACTTCGGCGGAACGCTCGACTCCGGCGACGTCGTCCGCGGCGGCGCCGATGTCGACACCCTGGTTCTGCAGGGCGCCTACGGCAATCTCGTCCTGACCGGGAACGTCACCGAGATCGAAGGCATCTCGCTTTTCGGCGGCAGCAACACCCTCCTGGGCGAGCCCGGCACGAACCGCTACGATTATTCCATCACCACCGCCGACTCGAATTTCGCGGCCGGACTGCAGGTCAAGATCAACGGGTCGGCCCTGCTCGCCGGAGAGGATTTCACCTTCAACGGCTCCGCGGAGACGGACGCGAAGTTCGTCATCTACGGCGGCAAGGGGATGGACACGCTGACCGGCGGCCTCGGCAACGACATCTTCTTCTTCGCGGAAGCGGGGCGGTTCGCGAGCGGCGACACGGTCAATGGCGGCGCGGGCTATGACGGCATGTTCCTTCGCGGCAACTACACGATCGACTTCAACGCCCCGGGCTATACCGGCCTCTTCACCAGCATCGAGAATCTGACCCTGTCCTCGGCGACGGACGAGCGCCATGCGCGCGGCGGCGGCACCGAGTTCGATTACAACATCACCCTTTCCGACGCTCTCGTCGGAGCGGGGCAGACGCTGACGATCAACGGCACGGGCCTGCTTGCGAGCGAGACGATGGTGCTCGACGGAAGCCAGGAGAGCGACGGGATCCTTCGCCTGTTCGGCGGCGCGGCCTCCGACACTCTCAAGGGTGGCGGCCAGGCCGATCAGATCCACGGCAATTTCGGCGCCGACAGCCTCACCGGCGGCGGCGGAGCCGATACGTTCCTCTTCCACAAGAGCGACGAATCGACCGCCGCGTCGATGGACCACATCCTCGACTTCGCCGCCGGGACGGACAGGCTGGATCTCACCAGGATCGACGCCAACACGCTCGTCGAGGGCAACCAGGCCTTCAGCTTCATCGGCTCGAACGCGTTCAGCGGCTCGGCCGGGCAGCTTCGCGCCTTTGAGAATGGAGGCTCCTGGTTCGTCGAGGGCGACACCAACGGCGACGGAGCCGCCGATCTGGTCATCCAGCTCACCGTCACCGGCGGGCCGCTGACCCAGACCGACTTCCTGCCCTAACGGCGTTTTCGAAAGCCCCCTCTCCCGCTTCACCCGCGGGAGAGGGGGTTTTTTCATGCCAAAGCCGATTCTCGGGGGGATCTGGCCGGCGGGGGCGAGCAGGTCAGCAGGTGTTTCTGCACCTTGCCCGCCGCCGTCCGGGGGAAATCGTCGACATATTCGAAGCTCGCCGGCACCTTGTAGGCGGCGAGGCGGGCCCGGCAGAAGGCTTCGAGCTCCGTCGCGGGCGGCGCCGGGCGGTCCCCGGCCAGGCGGACGAAGGCGCATCCGACCTCGCCCCAGCGCGGGTCGGGCGCCGCGACCACCGCGGCCTCCGCCACCGCCGGGTGGCCGGCGAGCACATTCTCGATCTCGGCGGGATAGACGTTCTCGCCGCCGGAGATGAACATCTCCTTCCGCCGCCCCGCCACCCAGTAGAAGCCGTCGGAATCGCGGCGGGCGAGGTCGCCCGACTTGAGCCAGCCGTCGGCGGTGAAGGCGGCTCGGGTCGCCTCCGCATCGTTCCAATAGCCCGGCGTCACCGCCGGGCCGGCGAACAACAGGTCGCCGACCTCGCCGCCCGCGACGTCGGCCCCGTCCTCGCCGACGATCCGGACGCCTACGAGGAGCTGCGGCTTGCCGACCGAGCCGATCCGCTCCCAGGCATCCGCGGGCGAGGCGAGGAAGGCGGTGGGCCCGGTCTCGGTCATGCCCATTCCGTTGCAGACCCGGAGGCCCAGGTCGCGGCAACGGCGGGCGAGGGCGTCGGGCAGAGGGGCGCCGCCGCACCCCCAGTGACGGACGTGGCCGAGCGGCAGCCCGGCGAAGCGGGGATGATCGACAAGCGCCTGGTAGACGGTCGGCACCGCGAAGAAGGTGTCGAGCCGCCGGGTCTCGAGCAGCCGGACGACCGCCTCGGCATCGAAGCCGGGAAGGAGCAGGACCCGGCCGCCCTGGAGGAGCGTCGGCAGAGCGTGGAGGTTGATGCCGGCGGTGTGGAAATGGGGGAGGAAGCTCAAGGTCGTGTCGGCGGCGCCGAGGCCGATGGCGGTGCCGATATTGACCAGGTTCGCGAGCGCCATCTTGTAGGTGTAGATCACCCCCTTGGGCCGTCCGGTCGTCCCCGAAGTGTAGAGCAGGTACCAGATGCCCTCGGCCGGCCAGGGTTCGCGGCGCTGGCGCGGCGCGAAGTCCTCGACCAGCGCTTCGTAGCCGCCGTCGAGGTCGAGGGCCGGCGGCGGCGCGGCGAGACGGCGGACGACAGGCGAATCCTCGCCGCCATGGAGGAGCAGGCGCGGGTCGGCATGGGCGAGCAACGGGTCGAGCTCGGCGGGGGGCATCCGCCAGTTCAGAGGCACGAGGATCGCGCCCAGGCGGGCGCAGGCGAACAGCGCCTCGAAGAAGGCGAGCCGGTTGCGGCAGAGGATCGCTACCCGGTCGCCGGCGCCGACTCCGCGCGCCTCGAGCAAGGTCGCCACCCGCGCGGAGCGCTCGTCGAGCTGCGCATAAGTGAGGGAGCGGCCGGTCGCGATCTCCTCCAGCGCGACCGAGTGACCAGTCAGCTCGGCCCGGCGGGCAATCAGATCGGGAAGGCCGGCGGACATCACCTCTTGCTCAGGCCTTCGGAGACGAGCTCGATGGCGATGTCCGCGACCTCGCCGGGGCTGAGATCCGAATCCCAAAGGCCGTAGCGCATTCCCAGGAAGACGCTCATTCCGATCAGAGCCCAGGCCCTCGCCTCGTCCTCGCGCTCGCCATGCCCGCCGTCGGCGATCTCGCCGCGCTCGCGGGCGCCGGCGAGGTTTCGGCGATAGGCGTCGGCGAAGCTCAGATAATGGGCGCGGTAGACGTCGTGGGCGATGAACTGGGCCTCCTCGATGATCCGGTAGAGCTCAGGGTGCTTTCGGGTAAAGGCGATGAACGCCTCCAGGCCGATCCGCTCGGCCGCCAGCCGATCGGGCGCGCCCTTCACCGCCTCCGCGACATGGGCGCGGGTGGCCCGGCTCATGTCGAGGACGAGGGCCCGGAACACCTCCTCCTTGCTTTCGAAATAGGTGTAGAAGGTCCCGAGCGCGACTCCCGCGCGGCGGGTGATGCCGGTGATCGCCGCCTCATGGAAGCCCCGTTCGCCGAACTCGGCCGCGGCCGCCTCGATCAGGCGCCGAAGCGTCTTCCGGCCGCGCTCGGTGCGCGGCTCCTTGTCGCCGTTCGCCGTTGCCGAGGTCCCGCCCAGAGTCGCCATTCGCTCTCCCCGCCGCGAAGTTGAACCGGTTTTCAGCTTCGCGCAAGCGGATCAGTCGGCCGGACGGCGCCCCGGCAGCGGCAGCAGATCGTGGCGGATGCTGACGAAGCGCGCGGCGAGCCGGATTTCGGCCAGGAAGAATATGAGGCCGACGATCAGCAGTCCCATGGCGATGATGAAGAGGACGGCGATCAGCCGCGCGAAGGGTATCTGCGCCAGGTCGGCGATGAACAGGATGGCGACGACGAGGCAGACGAACAGGGCGCTTGCCGTGCAGGCGGTGATGGCGAGGTTCACGATCCGCATCCGCCGGATGATGATGAGCAGCTCCTCGCTGGCGCGCTCCCGCGTGGCTTCGTCGAACGACACGAAATCGCGCTCAAGGCTTCGGCCCCGGTCGACGATCCGGGCGAGGCGCTGCGCCAGCACGTTGAGGATCCCCGCGATCCCGGCGAGCAGGAAGACCGGGGCGATCGCAAGCTGGATGAGGTGAGCGATAGTGGAGACGGGAATGGCCTGGTCCATGGTGCGCCCTCACGCCGCCGGCCGGCAAGTGTCAAGGGTGACGGGCGGGCGAACAAGCCGCGAGCACGCGCGCCACGAACGCGCTCTTGCCGTCGGTGTACGTGGAGCGGTCGTCCGGGAAACGCATTGCGAGTTCCTGCTTCAGCGACGCATATTCGGCGGCAAGCGCCGGATCGGATCGCAAGGCGTCCCGAAAGGCGAGCATGCGAGTCCAGGCGTCCTCCTCGTTTGGAACGACATGGAGGAGATGCGTGCGCGGGTCCCCTTTTCCGAAGACCTCGTGCCCCGGAACGCCGGCCCAGGTCGCGTGCTCGTACCCGATCGTGGCAAGAGCGGCGGCGAGAGCGGCCACATCCACCGGAGCGGCTATTCCGATCAGGATGTCGATGATGGGCTTGGCGGGAATGCCCGGCACGCTCGTGCTGCCGCAATGCTCGATGCTAGCGCCGAACGGCCGGAGCGCCGCCGCGATCCGTGCGGCCTCCGTTTCGAAAGCCTCGGCCCATCGCGGGTTCGGCGTCTCCAGCCGGACTATTTTCTGACGCAGGCCTAGGCCGTACGGATCCGACATCTCACCCTCCAGTCGAGTGGACGGTGCATTGCTTCACTAACACGGTCAAGGCGCGGGCGGGTGCCCTCAAACGCTATCGCTCCCGTCCGGCATCAGAACGTTGGTCCAGGGACTTTGGGGATGAGCCAACGCAATCGCTCGGGCCAGCCAGCCTCGTTCGCCGGAAGTGAGGTTCGGCACTGAGCAGGCAAAGTCGAACTCGTCTTTGGGCCGGGGATCCTTGGCCTTGAACAACAACACCGCGTGAGGACGAAGGTAGGGGATCCCGGCCGGCGAACGGCCCAGCATCTCCCGACGCGGCACGGCTATGCGATGATCTCTACGATAGACCCAGCACGATTCGTTTCCCGGGTCCGTCATGACATCGAGCCGCCATTTGCCAGCCGCCGGGTCCAGAACCCAGAACTGGTGTGCCTGCACGGCCTCTCCCGGCCGGAATTCTGAAAGCGTGCCTCGGCTGGCCGCGAAAAGGACGTGATCGCGCAGACATTCCGCGACCGTGCCCAGCGCGACGGACGAAACCGCGATTTCGATGTCTCCGTGCGGCCGGGATGGTTGTCCCCGCCACAGGTCGAGCGCCCAGCCTCCGGCGATTCCCCACGCCGCCGAGCAAGGAGCAAGCCTTTCGGCTACCTCCGAAGGGCTCCACGGCGCCCACTGCCCCTCTCCCGGAATGCGACTTAAGCCCATTCCTGGAATCTAGCGCTCAGGGTGGGCGATGTCAGCTTCCCGCCATTGCGGACGCCGGTGACCCACGGCAGGGGCCGAAAGCGCTTCCCTCCCCGTCCCCGCCGCCGCTAT
>DASWLY010000226.1:0-3900 GCA_036400035.1 Allosphingosinicella sp.
TCGTGGCTGGTGAGGAGGCGGCGGATCAGCGCCTCGTCGAGCGGCTTGGCGAAGCGCAAGTCGGCGACGGTGGTCGAGAGGCCTCGCCCTTCGAGGGCGTCGGCGGCCTTGAGCGCCTCCTCCAGCCGGGTGCCGAGCGAGAGGATCGCCACCTTCTTGCCTTCGCGGACGATCCGGCCCTTGCCGATCTCGAGCCGCTCCGGCACCTCGGCCATCGGCACTCCGAGGCCGTTGCCGCGCGGGTAGCGAAGCGCGATCGGCCCGTCGTCGTGGAGCGCCATGGTGTGGACCATGTGGACCATCTCGGCCTCGTCGGCCGCCGCCATCACCACGAAGTTGGGAAGCGTGCACAGATAGGCCAGGTCGAAGCTGCCGGCGTGGGTGGCGCCGTCGGCGCCGACCAGCCCGGCGCGGTCCATCGCGAAGCGCACCGGCAGGTTCTGGATGGCGACGTCGTGGACGACCTGGTCGTAGGCGCGCTGGAGGAAGGTCGAATAGATGGCGACGAAGGGGCGATAGCCCTGCGCGGCGAGGCCGGCGGCGAAGGTGACGCCGTGCTGCTCGGCGATTCCGACGTCGAACATCCGGTCGGGGAAGCGGGCGCAGAACTTGTCGAGCCCGGTGCCCGAGGGCATCGCCGCGGTGATCGCCACCACCTTGTCGTCGCGCTCCGCTTCGGCGGTGAGAGCCTTGGCGAAGACGGCGGTGTAGCTGGGCGGGCCGGGCTCCGCCTTGGCCTGCTCGCCGGAGATGACGTCGAACTTCTGGACGCCGTGATATTTGTCGGCCGCGGCTTCGGCCGGGCCGTAGCCCTTGCCCTTCTTGGTGACGACATGGACCAGCATCGGTCCTTCGTCGGCGTCGCGGACATTCTCCAGGATCTGGACGAGCTGCTCCACATTATGGCCGTCTACCGGGCCGACATAATAGAAGCCGAGCTCCTCGAAGAGAGTGCCGCCGGTCCAGAAGCCGCGCGAATATTCCTCCCACCGCCGGGCCATGACGTGAAGGCGCTTGGGCAGCTTGCGGGCGACCCGCTGGGCGAGGTGGCGGAGCGTGAGATATTTGGGCGACGACACCAGGCGGGCGAGATAGTGCGAAAGCCCGCCGACCGGAGGCGCGATCGACATGTCGTTGTCGTTCAGGATGACGACCAGCCGGTTGCCCGCCACCTGGGCATTGTTCATCGCCTCATAGGCCATGCCCGCGGACATCGCGCCGTCGCCGATCACCGCGATCGCCCGGCCGGGCTTGTCGGCGAGCTTGTTGGCGACGGCGAATCCGAGCGCGGCGGAGATGGAGGTCGAGCTGTGCGCGGCGCCGAAGGGATCATATTCGCTCTCGGAGCGCCGCGTGAAGCCGGAGAGGCCGCCGCCCTGCCGAAGGGTGCGGATTCGGTCGCGGCGCCCGGTCAATATCTTGTGCGGATAGGCCTGATGGCCGACGTCCCAGATCAGCCTGTCGGCCGGCGTGTCGAAGACGTAATGGAGGGCGACGGTCAGCTCGACCACGCCTAGCCCGGCGCCGAGATGGCCTCCGGTGACGGACACGGCGGAGATGGTTTCGGCGCGAAGCTCGTCGGCGAGCTGGCGAAGCTGGGCCGGCTTCAGCCGGCGAAGCTCCGCGGGGGTTCCGGCGGTGTCGAGCAAGGGGGTTTGCGGGCGTTCGGTCATGGGCGGCGATATGGTCCCTGTAGCGAGGCTCCGCTACTCCAAAGCGAACGCGCTGTCGAATGAGGAAGTCGTGCAGGAGCCGCGCAGGGCCGCCGGTCACCGCCCGTCGTCGGGCTCCTCGATATCCGGCTCGATCCACTTCACCGGCGGCTCGGGGGCGACCTCCCACTCATGCTCGCCGACGACGGTCGACGCGATCGGATTGCCCTCGGCGTTGCGCGCGGGGCGGTAGCGGAAACGCCGGACGATGAGCCGGCAGGTGACGTTATCGAGCTCGCGGCTGCCGCTCGAGCGGGTGACCGCGCAGTCGCTTATGCGGCCGTTCGGAGCGACGGTGAAGCGCAGATGGACGGTCCCGCCGACTCGCGCCCGGTAGAGACCGTCCGGATAATCGGAGCCGTCGATGCTGCCGCTGAGCCAGCGCGCGCGGGTGCCTCGGCCGCCACCGCCGCCGCCGCCCGTACCGTTGCCGAACAGGCCGCTGCCGAGGCCGTTGCCGATGCCGCCGCTGCCGGTGCCGGGGCCCGGCACCGCGGCCGCGCCGGCGGCCTCCGCGGTCCCCTGGCCCGCCACGGGCGCGGCGGGGATCGGCGGCGGTACCGGTAAACGGATCTCCGGCGGCGGCGCGACGATCTGGGTCGGCGTATTGCGCAGGTTGGCCGGCGACGCGGCACCCTCGGCATCCTTCGGCTTGGCCTTGCGCGTCCTGGGCTCGACGTCCGGCTTCGCCGGTATGGCCGGAGGGGGCGGCGGCTCCTCGACCACTTCGAAGATCTTGAGGGCGTCGGGAAGTGCATCGGCCGGGCTGAAGCCGAGGCCGGTCAGGAGGAGGTAGGCGAGCAAAGCGTGGAGCAACGCGACTCCCGCGCCCGATCCGAGCCGATCCCTGTTCTCTTGCACCCAAGACATCATAGGCCGGCCCCAAGGCGGCGCAGCGGCCGCCGAAAGCAGGATATTATAATCTCCTGGATGACTGGAAGGTTGCTCCGCCAGTCGGGTCCCGTTCACGCGACCGCCTGAAAATCCGCCGCCGCCTGCATCGTTCGCAGCCTAGGCCGTCTTACAATCGGGGCACGTTCCCCTGACCTCGATCACCGGCCGGTCGGGGGTGAAGCCGGCTTGGGTCGCCGCCGCGCGAACGCCGCCCGACAGCTTGTCGTCGTCGAGATGGGTGGTGTTTCCGCACGTGTCGCAGATCAGGAAGATGCAGTCGTGCAGGCAATCGGGATGGTCGTTGGCGATATAGGCGTTGGCGCTCTCGACCCGGCGGGCGAGGTTGGCGCCGACGAAGAGATCGAGGATCCGGTAGACGCTGTTCGCAGCCACCCGCCGGCCTTGCGACTGGCTGACCTTGTCGGCGATGTCGTAGGCGGAAGCGGGACGGTCGAACCCGGCCAGAGCCTCGAACACGGCGGACCGCATCTGAGTCCATTGCTCGCCCGATTTCTCCATCGAGCTTTGCGCGGCCTGCATGAGGGAAGCGCCCTCATGCGCCTCGTGGTGATGGTGATGCGCCATGGGCGCAAGGTAAGGCTTTCGCGGGGCCGGAACAAGGGAGGGCCGAACAAGGGAGGGGCGATCACTCGTCGCCCCAGCGAAGGCTGGGGCCCCAGGGGGTGAGGAACGCGGCGCTTTTCACCCGCCGGGGTCCCAGCCTTCGCTGGGACGACGGAATTCAGATCACCGCGCGGCGGTTGAGATCGTGGCCCAAAGCGAGGATCGCGACCCCGACGACCGTGAAGACCGTGCCCATGCTGTCCCCATGGAGGCCGAGCGACCCGGCCATGACGCCGAGGCCGAGGCCGCCCACGGCGGAAGGCATCATGAAGCCGTGATCGAAGATGCCGCGGCCGAGCGCGAGCATTCCCAGGCCGATCGCGAAGACCAGGCCCACTTCATGGATCATCGGATCGAGCAGAAGCCCGCCGGCCGAGGCGAGCATGGCGACGAATATGGCGCTGGCCAGGCAATGGACGATACAAAGCCCGGACAGCGCAATCGCCACCCGGTCCATCGATCCGTTTGCTCCCACCTTCGCGAACATAGACTCGCCGTTCTCCTGACGGCACTTTCTATAATCTCGTAGCCGTGAAGATACAACATAACATTCCTAAAAAAGTTGCATTGGCTTTCAACGGCCCGGCGACCATATCGCGCGCCATGGCCAGTCCCGCCGCCCCTCCCTTGCCCAGGCCCCGTGCCGTCGCCCTCTGGCTGCTCGCCGTGG
>DASWLY010000227.1:0-1693 GCA_036400035.1 Allosphingosinicella sp.
TCGATCTCGACCGGATCGACGCCCGCCTCGGCCGCTTCAGCATGGATGCCTCGACCCCGATCGCGGAGGGGACCTGGGACAGCGCCTATTGGTCCGCTCAGACCGCGCTGTCGGGGCTCGACGCGGTGGTGGCCGGGGAGCGCTCCGCCTTCGCGCTCTGCCGCCCGCCCGGCCACCATGCCGGCGCCGATTATACGGGCGGCTATTGCTACCTCAACAACGCCGCCGTCGCGGCCGAGGGGGCTCGGGCGGCGGGAGTCGGCCGGGTGGCGATCCTCGATGTCGACTACCATCACGGCAACGGCACCCAGGACATCTTCCTCGAACGCGGCGACATCTTCTTCGCCTCGATCCACGCCGATCCGCGCACCGATTTCCCCTTCTTCTGGGGCCATGCCGACGAGCGTGGCATCGGCGAAGGGGAGGGCGCGACCCTCAACCTGCCGCTGCCGCGAGGGACCGGGATGCGCGACTATGAAGCCGCTCTCGATCGGGCGCTGGAGGCGATCGCCGGCTTCGGCCCCGGCCTCCTCATCTGCTCGTTCGGCGCCGACACTTTCGCCGGCGATCCGATCTGCTCGTTCGCGCTGGAGACCGCCGACTACGCCCCAGTCGCCCGCCGGGTCGCCTCGCTCGCCCTGCCCACGCTGGTGGTGATGGAAGGCGGCTATGCCGTGGACGCCTTGGGCGGGACCGTCGCGGCATTCCTGTCAGGCTTCTGACCCGCCCGTCATTGCTTCGTCGCTTCGCTCCTCGCAATGACGAGGGAAGCTAAAGCTTCTCGGTCAGCTCCGGCACCAGCTTGAACAGGTCGCCGACCAGGCCAAGGTCGGCGACCTGGAAGATCGGGGCGTCCTCGTCCTTGTTGATGGCGACGATCAGCTTGCTGTCCTTCATCCCGGCGAGGTGCTGGATCGCGCCCGAGATGCCGACCGCAACATAGACTTCGGGGGCGACGATCTTGCCGGTCTGCCCCACCTGGTAGTCGTTGGGAGCATAGCCCGCGTCGACCGCGGCGCGGCTGGCGCCGACGGCGGCTCCGAGCTTGTCGGCGAGCGGGTCGATCAAGGCGTGGAACTGCTCCGAGGATCCGAGCGCACGCCCGCCCGAGACGATGATCTTGGCGCTGGTCAGCTCCGGCCGCTCGCTCGTGGCGATCTGGGCGCCGACGAAGCTCGACAGCCCCTTGTCGCCGCCGCTCGCCACCGCTTCGATCGTCCCGGATCCGCCCTCGGCCGCGGCTTTCTCGAACGCGGTGCCGCGCACGGTGATCACCTTCTTGGCATCGGACGACCTCACCGTGGCGATGGCGTTGCCGGCGTAGATCGGCCGGGTGAACGTGTCCTCGCCCTCGACCGACAGCACGTCGCTGATCTGCATCACGTCGAGCAAAGCGGCGACTCGCGGCGCTACGTTCTTGCCGGTCGTCGTCGAAGGGACGACGAACGCGTCATGGTGACTCATCAGCTCGACCACCAGCGGCGCGACATTCTCCGCCAGCGCGTGCGCATAAGCGGAATCGTCGGCGACATGGACCTTGCCGACTCCGGCGATCTTCGCCGCCGCCTGGGCGACGGCGTCGACGCCCTCGCCGACGACGAGCAGGTGAACCTCGCCCAGCTTCGAGGCCGCCGTCACCGCGGACAAGGTGGCATCCCTCAGCTGGCCGTTTTCATGCTCGACGAGAACCAGC
>DASWLY010000228.1:0-7047 GCA_036400035.1 Allosphingosinicella sp.
CCTTCTCCTTGATCGCTTCAGCGGGATCGGAGACTACCCGACGGCCTCTGAAATCCAAGAGGCTCGCCTGAAGGGGGACCTCGGGGCCGATCAGGCCGCTCGGTTCGTCAACATGCTCCGCGCCGATGCCGACCGCGCCGAGAGCCGGGCCGAGCGGCTGTCCGCCGAGGTCGAGGCCGAAGCCGGCCGGAGGGCCAAGGCCAGCACCGAGCGCCGCATCCAATCAATGCTCGGCCCCGTCTACACGGGGGCACGTTCCGTATCGCAAGCGAACCAGCTCCTGATCGACGTCGCGGCCGGGATCGACGATCCGTCCGAACGTCAAACGGTAATCGGAGCCGTGCGGGCTGAGCTGGGCGCCGTCGCGGAGATGCGTGAGCGCAGCCCCGCCTATGTGAAGGCGATGGACGACTTCGACCTCCTGGAGCAGCAGATGGTTCGCCGCCTGCCTCCGAGGCTGAGAGGTCCGCGCCGCGAGAGCGCCATCCGGACCATCAAGCAAGAGGTCGACCGTCAGCGGGTCTTCATCGGCCGCGCTGCCACCGACCGCGGCTACGACCCAGCCAAGGGCTACTCCGACGCGGAGAGGGTCCTGACCGACCGCTACATCCGCGCCTACCACCGCTAACCCCAAGGAACCCTCATGAGCAGTTATTTCGACGAACAGATGAAGCGGCAGGACGAGCGTGTCGCCTCTGAGACTCGCCGAAGGCCGGCCCGTGAGGGTTCCAGCCGGATGCGGACGGACGCGGCGGGCGCCTTCGCCTACGGCCTGACCGACACCGTCACCTTCGGCTACCTCGACGAGATGGGAGCAGGCCTCGACAGCATCGTCCGCGGCATCCCCTATGAGGAGGCGCTTCGCCACAATCGCGAGATCATGGACAACGCGCAGGAGGATCATTTTGGCTGGTACACGACCGGCCAAGTTGCCGGCGCCCTGGCCCCGTTTGGCATAACCGCGAAGGCAGGCGCGGGCCTCAGGGCCGGGCGCTCCGTTCTCCGTGCGGGAGGCAGTATGCGCGCTGCCAGGGCGGCCTCTCTCGCGCCACTGGCCCTCACCGGCGCCGCGGAAGGGGCCCTGTACGGCTCCGGAAGCGCCGACGGGGATCTGATGGATCCCATGGGCGGCGCGGGCCTTGGGGCTGCCCTGGGTGCCGCTGGCGGCTATGTCCTGGGTGGCGTCATCGCCCCGGCTGCCAGGGCAGGGTCGCGCCGGGTGGCCGCTTACTTCCGCCAGGGAAGCGATCCCGGCCTCATCCCGACCACGAACCGCGCCGCTGGTCTTGGGGACGATGGCGCCGAGGCTGCTACCGGCTCCCGTACCCTCTCCCCCGACGCCCCGCCCGCCACCGCCGGTCGTGTCAACGCCATCACGGGCGCGGCCGACGACGTCCTAGAGGACGGTGCCTTGGTGTCCCTTCGGGAGCTTCTGGGCGATCCGGGGGCAGCCCGAGCGGCTTTGACCCAGCGGATCGGACGGCTGTCGGCCGCCGAAGCCGAGAGCATCGCACGGCGGCTCGATCAGGCGGAGCTGAACGGCTCCGTGATCGATGACCCCCACTTCCGGTCCCTCTTGGGCATGGACCTCTCCGATCAGCAAATCACCTCGGCCACGGGCATGAACGCTGTTGAGCTGCTCGAAGAGGCGGCCGAGATGATCCGGAAGAAGGCAGGCACCTCGGCCGCGGCGCCGCTGGATTCGATCAACGACGCAGTCACCCGCCAGCTCCGCGAGGGTTTGGTGATGGACGACCTCCAGGCGGCCTTCGAGGAGTCGAGGAAGAGTGTCATCAACTCGCGCCTCGCCCAGCACGCCATCATGCTCGCGGGCGTCCAGTTTGTTCGGGCCAAGGACAAGTTCCTCCCCCGCATCCTGCGGGGCGACACCTCGGCACGCGAGGAGCTGGCGGAGGTGCTGTCGAAATCGGCCCACATCCTCGCCTATGCCCAAGGAACCGTCGGCAACGCCGGCCGAGCCCTGGGTGCATTGAGGAACCCCGGCAAGCTACTCGTCGATGATGTCTCCGACGACCTGATCGAAATCCCCACCCTCGACCAGCTACGGGCGCGTGTGGACGGAGCGATCCGCCACCTGAGCGACGGCGACCTGAAGGACCTCCTCGGCAGCCTGCGGACCGCCAGCGACATCTCCAAGATCGAGGAGGTTCTGCTGGACGCTCAACGCGCCAAGGACTTCTCGGCCTGGAGGCGGACGACCAACTCGGTCTCGATGTTCCTGAAGTCGAACGCCCTGACTCCCGCGACCGGCATCTTCAACGCCATCTCGGTGGTTGGTCACGATCTCTTCAGGAACGGTATCGCTCGCCGCCTCGCGGCGCGGAGCTTCGCCAAGGCTCACAAGGCCGACGAGTCGCTTGCGCTGCGCTTCGAGCTGGCAGCCGCCCGCCGGGTCTACTGGACGGCTCACCGCGAAGGCCTCGCCGCCATGACCGCACGGATCAAGTGGGAGGCATGGAGCGCGGTCGAGAACATCGCCGCCGTTGGGTGGGGCCGAGGCTCTGTCGCGAGCAAGGCCCGTCTGAAGCAGGCGACGATGTTGGAGAACGGTTATCGGCCGCCCGACCTTCGCGAGTTCGAGGCGAAGCCGAGGATGGTGTTCACCAACCTGGAAGCCTTCGAGACCAAGCAGGCCGAGCGGCTTTCCGGCGGTGCCCTGGGGAACCTCGCCTATCACGCGGCTAAGGCTGGCGCGGTCGTCGCGAACACCCTGGACGCCCTCGGTGGCGCTTCCATGAAGCTGTTCACGGGCGCCCTGGACGATTGGGGGCGCGAGTTCATCCGCCTGAAGGAGACCTACGCCCTCACGGCTCGCCACGCCATCCGCGAGGCACTCGACCTCGACCTTCCGCCTGACCAGATGCTGGCCCACGCGCAGCGACGGGCGGAGGAGCTGGCCGAGCTACCGCCCTCGGACATCCTCGACAGGGTGGAAGCGAAACTCCTCAAGGGCGAGGAGCTGGACGCCGACGACGCCTTCGTCCTCCGCAGAGACCAGGAGGTTGACCTAGAGGCTGACCGAACGCTGTTCATGGATGGCCCTCAGACCGGCTTCGGTCAGCTCTCGGCGAAGTTCGCCGCCGGCATCGACCTCGCGGCCGGTCTCGGTCAAGTGGAGGGCATCCTGCTCCCCTACATCCGCACGCCGATCCGCCTCTTCGAGCGCGGTCTGGTCTCCTACACCCCCTGGGGTAAAGCCTCGAAGGAGGTGGCCGACGCGCTCGCCCGAGGTGGGCCAGAAGCGGAGATCGTCAAGGCGCAGATGGAAGCGGGCATGATGGGTATCAAGCTCGGGATGCTGCTCGGCGTCTCTGGCGGCCTGACCCTGACCAATGGCGGCTGGAACAACAGCGCCAACCTCGACTCGGGTCCGCCGAACCGGCTCAACTTCCCCGGCGGCGCCTATGTCGAGATGGGCCGGCTCGACCCGTTCTCTCTAACGTTGGCCCTTGGTGGGTTTCTGGGTCAGTCCGTTAGGGACGGCTACCGCCAAGGCACTGAATACGACGCCGAGACCGGCTTCACGGCCGCCCTTCAGACCGCGTGGTTGTCGATCCGGGACTCGGTCCTGGAGAAGAGCTACCTGACCGGGCTGCGCGACGTGATGCAGATCTTGTTCGCCAAGGAGGAAGGGGACGCAGCGGGACGGCTGGACAAGCTCGCCCAGGGTGTCACCTCCCGTCTTATCCCTGCGTCGGGAACCTCCCGCTTGGTGACTGACTCGGCCCGCTCCGCCACCGGCGCCGGTGCCCCTGAGGCAATCGGCTGGGTCGACACGATCCTCAGGGCCATCCCTGGGGGCGGCCTTCACATGAGCGAACGGATCGACCCGCTGGGGAACGTCGTGGACGGCCGCAAGCTCGGCATCGCCATCGGCAGCTCCAACACCGACCCGGTAACGGAGAAGCTCCGCGATATGGGCATCGACATCCAGACGCTCCGGAAAGCCGACCCCCGCGGGTTCGCACTGACGAGCGCCGAGCTGTCGGGACTCCGCCGCATCCGCGGCAACGAGGCCCAGAACAGCCAAGGCTGGACGATGAAGCAGGCGCTGGCGGAGCTGTTCGCCGACCCCTACTTCCAGAGCCTACCCGAGCTAGAGCAACGCCGGCAGATGGTCATCGAGACCATGGCCGAGTTCAACGAACCGGCCAGGGCGATCATGGAAGAGAAGGGTGGGAAGTACGCCGCCAACCGCGAGGGCTATCAGGCCTTCAAGGACTACCTCGACCAGGGGCTCCCCGAAAAGGAGGCCAAGGATCGGGCGCGGCAGGATGTGGCGTCCTTCGGGCTCACCTCGCCTGACCTGTAGACGGCCGGGAGGGACTGCGCTGGCTTCGACGCCGGCCGGTCCCTCCATCAGCCCCATTTCCCCTTCGGCCGGCGACCAGCCCGCACTATTGGAGGGGGAGATACCTAAGGAGGAGGAGGTCGCGAGCGGCCTGCGTCCCCCACGTCGCGCCTGGTTCATCTTCAGGGAACCCCAGGAGGCCCTGTAGGGGCCAGCAGAGCCTCACCGGCCCTCGCCCCCACTCGGGCACCAAGGGCCTCCCATCAACTCCCAACGGCCTCCCAGAGGGCCAGGAGACGCCATGCCTGTAAGGACTCCCCCCGGCACCCTGGCACCGGCCGGGCATAAGCGGTGCAACCAGTGCTGCTTGATCCTTCCGCACCAGCGGTTCGGGCGAGATCGGAGCAAAAAGGACGGCCTGTTCTACTGCTGCCGCCGCTGCAACAAGCAGCGGATGAGCCGGGGAGACCTTGCTCGGCGCCTCTACTCGACCGGCGGGTGGACCTGAGGGGGTCGATTAGTTTCAATGCAAAATTGCGAAGCGGCATACGTACTCGTCGCCGCGTCGAGTTCCCCCCCATGGGGGTAGGGGGTCGACGGGCAAGGGCCGGCTCTGGAAAGACACCCCCCTCCCCTCCTGCCCCTCGGTGCTATCTGGCGGCGCTTCCTGCCCCTGTTTGGGGGCCGGGGGTGCCGGGCGCTTCAACGGCAGGCAGGGCTTCCCCTTTCGCCAAGCGCCGCGCCTTTGCCGCTCCTCCCTTCCATCGGCAGCCTGTTCCGGTTCCCTTGGGAAGCTGTGGGGGTCTCTCCCCTCCTTTCCCTCGCGCGCAGGCTCCCTGCCTGTCCGAAGGGCTCGCGGGGCGCTCCTCCTCCCCGTCAACAGCATAGGTTCCCGCAGGTGCCTTGGGTGCCTTGGGGGTCGCACGGCCCCCGCCGCCGCTCCCTGATGGCTCGTTGAGTGGGATTTCAGTCTAGGTATTATAGACACTTAGCGCAGTCGTGCCTCGGGATCGTGCCGATTTGTGCATTTATTTTCTCAATAGGGTTGACAGCACCTTTTTGATAGGTATTCTCATAAGGGTTAAATGACTCAAAGGAGAAAATCCATGCTGAACACCACCAATGCCGGCCGCCTTGCCACCTCCGCCCGCGACCGGGTCGACTCCCTACTCCTTGGCCGCCCGACCGCCGCCCGCCTGAGAGTGGCCCGCCTGTTCGATGCGAAAGGAGCCTCGCGCCGCCGGAGCGCCGCCTATGCCGGGATCGCCGCCCCAGCCTGGGTCACGGAAGGCCTCCCTATCGCTCGCACCGAGCGTGTACAGGGTGTCCGCGCCCGCGTTGCGACCCTCTTAGCCGCGTAGCCTTCGGGCTACCGGCGAGACGGGGATCGCCATCACTTTGGACGGGAGACGTCAATGCGAGTTGGATATGCGCGAAGCTCACTGAGCCAACCCCTAGAGGCCCAGAAGGAGAGCCTCAGGGGAGCCGGGTGTGAGCGGCTGTACTCCGAGGGGGGCGGTCTCCGTTCCTCGGAGCGCCCAGAGCTGCAATCGGCCCTGGGATCAATGCGGGAGGGGGACGTCTTGGTCGTTACCCGCCTAGCCCGCTTCGCCAAGGACCTGACCGAGCTGAACCGGCTGCTGGATACTCTGGCCGCGAAGCGGGTGGGTCTGCGATGCCTGGAGCAAGGGGTCGTCGACTCCACTGAAGGCGGCTGGGAAGCCGTCAGGGAGGCGATCCGGACCTGTGCCGTGTTTGAGGACGACCTGAAGCGAGAGCGGCGCCGGGAGGGGATACAGGCGGCCCGCACGGCTCACCCGGAGCTGTATCGGGGCCGCCCTCCCAAGATAGACAAGGCGCGGGTGTCGGCGCTCGCCAAGGAGGGCCTGAAGCCCCCTGAGATCGCCGCGCGGATGGGTATTGGCCTTGCCAGCGTCTACCGGGCCCTGGGGCCGAAGAAGGCGAAGGAGGCCCCCGCCTGATGTCCGGATGGGCGGTCTCGTGGGTTTGGCCTTCCGGGGACGCTGCCCTGCTTTGTTTCGACGGCCACCAGAGCGCCGCGCAGGGAGGTCCTGGGTGACCCGCGGGCTACCTGTGCGCCGCCTCGGCGCTCCCGAAGATCAGCCCCAGCACTCTCGCCCTGGCCGCCCTTCCTAAGCCCCGCTGCCTGTTCGAGGCGAGGCGGCCTCCCTGCCTGACATTGCATCCAACCACCGACGTACCCCTTCCCCTGCTTGTCAACCTGGGCCGCCTCATAAGGGACGACGATGCGGCCCCGCAGAGACGGCCCAAGCCTAGCCGGGCCTCGCAGAGTTCGGCTCTGCCCCACCAGTCACCACGACCCGGCTTTCCACGTCGGCCCAGTAGGGGGCAGGGCAAGCTAAGTCACTGAAAATGAACTTCCATCTGCCTGAAGTTCCATCTGGTGGAGGCAACCTCCCCGGCTACACGGCCCCCGCAGGTTCTCCCGCGGCAAGCCCGGCGAACACCTTGGAGAGGTATGGATCGGCCGCGATGCCGGGCAGGAGCCGGGCCGTCCGCCGCTGCCGGATCAGCAGCCAATCCGACAGCTCCGCAAACAGGGAACCCCTGCCGGCCCTCAAGGCCGCCAGAGCTTGGGGAGACATCGAGCGGGCGCGACCCAGGGCGTTCGTCTCCTGCTCCTGATCGGCCTTGGCTAACGCAGCCTCATCACTGTGCAGGAGGATCAAGCTCAGCTCGAACCACCTCCGCTC
>DASWLY010000229.1:0-10658 GCA_036400035.1 Allosphingosinicella sp.
GGCCGGGCGGCGGCCCCCGCCGGGACGGGCGCCGCGGCGGCGAGGACCGCCCCCGGCCCCAGGGCCGCCGCGGCCGCCCCGCCAACATCCGCCATCGCGGGCGGTAGACTCCCTCTCCCTGCAGGGGAGAGGGACAGGTTCGCGAAGCGAACCAGGGTGAGGGCAAGGGCGGAGGCAGAAATGCCCTCACCCTCCCACCCGGCTACGCCGGGCGGGCCCCTCCCTCTCCCCTGCAGGGAGAGGGGTTCAGCCGAGCCGAATCCCCCCTCCCGATCCCGCCTTTTCGACCAACCGCCGCCACGCTTCTGCCGGCGACCCGCGCGCCCATAGGCGCCGCGGCGGGCACCGCTTACTCTCTTGTCAGGGATGAAGACCACGAGGAGAGAGTGGATGAGCATCAGGATGATTTTCGCGTCGACGGCCGCGCTGGCGATGGTCGCGGGCACGCCGGCCTTCGCGGCCAAGAGCCAGAACCAGAACCGTCAGGTCGCCGCGGCGGACGCCGGCGGCGGCGGCGGGGAAAAGCTGGAGAAGAGGACCTGCCGCTCCTTCCCCAACAGCGCCACGCGCATGAAGCGGGAGAAGCTCTGCCTCACCCGCGCGGAATGGAAGAAGTTCCAGAACGAGCAGCAGTAAGGTCTCGGGAGGCCACCGTCGTCCCGGGAGGGCCCCATCAAAGTAGTACTTTGATGGGAACCCGAAAGCCGGGACCTCGGGACAAGAAGGCTCGGCGGGTCTCCCCGGGATCCCGGCTTCCGCCGGGATGACGGTACCAGTCTACAGCTTGGGCAGGGTGACTCCGCGCTGGCCCATATATTTGCCGGCCCGGTCGGCATAGCTGACCTCGCAGGGCTCGTTGCCCTGCAGGAACAGGAACTGGCAGGCGCCTTCGTTGGCGTAGACCTTGGCGGGAAGGGGCGTCGTGTTCGAGAATTCGAGCGTGACGTGCCCTTCCCAGCCCGGCTCCAGCGGGGTCACGTTGACGATGATCCCGCAGCGCGCATAGGTCGATTTACCGAGGCAGATGACGAGCACGTCGCGCGGCACCCGGAAATATTCGACCGTCCGGGCGAGGGCGAAGCTGTTGGGCGGAATGATGCACACGTCCGTCTTGCGGTCGACGAAGCTGTTCGCCTTGAAGTCCTTCGGGTCGACGATGGCGTTGTCGACGTTGGTGAACAACTTGAACTCATCCGAGACGCGGGCGTCGTAGCCGTAGCTCGACAGCCCGTAGCTGATCGTCCCCTCGCGCTTCTGGCCGTCGACGAACGGCTCGATCATTCCGTTCTCGAGCGCCTGGGCGCGGATCCACTTGTCGGACATGATGCTCATGCTGTTTCCCCGTCGTCCCGGCTTTTCCCCGTCATCCCGGCCCCTCGTCATCCCGGCGAAAGCCGGGATCTCGGGTCGAGAAGTCTCGGCGGGTCTCCCCAAATTCCGGCTTTCGCCGGAATGACGAGAGGGGGCAAGCCTCACTTGATGTGAAGCACGCAGATCAGCGTGAACAGCCGCCTCGCGGTGTCGAAGTCCATCTCGATCTTGCCGGCGAGGCATTCGCGGAGGAGCTCGGCGGCCTCGTTGTGCAAGCCCCGCCGGGCCATGTCGATCGTCTCCAGCCCCTTGGGCGAATCGGAGCGGACGGTTTTGAAATAGGTCTCGCAGATCGCGAAATAGTCCCTGACCGGCCGCTTGAATCGGGTCAGGCCGAGCCGGACGGTCTCCAGCGGCTCGCCCGCCTCGTCCTTGAGATCGATGGCGAGGCTGTTGTCCTCCATCCTGAGCAGGATCCGGAACGGCCCCTCATGCCCGGCCGGCTTGAAGCTGTTCGCCTCGAGCAGGTCGAAGATGGCGACCTTGCGCTCGCGCTCGATATCGTCGCTTCGGCGGATGATCGTATGCTCGTCCAGCTCGATGTCGATGATCCGCGGGTCGGCCATGGGGCGCGTGTAGCGGGGGCGGGGGGCCGTGTCATCGTCATCCCGCCCCTCGTCATCCCGGCGAAAGCCGGGATCCCTGGGAGACCCGCCCCTCCGTCATCCCGGCCAAAGCCGGGATCCCTGGGAGACCCGCCCCTCGTCATCCCGGTGAAAGCCGGGATCTCGCGGAGACCCGCCCCTCGTCATCCCGGCGAAAGCCGGGACCTCGGGGAGGCCCGCCCCTCCGTCATCCCGGCGGAAGCCGGGATCCCGGGGAGGCCCGCCGAGACTTCTCGTCCTGAGATCCCGGCTTTCGCCGGGATGACGGAGGGCGCCGGATTCGTCCACAAAGCGTCCACACAAGCGCTCCCGGAATTCGCCTGCTTGGGCTACTCCTTCCCGCCGGCCGAGCGTACAAGCCCGCCATGGCCGAAAACATCCTCCGTCTCCCCGCCGCGCCGGCGCCCGAATCGTCCGCCCTCCCCCAGAACGTGGAGGCGGAGGCCGCCTTGCTGGGCGCCTTGATGATCGACAACCGGCTCGCCGAGGACATCCAGCTCAAGCTTCGGCCCGACCATTTCCACGAGCCGCTCCACGCCCGTATCTACGAGCAGATACTGAAGCTCATCGACCGCAACATGATCGCCTCGCCGGTGACGCTTCGGCCCTTGTTCGAGGCCGACGAGGAGATGAAGGAGCTTGGCGGCCCCTCCTATCTCGCCCAGCTCACCGGAAGCGGCGCCGCGATCATCGGCGCGCGCGATTTCGCCGAGCAGATCTACGAGCTCGCTTTGCTCCGGGCGCTGATCGGAGTGGGCCGCGACATGGTCGAGCAGGCGCTCGACACCAGCGAGGAGGTCGATCCCAAGGGCCAGATCGAGGCGGCGGAGAGCGCGCTCTACCGGGTCGCCGAGGAAGGCGGCGGCGAGGGCACGGTCAAGAGCTTCGCCGAGGCCACCCGGATGGCCGTCCAGATGGCCGAAAAGGCGCTCAACACCGGCGGCGGCCTTTCCGGAATCACCACCGGGCTCGAGACGATCAACGCCAAGACGGGCGGCCTCCACCACAGCGATCTCGTCATCCTCGCCGGGCGCCCGGGCATGGGCAAGACGGCGCTGGCCACCAACCTCGCCTTCAACACCGCCCAGCGCTTCATCCGCGACACGGTCGAGGACGGGATCGCCCCGGAGAAATCGGCGGGCGCTCCGGTCGCCTTCTTCAGCCTCGAAATGTCGGCCGACCAGCTCGCCACCCGAATCCTCGCCGAGCAATCCGGGATCAGCTCGGAGAATCTGCGCATGGGCAAGATCAGCCAGCAGGATTTCCGCAACCTCGCCCGGGCCGCGGCCGATCTTGAGAATTTGCCCCTCTACATCGACGACACCGCCGGGCTGACCATCGCGGCGCTGCGCACCCGCGCCCGCCGGCTGAAGCGCCAGCGCGGCATCGGCCTGGTGGTCGTCGACTATCTCCAGCTGCTCCAGGGAACGGGCAAGGGCGGCAACGAGAACCGGGTCAACGAGATTTCCGAGATTTCGCGGGGCCTCAAGACCCTCGCCAAGGAGCTGAACGTCCCGGTCCTCGCCCTCTCCCAGCTCAGCCGAGCGGTCGAGCAGCGCGAGGACAAGAGGCCGCAGCTTTCGGACCTGAGGGAATCCGGCTCGATCGAGCAGGACGCCGACATGGTCTGGTTCGTCTACCGCGAGGAATATTATCTCGCCAACAAGAATCCCGGCGACGACCATGCCGAGTTCCCGAAGTGGCAGGAGGAGATGAACCGCGTCTACGGCCTCGCCGAGCTTATCATCGCCAAGCAGCGCCACGGTGCCACCGGCAAGGTCAAGATGAAGTTCGAGGCCAAGATCACCCGCTTCTCCGACTGGATCGACGAAGGCTACCTCCCCGAGCCAAGGGGGTAGTGGGGCTCTTCCCGTCATCCCGGCGAAAGCCGGGATCTCGGGGAGACCCGCTCCCCCGTCATCCCGGCGAAAGCCGGGATCTGGTGGAGACCCGCCGGGCCTTCCGTCATCCCGGCGAAAGCCGGGACCTCGTGGAGACCCGCTCCTCCGTCATCCCGGCGAAAGCCGGGATCTGGTGGAGACCCGCCGGGCCTTCCGTCATCCCGGCGAAAGCCGGGATCTGGTGGAGACCCGCCGGGCCTTCCGTCATCCCGGCGAAAGCCGGGATCTGGTGGAGACCCGCCGGGCCCATGAGGTCCCGGCTTTCGCCGGGATGACGGGAGAGAAAAAGGGCCCCGATCGAGCAAGATCGGGCGCTTGTTCACGCCTCCCGCCAAGACTAGCCTATCCGCACCTTGGGCCCGGAGACTCGAATGACCTTGTTTTTCAGAACGATGACGGCGGCGATCTTGATGACGGCAATAACAGGAACGGCATCGGCGCAGGACTCGGCCGATCCGCATCAATGGCTCGAGGACGTACGGGGCGAAAAGGCGCTGGGCTGGGCGAAGGCCGAGAGCGAACGGACGCTCAAGTCCTTCCAGTCGGACCGGCGCTACCAGGGCCTCTACGACCGGGCGCTGGAGGTGCTGCAGGCGAAGGACCGCATTCCGTTCGTCCAGATGCGCCCCAACGGCCTCTTCAATTTCTGGCAGGACGAGACCAACGTCCGCGGCCTGCTGCGCCGGACCACATTGGCCAGCTACCGGACGGCCCGGCCGGCCTGGGAGACGGTGCTCGACGTCGACGCGCTCGCCAAGGCGGAAGGCAAGTCGTGGGTGTATCAGGGGATGCAGTGCCTCGAGCCGGCCTATGACCGCTGCCTCGTCCTGCTTTCGGATGGCGGGCGCGACGCGAACGTGGTTCGCGAATTCGACATCAGCGAGCGGCGCTTCGTCGACGGCGGCTTCTCGCTGCCCGAGGGCAAGCAGTCCGCCTCGTGGGACGACGAGGACAGCGTGATCGTCGGCCGCGACTGGGGCCCGGGGACCATGACCGAATCCGGCTATCCGCTCGTCGCCAAGCGCCTGCGCCGGGGCCAGACCCTGGACCAGGCGGTGGAGGTGTTCCGCGGCGAGCCCGGCGACGTCGGCGCCGGGGCCTTCGTCCTTCGCGACAATGCGGGCCGGGCGCACGGGCTTGTCGGCTATCGCAACATCGGGGCGCGGCAGACCCGCTTCACGCTCATCCGCCCGAAGGGCAACGTGCCCCTCAACCTTCCCGATCGGGCGAACCTGTCCGGAATCGTCGACGGCCGGCTCCTGGTGCAGCTGAGCCAGGCCTGGCAGGCGCCCGGCGGCCTGCGCTTCGCGACCGATTCCCTCATTTCCTACGATCTGGAGGAATGGAAGCGCGATCCGCGCACGGCGCGGCCCAGCCTCGTCTTCGCGCCCGGCCCGCGCCAGACGCTGAGCGGCATCGCGACCACGAAGGGCCGGCTGCTCGTCAACCTGCTCGACAATGTCCGCGGCCGCGCCTTCGACTACGATTATGCCGGCGGCAAATGGCGGTCGAAGGAGATCGCCCTGCCGCGCAACGCCACCGTCGGCATCGCCACGGCCTCGGATACCGAGGACCAGGCGATGTTCTCGGTCACCGACTATCTGACTCCCAACAGCTTGTGGTTCTACGACGCCGCCAGCGGCAAGCTGGAGACCGTCAAGGCGACTCCGGCGAGGTTCGACGCCTCGCGCCACGTCGTCGAGCAGCTCGAAGCGACCTCCCGCGACGGAACCAGGATCCCTTATTTCCTGGTCCGGCCGCGAACCATGAAATCAGACGGTTCGACGCCCACCCTGCTCAACGCTTATGGCGGGTTCCAGGTAAACCAGCTCCCCGGTTATTCCGGCACCATGGGGCGCCTGTGGCTTGAGGCGGGCAACGCCTATGTGGTCGCCAACCTGCGCGGGGGCGGCGAATTCGGTCCGCAATGGCATCAGTCGGCGCAGGGCGCGAACAAGCAGCGGACCTGGGACGATTATATTGCCGTGGCGGAGGATCTGATCCGCCGCAAGGTCACCTCGCCGCGCCGGCTCGGCGTGATCGGGGGAAGCCAGGGCGGGCTGCTCGTCGGAACGGCGATCACCCAGCGGCCGGAGCTGTTCAACGCCGCGATCGTCCAGGTCCCGCTGTTCGACATGCTGCGCTACCATTTGATCGGCTCGGGCGCGTCCTGGATCAGCGAATATGGCGATCCGCGCAAACCCGAGCAGCGCGCCTGGCTGGAGGGCTATTCGCCCTACCAGAAGCTGGCCCGCGGGGTGAAATACCCGATGCCCTTCCTCCACAGCTCCACCGCCGACGACCGGGTGACTCCCGTCCACGGCCGCAAGGCCGCGGCCCGCCTCGCCGAGCTCGGCCATCCTTATTATTATTACGAGAACATGGAAGGCGGCCACGCCGCCGCCGCCAACCTGCCCGAAACCGCCCGCCGCCTCGCCATGGAATATGTCTACGCCACCCAGCGGCTGGTGGATTGAGCAACCGTCATTGCGAGGAGCATAGCGACGAAGCAATCCAGCGGCCGCCGAGGCAGCGCTGGATTGCATCGCTTCGCTCGCAATGACGGGGCGACCCTCCCGGCTCACCCCTCCGGATTGTTCGCCGCGAAGGGGTCCTTCGGGCTCGAAATGCCTGCCCCTCCCGGCCCGCCGCTCCGATATGTTTCAGCAGATTTCGTAAATCTCGAATAGCGGCTACGCGCCAATTGCGGTCACTTGTAGGGTCATCCGAGCCGACCAAAAGCAGATGGTCTGCTTATACATCAACAAAGCGCTAGCGCCTTGAAGGTGGTTTTGCGATGGCGAGATGGCGCCTGGGCAGATCAACTTCGCTTTCGAAGTCTGCTCCGATCGAAACGAACCTTGCGATTTCGTAACCTAAAGGCGATCAAGGGCTGGGGGCAGTCAACCAAGAGTGCGGCCGTATGGATCGGGATGAGTCGAGCGTGATGCACGCCGCTGAGGCTTCTGCGCTCGGCTTTCAATACCAGTCCTTCTACGCCTTGCGTACCCTTGTCATGCTCGCCACCGACGATGCGGCGGTCAGCGTGGAGCGGCTGGACGACGTCGAGCTGAAGGCCGAGGGCCAGACGCTGCTGTATCAGCTGAAGCACTCGATCAGCGCGAAGCCACCACCGGTTACGCTGAAGTCGCGAGCA
This sequence comes from Allosphingosinicella sp., assembly GCA_036400035.1. Lineage (GTDB taxonomy): Bacteria > Pseudomonadota > Alphaproteobacteria > Sphingomonadales > Sphingomonadaceae > Allosphingosinicella. The sequence goes on from DASWLY010000229.1 coordinate 7,035, forward strand.
ATCTGGAAGACGATGAAGGTTTGGATCGACGCCCTGCCGTCGCTTACGTTGGCCGAGACCAAGCTCCACCTAATCGCGGTGGGGTCAATCCCGGCCGACAGCCCACTCAAGGTACTGGCGGACGATGACGCCGATCGCGCTGAATTGGTTACGGCAATGAACCAAGAGGCGGAGCGCGTGATCGAAGCTCGAGATGCTGCCAAGAAGGCAGGCCAGAAGCTGCCATTCGGTGATCGGGTGCAGGGGTGTCGCGCTTTCCTGGATCTGTCCGAAGCCGAGCGGCTGAACCTGCTTCGCCGTGCGGCGATCAAACCGGATAGCCCGACGGTCGCGGAGATCGAGGTCGAGATCGCCGGCCACTTCTACCTCGTCCTTCCCGAATATCGCGCGGCCGTGGCGAAGCGGCTGGTCGAATGGTGGGATCGGCAGGTCGTCTACTCGCTCTGCGGGGAGCGTGATCGCGTGATCACGCGCGCCGAGCTGCAGAGTCAGATCATGACCATCGTAGCGGACCTCGAGCAGGACAAGCTCGTGCCTGAGTTCGAGACGCTCGGCCCGCCAAACGACTACCAGCCGGACAGCATGCTCGCCCGCCAGATCGAGCTGGTCAAAGGCAAACCGTTCGACCTGAAGCGGGCGATCCGAGAGGAGTGGAAGGCGCGCGAACAGAGGGGGCGGTGGGCGGCCGACAACCCGGCGATGAAGGCAACGATTACCGCCTACGATCACGTGCTGCGGGAACACTGGTCTGACCGCCACGATGAGATGACCGACGCTTGTGCCGGACTCGACGACAATGGGCGGTGCGCGTCTGGCCTGAAGCTGCTGCGATGGACGCATAACGAGGCGCACATGTCGGTGCAGCCTATCGCGGTCGGTTGGAGCGCACCCTATTACATTCGCGGTAGCTATCAAGTGCTCGCGATCAACCTGCAGGTGGGATGGCATCCCGACTACCAGACGCTACTAAGGGGCGAGTCGTGAGGGGCGCCCACGACGTCTACGCTGAGACGAACCCAGCCTTCGGGGCGGCCGCACTCGTCGAGTTCGCCAAGGCTTACCTGGCTGCTTGTCCGGACGGGGCGGAAACCCCGGTCGCCTATTTGGCGCTCCCCATTGCGCTGTCCACCGAGCTTGCCGATGCGTTCGATAAAACCAACAAGAACACCGGCCTGCTCGAATGGCTGGAGCGCAGTCCGCAGGTTCAGATTGGACTCGCCCATCGTGTGAACGCCTCGCTCGACATCGTCACAGACGCGATCCGCTTTGCTTGCTTCACGCGGGTGATCGCGATCGGTGAGGGCGCCCGCCTGCAGCTCGGTGATAGAAAGCTGAAGGCGAGCGCGATCGCTGCGCTCGGGGACGAGCCGGCTCAAGCGATCAAGCGCGCCGCGCGTCTCGGGCATTGGTTCGCGGCCGCCGGCTCTACCCGGTCGGTGTTCGATATAATGGGATTGACCGTATGACACGCTGGAACATCGACACGATCTTCTTCATCGGCGTGTCCGATCAGCGGCGCGACGTCCGTTTCGCGCCTGACAGCCTGAACATCATCACCGGTGCGTCCGGCACGGGCAAATCGACCCTCATCAAAGCCATCGACTACTGCCTGGGGTCGGGCAAGTGCGAGCTGCCGGCCCACGTGCGGAGGCGCAGCGTCGCGGTGGGCGTGAAGTGGGTTTCGGGCGACGCGGAGATGATTGTCGGGCGCATCATTCCGCCCGTCGGTCAGGCAACCAGCACCCGCATGTTCACCGCTGCCGGTCGAGGCCTTCCGTTGCCCGACAGCGTCGGCTCGTTCGACGGCGCGACCACGCTGGATGCAGCCAAGGCCTTCATCGAGCGAGCGTTCGGGATCGGAGACCTAGGCGGCGAACCGGACGCGTACGGCGCGCGCGGCCGCGCCACGGTGCGGCACGTCACACCCTACATGTTTGTGACTAAGGAGGTGATCTACAGCGAATCCACGCTCCTGCACGGTCTTGAGAAGGCGGACAAGGCGAGGGACATCGTCGCGGCGATGCCCTACTTCCTGCGCGCCACCGACGAGGGAAGTGCGATTGACGAGCGGCGCCTGAAGCAACTGCAGCGCGCGCTCGAGAAGGAGGCAGCGCGGGAGCGCTCTCGAGCCGTGGCCGAGACGTTGCTGAAGCAGCGGGCGACCAGCTTGCTCGATGAGGCGCGGCGATTGGAGATGGCGCCGCCACCGACCACCGAGACCTCCGAGGCGGCTCTACTTGCTCAACTGAAGACCTTGTCGAGAACCGAGCTGCAGGCGAGCGCGTATCCGAGCGAGGGCGAGCTTGGGACGCTGAATCGTCGGCGTCGTGAGATCCTGGGCGAGATTAGCACGTTGCGCCGCCGGTCGCAGGCGACGCGCACGGCGCTTCGGGAGGCGACTGGCTTTGAAGGCACGGTGGCCCGACAGCGGGCCAAGCTCTTGCTCGCCGAGCACCTGCATCTCGACGGGACAGTGGGAGTATGCCCGGTCTGCGATGCGCCGTCTGATCGGGGTCGCGAGACGGCCGCAGCCCTGCAGGAGACGTTGACGAAGGTGCGGGCCGAGAGCGTCGCGGTCGAACGGGTCAAGCCGCGCCTAGTGGAGTACGACGGGGAGCTGGAGGAGCAGATAGGCCGTCTAAACGCCGAGCTGCGCCGGATCGACGACCAAATCCAGAGTTGGCTCCGGCAGAGCGAAGACACTCGCCGGCTAGCCGATCTCGGGCAGCTTCGGGCCCATCTCCTCGGCCGCATGTCCTTCTTTCTCGAAGCCAGCGTCGACGAGCCGCGCCAGGCGACTCGCGATCTCGGCGTGCTGCGTGCCGAGATCGCGGAGCTCGAAGCGCGGGTGGATCGCGAGGCGAAGGAGATCAAGCTCCGCCGGGCCGAGGCTAAGATTTCGCAGTTCGCATCGGAAGCCTTCGCGGAGTTGCCGACGGTGGCGCCCTGCATCGGATCCGAGCTCGACTTCTCGTCCCGTCGGCCGGAGATCACGGTGGTCGAGGCGGGCAGCGGCGCGGTGTTGCGCTTGCCCGACGTCGGCTCGGACCAGAACTACCTCGCCATCCACATCGCGCTGTCTTTCGCGCTGCAGCGCTACTTCGAGACCGTGAACGCACCCGTCCCAGGCTTGCTCGTGCTCGACCAGATCAGTCGACCATACTTTCCGCAAAGTGGCGAAGAAGCGGACGAGACGGAGATATCCGGAGGCGAGGAGGATGAAGACGTGCAAGCAATGCGCAAGCACATCGACTTCCTTTTCGCCGAGACCGCTCGACGAAAAGGCCTACAGGTTATACTTATTGAGCACGCCTACTTCGCCGACGATCCGCGCTACGTGGCAGCCACGCGGGAGCGTTGGACCCGGTCATCAGGGCGCGCTCTGATCCCGCTGGATTGGGCAAGTCGGGCAGACGATTGAAGTAGTACTTATCCTGGAGCGCGAACTGCTGGACGTCTGACCTAGATTGCCGTGCAACGAAGAGTCGCGGACGTCCCCTTCCGAGACCTGAAAGCAGACTGCCCGCCTTCGGCCAAAACCGGCCGTTCCTATCCCTCCAGGTTGTTCGCCGCGAAGGGGTCCCTGAGGCCGACGCCGATGCTGGCTCGGGCCGCTTCCGCCTC
>DASWLY010000230.1:0-9603 GCA_036400035.1 Allosphingosinicella sp.
CGCCAGCAGCACACGATCCTGAGGATCACCGCGATCGGCGACGAGAAGGCCGAGAAGCCGGCAGAGGAGGCTCCCGCCGCCGTCGCCGCGGCTCCGGCCACCGAGGCTCCCGCCGCCGCTCCGGCCGCCGAGGCGCCCGCCGCCGAGGCTCCGGCCAAGCCGCCGAAGGCGAAGAAGGCCCCGGAAGATTCCGGCGCTCCGGAGGCTCCGGCCGCCGCCGAGCCGCAGCCCCAGGCTCCGCTCAAGGTGGACGGCGCCGAGAGCGAGATGGTCGACAGCCCGGTTCCGGCGAAGAAAAAGGCTTCCCCTAAGAAGCCCGCCGCTGATAAAGACGCATAAACCTGAAAGAGATATAGAGCTTAGTCATGGCACATAAGAAAGCAGGCGGATCCTCACGCAACGGTCGCGACAGCGCGGGCCGGCGTCTGGGCGTCAAGAAGTTCGGCGGCGAGACCGTGCTCGCGGGCAACATCATCGTGCGTCAGCGCGGGACCCGCTGGTATCCGGGCGCGAACGTCGGCATCGGCAAGGATCACACCCTCTTTGCGCTTACCGACGGACGAGTCTCGTTTCGCGACGGGAAGCTCGGCCGCAAGTTCGTCTGCGTCGACATGCCGCAAGCGACCGAAGCAGCGGAATAGGGACGAGCCGAGGAAGGGCCGTCCCCAGGAGGGGCGGCTCCAGGTCTCAATAGAGAACCGAATTCGAGGGAGAGGAGCCGCCGGGTTTCTCTCCTTTTTTCGTTTCTCCCTCGAAAAGTGTCGCCGGCCTGAAACCCAGGGGTGCCAGGGCGGCGACGGCCAAGGGAGGACGAGACGATGTTCGTGAGGACCCAAAGACTGCTGCTGAGGCCCGGCTGGACCCAGGACGCCCCGGCTTTGTTCGAGGCGATCGCCGACGAGCGGATCGTCCGCAACCTCGCCACCGCCCCCTGGCCCTACCGGCCCGGCGACGCCGAGGCCTTTCTGGCGACCGAACGCCGCGCCTCCGAGCCGTCGCTGCTCATCTTCCTCTGCACCAACGGGTCGCCAGAGTTGGTCGGAGCGATCGGCTTCGGCCGCCACCCTTCCGGCGAGCTCGAATTCGGCTACTGGATTGCGCGGGAGCATTGGGGCCGCGGCTACGCCACCGAGGCGGGCCGAGCCGTCCTCGCCACCGCCCGCCACGGCCTGCGCCTCAAGCGTCTCGGCTCAGGCCACTTCCTCGACAATCCTGCTTCGGGGCGGGTGCTGGAGAAGCTCGGCTTCCGCCCCACCGGAAGGGTCGTCCCGCGCTACAGCGCCGGCCGTGGCGACATGGCGCCGTGCCGCCTGTTCGAGCTAGAGTTCGACTCGGAGGAGGAGGTAGCCCCGGAGGCGATGGCGGCTTAGGGTGGGGGGAGCATGCGGCTAGACCCCTATCCGTCACCCTCGGCTTGTTTCGCAGGTCCAGTTCTCCGCCCGCTTGGCGGCTCGAAACCGGATGCTGGAACAAGTTCAGCATGAGGCGAAGGCGGCCTGCTCACCGCCTTAGCAACTCACGCGGCGAACGCGCCCTCCAGACTGCGCTCGGCCTCGGCGATCAGCTTGCGGTCGTCATGCTTCCACGGATGAAAGCCGGGCAGGAAGAATTTCAGCCAGCCGCCGAGGATCTTGCGGAACATGCCCGGGCTGACCATCGCGTACCAGAACAGGCCGGCCCAGGCGCGCGGCCCCGTGATCCCGTCCTGGGCGAGCAGCATCAGGGCGCCCTGGGTGCGCTCGACGAAGAAGTTCTTGGTCACCTTGAGCATCACCAGCGACTTGACCATCCAGCGCTTGCGGCGCGGCCAGTTGCGGGTCGCGTGCAGCCAGGTGTCGTAGGCGACGCCCTTATGCTCGATCTCCTCCATCGAGTGCCAGCGCCAGAGCGCGGCCGACTGGGGATCGGCATTCTTCAGATGGCGCGGATTGCCGAGCAGCTGGTTGGCGAGGATGGCCGTGAAATGCTCCAGCGCCATGGTCGCGGCGAGGTTGACGATCGGCGGTCGGCTCTTCGTCTCCTCGATCCGGAAGTCGACCCGCGCCTCCAGCGGCGCGATGTCGTAGCCGGCCTCGACCGCACGGCGGTTGAAGGCGACATGCTCGCGGCTGTGCATCACCTCCTGGGTGGTGAAGGCCCGGATCTCCTCCGCCAGCTTGGGCGGAGCGTCGTCGCGGAAGGCGCGCACGCTCTCGACGAAGAAGGCCTCGCCCTTGGGGAAGGTGACGGAAAGCGCGTCGTACAGGGCGCTGCCATAGGGGTTGCCGCCCAGCCACCAGCGTTCCGTGCTGTCGCCGCGGCCGAAGCGCTGGTCGCGCGGAGTGATCGTGAGATCGGAGGGTGTGACTTCGCGCCCCATGGCTGTATCTCCTTCGTCCATGAAACCTGCGATATACTTACACAAATGTCAATAGGACGTGAACGCCTTAGCCCGGAGGACAGCCGAGCCGCAGCGCTCGAGGCGGCGCGCTCGTTGCTGATCGAATCGGGCCCGCAGGCGGTGACCCTGAAGGCGGTCGGCGCCCGGATCGGCAAGACCCACGGCAATCTGCTCCACCATTTCGGCTCCGCGGCCGGGCTTCAGGGCGAGCTTGCGCGGCTGATCGGCGAGCGGGTGACGGCCGAGATAGCCCGGGTCGTCGAGCGCGAGCGCCAGGGCGAGGCGGATCCGCGCGAGATCGTGGACCGAACCTTCGACGCCTTCGACCGGGAAGGGGCCGGAGCGCTCGCCGCCTGGATGATCCTGTCGGGCAATCGCGACGCGCTCGACCCGATCCTCGACGCCATCCACCGGCTCGTCGACCAGCTCGGCGCCGGCCACGAAGATCGCCCGGTCCATGAGACGACGCTCTGGCTGGTCCTAGCCGCTCTGGGCGATTCGCTGATGGGCGGGCCGATGGCGAGCGCGCTCGGCCTTCCGCGCGAGCAGGCGCGGCAGATCGCGACCCGGCATCTGGTCCACCTCGCCCGGAACGTCACTGAGGGATGACGTTGGGGAGCCTATCCCCTACATCCCCGCCATGCACTTCCTAGACCAGGCCAAGATCTTCGTCCGCTCCGGCGCGGGCGGCCCCGGCGCCGTCAGCTTCCGGCGCGAGAAATATATCGAATATGGCGGCCCCGACGGGGGCGACGGCGGCAAGGGGGGCGACGTCGTCTTCGAGGCGGTCGAAGGCCTCAACACCCTCATCGACTTCCGCTACACCCAGCATTTCCGCGCCCCGCGCGGCAAGGGCGGCTCGGGGCAGAACCGCACCGGCGCCGGCGGCGGCGATCTTCTCGTCAAGGTCCCGGTCGGAACTCAAATCCTCTCCGAGGACAAGGAGCATGTCCTCGCCGACTTCACCCGCGTCGGCCAGCGCATCGTGCTCCTGAAGGGCGGCGACGGCGGCCGCGGCAATGCCAGCTTCAAGAGCGCGACCAACCGGGCGCCGCGCCAGCACGGCGACGGCTGGCCGGGCGAGGAGATGTGGGTGTGGCTTCGGCTGAAGCTGCTCGCCGACGTCGGCCTGGTCGGGCTTCCCAATGCCGGCAAGTCCACTTTCCTCAACGCCGTCACCAACGCCCACGCCAAGGTCGGCGCCTATCCCTTCACCACCCTCCATCCAAAGCTCGGAGTGGTCCGCCATCGCGAGCGCGAGTTCGTCATCGCCGACATTCCCGGGCTGATCGAAGGCGCCGCCGAGGGCGCGGGCATCGGCGACCGCTTCCTGGGCCATATCGAGCGGTGCCGGGTCCTCCTCCATCTCGTCGATTCGGAGGTGGAGGATGTGGCGGAGACCTACCGCACGGTGCGCACCGAGCTGGAAGCCTATGGCGCCGGGCTTGCCGACAAGCCCGAGGTGATCGCGCTCAACAAGTCCGACACGCTCGATGACGAGCTGATCGCGGCTTTGTCGGACGAGCTCGAGGCGGAGGCGGGGGCGAGGCCCCTCCCCCTCTCCGGAGTCACCGGCGCCGGGGTCGAGGCGGTGCTGGATGCGCTTCTCCCGCACATCGCGGCGGTGACGGCCGCCGAGACCGACGAGGAGGAAGATTCGGGCTCATGGTCGCCGCTCTAGCTCCTCCCCGGAACGGGGAGGGGGACCAGCCGCAGGCTGGTGGAGGGGGCCCACCTCTCCGCAGCGATGGCGCCGGGACCCCTCCACCGCGCTGCGCGCGGTCCCCCTCCCCGTTCCGGGGAGGAACTAGACCAACATGACCCGCCGCCGCGCCAAGATCCGAACCCTCGCCGTCACCGGCGGCACCGGCTTCGTCGGTTCGCACCTGCTTCGCCTCGCCTTGGCCGAAGGCTATGACGTCCGCGCCCTCACCCGCGGCTGGAAACCCCCGGAGGACGAGATCGCCTGGGTCGACGGAGCGCTCGACCGGCCCGAGACGCTGGTCAAATTGTGCACCGGCGCCGACGCCGTCATCCACCTCGCGGGCCTGATCAACGCCCGCAACCGCGCCGGCTTCGAGGCGGTGAATGTCGGCGGCACCGCCAACATGATCGATTCCGCGCGCAAGGCCGGTGTTCGCCGCTTCGTCCACGTCTCCTCGCTTGCCGCGCGCGAGCCCCAGCTCTCCAATTACGGCTGGTCGAAGGCGAGGTCGGAGCGCCTGGTCGCCGCCTCCGGCCTCGACTGGACGATCGTCCGGCCGCCGGCGATCTACGGGCCCGGCGACCGGGAGACGTTCGAGCTGTTCAAGATGGCGCGCCGCGGCCTCGTCGCGCTTCCGCCCGGCGGCCGCTTCTCGGTGATCCATGTCGAGGACCTGTGCCGGCTGATCCTCGCCCTGCTCGACGATGCCGACAGCCGGGCGGAGACCTACGAGCCCGACGACGGCCGCGAGGGGGGCTGGCAGCACCGCCATTTCGCCCGAACGCTCGGCCGGATCTACGGCCGACGAGCCCTCACCCTGGCTCTGCCTAAGCCGGTGCTTCGCCTCGCCTCCGGGCTCGATCGACTGTTCCGCCGCGGCAACGCCAAGCTCACCGCCGACCGGGTCGGCTATTACTGCCACCCCGACTGGGTCGCCGCCGCCGGAAAGCGCCCGCCCGATCGCCTCTGGCGCCCCCAGGTCAAGACCCCCACCGGCCTCAAGGAGACCGCCGACTGGTATCGCGAGCAGGGCTGGCTGAGATAACGTCATCCCGGCGAAAGCCGAAATCTCGGGTCAAGAAGTCCCGGCGGGTCTCCACGAGATCCCGGCTTTCGCCGGGATGACGGACGCGCCCCGAACGAAAAACGGCGGACCCGAAGGCCCGCCGCTCCGTCACCCGAGGAAGCCGGGATCTCTTGTTGAATCAGCCCGCGACGGTGACGTCGACCTTGTCGACCCACTCGGGGAAGAAGACCGGCTCGCGGTTCGACCAGCCCGGCGCGGTCGCGGCGGCTTCGCTGATCGACTGGAGCAAAGCGCGGCGCTTCTCCGGGTGGAGGTGCGGCAGGGCGGCGGCGGCGCAGAAGGCGCCGGGCAGCCACGGCCGGACCGCCGCTCCGATCAGCCGCTCGTAGAGGAAACGGTAGGACGCGAAATCGGGCAGCCGGTCCTGGCCGAGGTCGAACGCGGTCATGGTGACCAGGGGCCCCATCACCGGCTCCATCTCGTCGAGGCCGCTGTCGTCGGGGACGTTGGAGCGGACATGGTCGAGCCGCCGGTACATGCGCTCCTGGGCGCGGATCGAGGCGGCCTCGCCAACATCCCGCGACCAGCGCCGAAGCGCGTCGCGGCGGCCGAGGCCGACGTCGAGCGACCGGCGGATGTAACGCTGGGTCGCCGCGGGGAAGCCCGCGAATTCCTTCATCTCCACCAAAGTCAGGGCACCGTCGGCCGGCTTCGTATTCGTCGCCATGATCCCACTCCCACTCTGTCACCCGCGGATCTTGCAATTCAAACGGTTACCAGCCGCTTAACCAAGACCTCGCTCCCCATTCATAAATGAATCAGTTTTCGGCAGGGGCGGCAATGGGAAAAGTTCACATAGGTAAGACGGCCGAACGACTGTCACCTTGGCGCCACAGGCGGCTGGTGAGAAATTGTGTGAACTCAGCGACTTCGCGTCCCCGAAATGACTTTTCCACAGATTTCTCGACCCCGTCATGCCGAACGTGTTCCGGCATCCGGCGTCGAGCCGCCCCTCGGATGGAGAGTTGGACCCTGAAACAAGCTCAGGGTGGCTCGGGTTGATCCGCCGGCGCACCTGGCACGGGCCGAGCAGCACACCGGCTTTTCTGCCAAACGCCCTGCCCCATCTGCGAACGGCACGCGCCCGGCGACAAAACCGAGCAGGAGCGGGTAAGAAGGACGCGGGATGGAGAGCTTCACCGAATATCGGGCCAATCGGCGCCTGCCCGATCTGCCGCTGGCGGCGGCGTCGATCCTGGGCTTCTGGCTGTTCTACTTCGCGACCATCGTGATCCGCACCTGGCTGATCGACGAGAGCCTCGCCTGGCTCGGCTCCCGCGCGCTCGGATGCCTGATCGGGATCATCCTGACCTTCCTCGTCTATCTGGTGCTGAGCCGCGCCGCGCGCGAGAGCGTGAGGATCCAGATCGTCGCCGCCGCCATCGCCTGCGTTCCGGCGGCGGCGATCTTCTCGACCTTCAACCTCGCCTTCGCCGTCCACCAGCCGCTGGTCGAGCGGACGACCGTTCGGCAGGGTCCCGACGGAGCGACGATAATTCGAAGGGACCGGCCACCCGTTTCCAGCGAGCGCCAGCGCCAGCTCATGCTCCGGCTGATCGCCGACGGCCTCGTCACCTGGTATTTCTTCTTTGCCGCATGGGCGAGCTTCTACATTGCGATCAGCTCCGCGACGCGTCTCCGGGCCGCTGAGCGGCGTGCCGCGGGCGCCGAGCGTGACGCGCAGGAGGCGCAGCTCAGGGCACTGCGCTACCAGGTCAATCCGCACTTCCTGTTCAACACCTTGAACTCGCTATCCTCGCTGGTCATGGCCCGGCGGGAGGAGGAGGCGGAGTCGATGATCGTCAATCTTTCCGCCTTCTTCCGCTCCAGCCTGGCGCTCGATCCGAGCGAGGACATTACCCTCTCGCAGGAGATCGAGTTCCAGCAGCTCTATCTCGACATCGAGAAGTCGCGCTTCCCCAAGCGACTCGACGTCCGGATCGAGGTCCCGGCGGACCTTCGCACCGCCCGGGTGCCGCCGCTCATCCTCCAGCCCCTGGTCGAGAATGCGATCAAGCACGGGGTCGCCCGTACCGCCGAGCCTGTGCGGCTGACGATAGCCGCCCGGGAGGAGGATTCGCAGCTCATCCTCGTCGTCGAGAACGACCGGGGGCCGGCCCAGCCCATTCGGGGCGAGCACGATACCGGAGTCGGCCTCGTCAACGTCTGCGAGCGGCTCGCCGCCCGTTTCGGCGCCGAAGCCGCCTGCGAACATGGCCCGCTGCCCGACGGCGGCTGGCGAGTCACCCTCTCCATGCCCCTGGACACCGATGGCTGATCCGATCCGCTTCCTCGTCGTCGACGACGAGCCGCTCGCCGTCGAGCGGCTGCAGCTGCTGCTCGCCCGGATGGAGGGGGTGACCCTGGCCGGCACCGCTGCCGAGGGCGCCGCCGCCCTGCGCCTGGTCGAGGCGGTGGAGCCCGACGCGGTGCTGCTCGACATCGCCATGCCGGGCATGGACGGGATCGACGTCGCCCGCGCCCTCACCCGGTCGCCCAGGCCGCCGGTGGTGATCTTCGTCACCGCGTTCGACATGTTCGCGGTGGCCGCCTTCGACGTCGACGCGGTCGACTATGTGATGAAGCCGGTCTCGGCCGAACGGCTCGCCCGCGCCGTCGAGCGGGCCCGCGAGCGGCTCGCCCTGCGCGGCGCCGAGGCCGCTCCCGGCCCGGACGCCGGCGGCGGATCGCCGCATGTGGAGGAATTCTGGGTCTCCGAGGCCCGGGGCCTCGTCCGGCTCTCCGCGCTGGAAGTCGACCGGGTCAGCGCCGAGCGCGATTACATGCGGCTCCACGTCGGCAAGAGGAGCTGGCTGATCAACCACACGATCGGCAAGCTCGAGGAGGAACTCGATCCATCGAAGTTCGTCCGCCTGCACCGAAGCGCCATCGTCCGGCGGGATTTCGTCACCGGCCTTCGCCGCGACGAGAGCGGCCGCTGGTGGGCCGGGCTCGCCGACGGCGGCGAGCAGAAGGTCGGACGCCTCTACCTCGCCAACGCGAAAGGGCTCGCCGGGCGCCGCTAGAGCGTCTTCGCCTGTTAGCGATTCGCTCCGTCATTGCGAGCGCAGCGAAGCAATCCAGTGCGGCCTCGGAGACCCGCTGGATTGCTTCGTCGCTTCGCTCCTGGCAATCACGGATCAGAGAACGCTCCAGAGGGTCAAGCGGACACCGGGCGAGCCCAGTCGGGAAGCATGGCTTCCTTCCTCAATGGGAGCGCAGGGTCATCCGGAACGGGCCGCCCTGGCGAGCGGAGGCGAGCTCGACCGCGCCCTGGGCTTCGGCGACGACCGCCTTCTCGCAGGCGGCGGCCCGCTTCATCATCTCGACCGGCTGGCGCAGGGCCGAGCCGCAGGCGTCGCGGGCGGCGTTGCGGATGCGCCGCTCGATGCGGCCGGCGTCGGCGGGATCGGCGATGTCGAGACCGGCGAAGCTGATCGTGACTGCGTCGTCGGCGGGAGCGGCCTGGGCCGGGACGGCGAAGGCGAGCGTACCGGCCGTCATCGCGAGAGCGGCCAGCGCGGAAAAGCTACGGTGGAACATGGTCGTCGTCCTTGTCTTCCAGTGGGTTGCGACGCGAGGCCCCTTCCCCGGGGATGAGACAGGGTCGGAACCCCGCGCCGCTGGATTGGACCTAACCCGCCGCGGCGCGGCGCGCGCGCCCGCTTCGACGCGGGGCCGCAACGGTTCTGCCAATCGCCCGCATCGCCGACGAAACGCATCGCGGCGTCGACGAAGCGCGGGCGCGGCGGAGAAGAATCGGGTGCTCCCTCGTTGTCGGGGCACATAAGAGGAGAGAATCGATGCGCAGCAACAGCGGCGGCGGCAAGAGCAGCAACAACCGCGGCAACCCCACTCTCGAGGAGCATGAGCGCGCGGCCGGCCGCTCCGGAGCGGCCATTCACGGCGACAAGAAGATCGGCAAGTCGGCCGACCGGACGACCCCGAGGGACCGGCAGTCGAGCTAGCTTCTGATCCTCCCCGCGGCGCAGCCGTGGGGAGGGGGACCACCCGAAGGGTGGTGGAGGGGTAGCCGGTAGAAGCGTGCGCCATTACCCCTCCACCCCGCTACGCGGGGTCCCCCTCCCCATCTTCGATGGGGAGGCAGATCAGCTCGATTGCTTGTCGCGCGGCGTGGTCCGGTCGGGGGAGCCGCCGACCTTCTTGTCGCCATGGATTGCGGCGCCGGAGCGCCCCTTGGCGGCTTCATGCTCGTCAAGCGTCGGATTTCCCGTGTTGTTGCTGCTCTTGCCGCCGCCGCTGTTGCTGCGCATCGATTCTCTCCTCTTCCTGCCTTCGACAACGAGGCAGGAGCCGATTTTCCCCACCCCCACCTGAGCTTCATCGACGCACAGATGCAGTTCGTCGGCTCGGCGCGCGGCTGGCAGACGGCTGCGGCGGAGTGTCGAAGCGTCCGAGCCGCGGGCCGCG
>DASWLY010000231.1:0-2802 GCA_036400035.1 Allosphingosinicella sp.
AGCAAGCCGGCGCCGCGGCGGTTTCGCGCACGTAGATGGCGTAGGCGCTTCGGAAGGGCGTCGGCACGTCGTGGGAGACGTGGTGGAACAGGATCAGGCTCTCGCCGGGCTCGGCGTCCTCGAGGGAGACCCGGCACGGGAAGCCCGGCTTCGAATCCGCCTTCACCCTCCGGGCATGACGGAGCGCCAGGGAATGGTCCTCGAGCCCGAGCAGCGCTTCATAGGCCTCCCGTCGCAGTCCTTCGATCCTGTAAGTCATCGCTTTCTCCAGTCGGTGGAGCGGTTCTGCCCGATTCGAAGCGCCCTTGCGTCCCGCCGCTTGCTGCCAAAGTACACGTCATCCCGGCGAAAGCCGGGACCTCAGGACAAGAAGTTCACGGCGGGTCTCCCCAAGGTCCCGGCTTTCGCCGGGATGACGGACGCTTGCCTTGCATCGCAGCAAAGCGCCTGCTAGGGCGCCCGCGACCTGACCCGAGGCGCCCGCGCGTGCTTCTTATCATGGGTCAAATTCCGATCTGGAGGTAGAGGCGCGCGTGGAGAATTCCGGCGGCATTCAGGCAAGTCTGGCGGGCCGCTATGCGATGGCCCTGTTCGAGCTGGCCCGCGACGAGCGGCAGCTGGAGGCGGTCGGCGCAAGCCTCGCCTCGCTGAAGCAGGCGCTCGCCGATTCGGACGATCTTCGCTCGCTCACCACCAGCCCGCTTACCCGGCGGGAGGATGCGCTGAAAAGCGTCGCCGGCCTCGCCGGCGCCATGCGGCTCGATCCGATCACCGCCAATTTCCTCGGCGTCCTCGCCCAGAACCGGCGGCTCGGCCAGCTCGGCGGAATCATCCGCAACTTCAACCTGCTCGCCGCCCTGCACCGCGGCGAGGTCACCGCGGAGGTCGTCTCGGCCCATCCGCTCGACGACGGGCAGGTCGCGGCGCTCAAGGCCAACCTCAAGAGCCGGCTCGGCCGCGACGTGGCCGTTGATCTGAGCATCGATCCCACCATCTTGGGCGGGCTGATCGTCAAGATCGGCTCCCAGATGATCGACGGCTCCATCCGAACCAAACTCAATAATCTCGCGCAGGCGATGAAAGGCTGAAAATGGACATCCGCGCCGCTGAAATTTCCAAGGTCATCCGCGATCAGATCGCGAGCTTCGGCACCGATGCCGAAGTCTCCGAGGTCGGCACCGTGCTCTCCGTCGGCGACGGCATCGCGCGCATCTACGGCCTCGACAACGTCCAGGCCGGCGAGATGGTGCAGTTCGACGGCGACATCAAAGGCATGGCGCTGAACCTCGAGGCCGACAATGTCGGAGTCGTCATCTTCGGCAACGACAGCGCCATCCGCGAGGGCGACACCTGCCGCCGCACCGGCACCATCGTCGACGTCCCCGTCGGCAAGGCGCTGCTTGGGCGCGTGGTCGACGGTCTCGGCAACCCGATCGACGGCAAGGGGCCGATCGAGACGACCGAGCGCCGCCGGGTCGAGGTGAAGGCGCCCGGAATCATCCCGCGCAAGTCGGTTCACGAGCCCGTGCAGACCGGCCTCAAGGCGCTTGACGCGCTCGTCCCCGTCGGCCGCGGCCAGCGCGAGCTGATCATCGGCGACCGCCAGACCGGCAAGTCCGCCGTCGCGCTCGACACCTTCATCAACCAGCGCCAGGCCAATCAGGGCGACGACGAGAGCCAGAAGCTCTATTGCATCTACGTCGCCATCGGCCAGAAGCGTTCCACGGTCGCCCAGATCGTCCGCGCGCTCGAAGAGAATGGCGCGATGGAATATTCCATCGTCGTCGCCGCCACCGCTTCCGAGCCGGCCCCGCTCCAGTTCCTCGCGCCCTATACCGGCTGCACGATGGGCGAATATTTCCGCGACAACGGAATGCACGCCGTCATCGTCTATGACGATCTGTCCAAGCAGGCCGTCGCCTACCGCCAGATGTCGCTGCTTCTGCGCCGCCCGCCGGGCCGCGAAGCCTATCCGGGCGACGTCTTCTACCTCCACTCTCGCCTGCTCGAGCGCGCCGCGAAGATGAACGAGGCCAACGGCTCCGGCTCGCTCACCGCGCTTCCGATCATCGAGACTCAGGCGGGCGACGTTTCGGCCTACATCCCGACCAACGTCATCTCGATCACCGACGGCCAGATCTTCCTGGAGACGGAGCTCTTCTACCAGGGCATCCGTCCCGCGATTAACGTCGGCCTCTCGGTGAGCCGGGTCGGCTCGGCCGCCCAGACCAAGGCGATGAAGAAGGTCGCGGGCTCGATCAAGCTGGAGCTCGCCCAGTATCGCGAGATGGCCGCCTTCGCCCAGTTCGGCTCCGATCTCGACGCCTCGACCCAGCGGCTTCTGAACCGCGGCGCCCGGCTGACGGAGCTGTTGAAGCAGCCCCAGTTCCAGCCGATGCCGGTCGAGGAGCAGGTCGTCTCCATCTATGCGGGCGTCAACGGCTTCATCGACAACGTGCCGGTCAACGCCGTCACGCGCTTCGAGAGCGCTCTGCTGAGCCACTTCCGGAGCGACCATGCCGGCGTGCTCGGCAAGATCCGGGATACGAAGACGCTGGACGACGACACGGCCGGGCAGCTCAAGTCGATCATCGGCGAGTTCGCGAAGTCGTTTGCGTAAGGAACACGTCGCCCCAGCGAAGGCTGGGGCCCCAGCGGGTGAAAGGCGCCGGTGCCCTTCACCCCACGGGATCCCAGCCTTCGCTGGGATGACGAGCTAGGGACGAAGCAAGGAAACCATGGCCAGCCTCAAGGCGCTCAAAGGGCGGATCGCGTCGGTCAAGTCGACGCAGAAGATCACCA
>DASWLY010000232.1:0-7026 GCA_036400035.1 Allosphingosinicella sp.
CTCGAAGGGCCTTTCCGTCCTCCTCTGGAGCAGCCTCGCCTCCGCCGGCTTCGCGATCCTCACCCAGACCCGGCTGGTGGCCGCGGAGGCGTCGACCTGGTTCCGCGCCGGTGCCGGAGCGACCGGCATCTCGGGGGGCCTGTCGTTCGCGCTGATGGGCGTGGGGCACCTCGTCGGGATCTCGGTGGGCATGGCCATGTTCCTCGGCCTCGCCATCGGCTGGTGGATCCTGCTTCCGATCCTGACAGCGCAGATGCCGCTGGAGGGCGGCCCTCAGGTCTGGGCGGGCACGATCTTCAGCCAGCACGTTCGCTTCTTCGGCGCCGGGGTGATCGGAGTCGCCGCGGTCTGGACGCTGGTCAGGATCGCCGGGCCGGTCCTCGGCGGAATCCGCTCGGCGATGGCGGCGAGCTCGGCGCGGCGCGGCGGCCAGGCGCTGGCGCTGGAGGAGCGCGACCTTCCGATCGCGATCGTGGGCCTGGGCTCGCTCGCGATCCTGGCACCGATCGCCTGGCTCTTGTGGACCCTGATCGCCGGCGGCCCGCTCGCCGGCTCGGCCGCTTTGCTGATCGCCGGAGCGCTCGTCTTCATCCTCGTCATCGGGCTGATGATCGCGGCCGTCTGCGGCTACATGGCGGGCCTGATCGGCGCCTCCAACAGCCCCGTCTCCGGGATCGGCATATTGTCGGTGGTCGCCGCGTCGCTGATGCTGGTCGGGCTGTTCGGCCGCGAGACTCCGCCCGGAACGTCGGAAGCGCTGGTCGCCTATGCGCTGATCGTCACGGGAATCGTCTTCGGGATCGCCACCATCTCCAACGACAACCTCCAGGATCTGAAGACCGGCCAGCTGGTCGGGGCGACTCCCTGGCGGCAGCAGGTGGCCCTGATCTTCGGAGTGATCTTCGGCTCGCTCGTCGTTCCGCCGGTGCTCCAGGTCCTCTATGAAGCCTTCGGCTTCGCCGGAATGCCCGGAGCCGGACCGGATGCCTTGCCCGCGCCCCAGGCCGCGCTCATCTCCGCCCTCGCCAAGGGCGTGCTCGGCGGCGACCTCAACTGGACCATGATCGGCTATGGCGCGCTGACCGGGATCGGCCTCATCCTCCTCGACGAGATCCTGGGTCGGGCGAAGACGCTGCGCCTGCCGCCGCTCGCCGTCGGCATCGGCATCTATCTGCCGATGGCGGCGGTCCTGCCGGTCGTCATCGGAGCTGTGATCGGCTTCTTCTACGACCGCTGGGCCGGTCGCCGGGAAAAGCCCGAATTCGCGAGGCGAATGGGCGTGCTCACCGCCACCGGCCTAATCGTCGGGGAGAGCCTTTGGGGAGTCGTCTTCGCGGGCATCGTCGCGGGTTCGGGCCAGGACACGCCCCTGGCCCTCGTCGACGAAGGTTTCGAAACCTTCGCGGTTCTCGCCGGGACAGCCCTGTTCGTCTTGCTGGCGCTGTGGGTCTACCGGCGAACCATGCGGCTTGCCTAGCTCGTCGCCCCAGCGAAGGCTGGGGCCCCAGGGGGTGAAAGGCACCGGTGTTTTTCACCCGCTGGGATCCCGGCCTTCGCCGGGACGACGCGCTCAGGCCCCCTTCGCCTCAAGCCATCTCGTAATGTCCGGGAGCCGCGTGGTCCGCACCCTGATCCGGTCGCGGATCGAGGCGATGGCGACGTCGACCCGGCCGCGCGACTGCGGATTGAGATAGCGGGTCGCATATTGCTCGAGCTTGGCGACCATCGCCGGGTCGGCGGAGCGGGAGCCGAGCCCGGCGAGGTAGCGCGAGCGGGACGAGATATCGACCAGCCCTTCCACCTTCTCGCGGTTGCGGATCGCGAAGTCGTAGGCGAGGTCGGGATGCTCGTCCGCGACGGCCGAGATGATCCCGGCGCTGGTCGTCGCGCCGGGCTCGTCGGTCAAGGCGAGGTCGAGCGCGCGCTGGCCGAGGGCGGGATCGCGGGCGGCGCCGAGCAGCCGGTAGAGCTGCGCCTTGACGAGCGGGCTGCGCTCCGCCCGCGCCTGCGCCCGGAGGCGCTCCCAGCCGGCGGAGTCGACGTTGCGGGCGTTGACGGCGAGGATCGTGGAGCGAAGCGGCCCGCTTGCGGCGAGGGGATCGCCGGCGGCCAGGCGCCGGTTGGCCTCGCCGACGACGACGGGGTCGCCCATCTCGCCGAGCGTCTGGATGAGATCCGCGCGAAGCACCGGCACGGTCGGCGCTTCGCCGGCCTTGGGCGCCCAGCCGATACGGGCGAGCACCGGCGACAGCTTGCCCGAGGCGTAGCGGGCGACCATCGCCCGGCGGGCGGGATCGGCCTCGTACAAATTGTAGACGCTGCCGAGGACGGCGGCGGCTCGGGTCCAGACCTGCGGGTTGGCGTTGGCGGGGACGGCATCGACCAGGTCGAGCGCTTCGGCGGCCGACTGGTAGCCGGCGAGGCCGAGGCCCCAATTGTCGGCGATCAGGCCGATCTGGTCGATCGGCTTCAGGCGCGGGAAGCTCTCGGTGAGCCGGTCGAGCAAGGCGGGTGCGTAGAGGGTACGGTAATAGCCGGTCTGGCCGCTGTTGACGACGACCGGGTTGCAGCCGGGGACGCTGAGACTGCCCGCTCCGCCCGTGACGAGGGTGCGAACCTCGGCTCCGCCGACGGTGGAGGCGATGACCGGCACTCGCCAGGCCTTGGCGGCCTGGCCCTGGCGGTCGCGGCTGAATTCCGCCTGGCGCAGAGCCACGGCGGTCTTGCCGCCGCGGCAGGCGGCGCTTTCGACCCGGATGAGCGGCACTCCGGGCTGAAGGGTGAAATCATGGGCGATGGCGGTAACCGGCTTGCCCGCCGCCCGCTCGACCGAGCGCCAGAGGTCGTCGGTCCGGGTGTTGCCGAGCCGGTGGGTGCGGATGTAGTCCTGCACGCCTCGCCGCCAGGCATCCTCGCCGACATAGTCTTCGAGCATCGTGATCACCGCCTCGCCCTTCTGGTAGGTGATCGCGTCGAAGGCCTGGCTGATCTGCTCGACGCTGCTGATCCGCTGGACGACCGGATGGGTGCTCGAAACCGAATCGAGGTTGATCGCCGCTTCCCGGCCGGAGACCGTGCCGAGCTCCGGATCCCATTCGGGATGAAGGGCCGTGGTCGCCTTGGTCGCCATCCACGAGGCGAAGCCCTCGTTCAGCCAGAGATCGTCCCACCAGGACATGGTGACGAGGTTGCCGAACCATTGGTGGGCGATTTCGTGAGCGGCGACCTCGAAGATGCGCTGCTTGGTTGCCTCGGTGGTGATTGCCGGATCGACGAGCAGGATCGATTCGAACGAGAAGATCGCGCCCCAATTCTCCATCGCTCCGAAGAACTGGCTGCTGCCCGGGCCGGCGACGTTGTCGAGCTTGGGGAGCGGGTAGGGCGTCCCGAAATATTCGTTGTACCAGGGGACGATCTGGGCGGAGCCCTGGAGCGCCCACCGGCCCTTCTCCGCGTCGCCGCGCTTGGTGACGACTCCGATCTCGGTTCCGGCCGAGGTGGTGGTGATCCGGTCGAACTCGCCGACGGCGAGGAAGAGCAGGTAGCTCGACATGGCTGGGGTCGTCTGGAAGGTGACGGTCTTCGTCCCGTTGGCGTTGGTCTGAACCCCCGCCTGCGGCATGTTGCCGATCGCGTCCTGGCCGGCGGGCACGGTGACGTTGAGGTTGTAGGGGGTGCGGAACTGGGGCTCGTCCCAGCCCGGGAAGAAGCGGCGCGCATCGGGCGCCTCGAACTGGGTGAAGAGGGCGCGCTTCTTGCCTTGGGCGGTCTCGTAGTCGAGCGCGAACAGGCCCGCGGCCTGGGTGTAGATCTTGCCGGTGTAGTTGATCGTCAGCCGGTAACGGCCGGGGCTGATCTCGCGCCCGAACCGGAAGGTCGCGGTCTGCTTCTCTTCGTTCTTGTCGATGTCGCGCGGATTGAGGGCGAGCGGGGCGGCCTCGCTGCCGCCGCCCAGCGAGACGTTGACGAAATCGAGATCGGCGGCGTTGAGGGTGATGCTGTCGGTCGCCCGCAGCACCTCGATATCGATGTCGGCGCGGGCGGTGAAACGCAGGTTGGCGGCGTCGGGCGTGGCGTTGATCGTATATTGGAGCGGGCGCACGTTCGTCGGCAACTGGGTCGTGATCTGGCGCGAGCCCTGCGCGGCGGCGGGGGTGCTGGGCGCGGCCTGCTGCCCGGTCGTCTTGGCGCAACCGGCGAGGGCGAGGGCGAGAAGGGAAACGGTGGCGAATAGGCGCATGAAGGACTCCGGTCCGGAACAGGGCTGCGCTCCAGAACGGGCGCCGATGCCATGTTAAACTCAGTAGCCGAAGATCGGTGCCGCCTTGTGGCCTTCGAGCACGTGGGCGCGAAGCTTCGCCGGCTCCCAGAGGAGCTCGACCCCGGCTTCCGCCTGCCGGATCAGCGAGACGATCGCCTCGTTCACCGGCGCGGGGCGCTTGAGCTTCCTCGCCAGCTTGACCACCTCGCCGTTGAGATAGTCGATCTCGGTGGGCCGGCCCGCCTTGAGGTCGTCGGCCATTGACGAGCGCGCCCGGGCGTCGATCTTCTGGATCCTCAGGAACAGGTTGTTGAAGATGAGATTGGGCGAGGCGATGGCGTGCGGGAGCAGCCTGGGCGGCACCGGGCCGATCTTGGCCGGCTCGATCCCCGCCGCCTCGAGCAGGCCGAGCGCCTCCAGGATCGAGGCGGCGACGACCCGGCGGTAGTCGCGCTCCTTCAATTGCTCGAGCAGGGGCAGCCCCGACAGAGCGTTGACGGCATTGTTGAGGTTGATGAGCAACTTGCCCCACGCGATCGCGGCCATGTCGGACGAGAGGAGCAGCCGCGCCGGCCCGCCGCCTGTCCGTTCGGCCAGCGCCCGCAGCGGCGGCACGTCCTCGGCGACGAGGTCGCCCGCGACGCCCTTGTGGAAGCGGCCGTGGCCGAGGGCGGCGACATTGTAGGGCACCATTCCGGACACCGCCTCGAACCGGGTCTTCAGGACGGAGCGCAGGATTTCCAGGTTGCTGACGCCGTTCTGGAAGCTGACGACCAGCGCACCCTTCTTCGCGTTGCGCGCGATCTCCTTCGCGGCGGTCGCGGTGGCCGTGCTCTTGACGCACAGGGCGATGATGTCCGCCTGGGCCAGCGCCGCGGGCCGGGTCGAGAAATCGACCTGCTCCGGAGGCAGGCGAGTGCGCCAGCCCGAAGAATCGGTGAGGGTGAGGCCGTGCTCCGCGATCTCCCGCCCGATCCGCTCGCGCCCGACGAAAGCGACCGGCACCCCGGCCGCCGCCCAGGCGCCGCCGACGAAGCAGCCTACCGACCCGGCTCCGAAGACAGCGACCTGCAATTCAGCCTCGGCCGCGATAGCCGGGGACGTCCTGAGGGGGCACCCACAGGCCCGCCGGCGGCTCGCCCGACTGCCAGAAGACGTCGATGGGCATCCCTCCGCGGGGATACCAATAGCCGCCGATCCGAAGCCAGAGCGGCGCCATCTCTCCGACGAGGCGCTCGGCGATGCCCACCGTCACGTCCTCATGGAAGCCGCAATGGTTGCGGAAGGCCGACAGGAACAGCTTGAGCGACTTGGATTCGACGATCTCGCCGCCGGGGGCATAGTCGATCACGAGGTGGGCGAAATCGGGCTGGCCGGTCACCGGGCAGAGCGAGGTGAATTCCGGCGCCGTGAAGCGCACCAGATAGGGCCTCCCCGGGCGCGGGTTGGGGACGTAGTCGAGCCTCGCCTCCTCCGGCGAGGCGGGCAGCGGGCTGGAGCGGCCGAGATGGGTCAGGTCCATGGCCGCTCTCTAGGTGAGTCGGCGAAGGAGGGGAAGCGGGGCCGCCCCCCTTCTCCTCGTTCGTGATTTCAAAAAGCCCTCTGGCACATATCACAAACACAACGCCGCCGGTGCGGACAAATGCGTACAGCGCCGCAAGCCGGCGCACTCGGCTCCGCCGGGCTTTGCCGAAACCGCCCAAGAGCGACGCTGGCGGAGCGCCGGGCTCGCGCCGATCCTGGGGCTTCCCGAGGAGGAGCCCATGGCCAAAGCCGTCTGGTTGCCGTTTGCCGCGATCCTGCTTCAGGCCGCCGCGCCCGGCGCGGGCGGGTGCCTGCCGCCGGAGAAGGCGGCCGAGCGGATGGACGAATATTCCAGCAACCCGCGCTCGCCCGCCACCTATCGCGCGCTGGCCGGCCTCGGCGATCCCCTTATCGCCCCCTTCCCGTACGACTATCGCAGCCGGGGAAGCCTTTTCGAGGCTCCGCTGGAATGGCACGAGCGCAAGGCCCTGATCGACCGGATGCTTCCCGAGCAGCGTTCGGATCCCACCTACTGGGTTCCCGAAGAGGGTCATTGCCGGCTCGACCACCCCCTCTGGCTCGCCCGCGCCCGAATGGCCGCGCTCGGGGCCGAGCACCCGTATGTGCGGCAGTGGTTCGCCGTGCAGAAAGCCGTCTTCGAGGCCTGCATCAACCGGACGCCGCAAGGGGCGCGGCCGCTGCCCAGTCCGATCGAGCTCCGCGACCCGGCACTGGCGGCGCTCCAGGAGGACGACCGCGCCTATCAGCAGGCGTCCCGCCTGTTCTACGAGAAGAGCCCCCGCGCGCCCGAAGCCTTCCGGCGGATCTCCGCCTCGGCCTCGCGCCACGCGCCGATCGCCCGTTACATGATGCTCGTCATCAAGGCGGAATGGGAATTGCCGCGGGCGTCGCCGCGGCCGGCCGCGGTCGCGAAGGAAGCTTCCGGCCCACCGCCGATCGTCGCCGTCGGCTCCGGCTCGCCGGAAAGGCGACCGCCGGACGTGATGGCGGCGGTCGCCGACGCCCAGGCGGTGCTCGCCGACCCGCGCTTCGCTTCGGTCCACCCGCTCACTCAGGCGCTGATCGGCTCGATCGCCTGGAACAGCGCGAACGATTATGGCGAGCGTGGATTCGCCCCCAGGGCGGTCGAGCTTCGGACCACCCAGCTTCGCCTGGCCCTGCAGGCGCTGAGGCTTCCGACCCGGCGCCTCGCCACGGATCGATCCGCAGGCGAACGTTAT
>DASWLY010000233.1:0-2274 GCA_036400035.1 Allosphingosinicella sp.
GGCGACGTAGACCTCGCCCGCGGGCACGTGGAAGCCCTCGGTGTAGAGCTTGAAGTGGTGGATGAGCGCTTCCATCGACTGCTTCATCTCGGCGCGCTTGGGCGGAACCACCTTGCGGTCGAGCGAGGCGATCGGCCCCTGCGGCATCGCCTCGAGGCATTGCTTCATGATCCTGACCGACTGCCGGACCTCCTCGGCGCGGACCATCATCCGGTCGTAGCAATCGCCCTTCGTGCCGACGGGCACGTCGAACTCGA
This sequence comes from Allosphingosinicella sp., assembly GCA_036400035.1. GTDB lineage: Bacteria > Pseudomonadota > Alphaproteobacteria > Sphingomonadales > Sphingomonadaceae > Allosphingosinicella. The sequence goes on from DASWLY010000233.1 coordinate 258, forward strand.
CCCGGTCGTAGGCGTCGTAGGGCTGCGACTTGCGGATGTCCCAGGGGATTCCGGCGGCCCGGATCATCGGCCCGGAGAAGCCCCAGGCTATCGCATCCTCCTTGGAGACCGTGCTGATGTCGACGTTGCGCTGCTTGAAGATGCGGTTGTCGACGACGAGGCTCAGCGAATCCTCGAACATCGGCATCAGGCGCGTGTCCATCCACTCGCCGATGTCTTCGAGCAGGCCCGCCGGCACGTCCTGATGGACCCCGCCCGGTCGGAAGTAATTGGCGTGCATGCGCGCGCCCGACACCCGCTCGTAGAAATTCATGATGTCTTCGCGCGGCTCGAACAGCCACAGGTTCGGAGTCATGGCTCCGACGTCCATGATGTGGCTGCCGATGTTGAGCAGGTGGTTCTTGATCCGGGTCAGCTCGGCGAAGAAGGTCCTCAGATACTGGGCGCGCAGCGGCACTTCGAGCCCGAGCAACTTCTCGATGGCCAGGACGTAGCTGTGCTCCATGCACATCGGCGACACGTAATCGAGCCGGTCCATGTAGGGGATGGACTGGATGTAGGTCTTGTACTCGCAGAACTTCTCGGTGCCGCGGTGGAGGAGGCCGACATGCGGGTCGACCCGCTCGACGATCTCGCCGTCGAGCTCGAGGATCAGCCTGAGAACTCCGTGCGCGGCGGGATGCTGGGGGCCGAAGTTGATCGTGTAGTTGGCGATCTCCGACTCGGTCGCTCCGGAACGGGCGACCTGCTGCTCGTGGGACATCTGCTCGCTGGCGAGGGTCATGCGCCCCTCCCCGTCATCCCGGCGAAAGCCGGGATCTCGTGGAGATTAGCCGCCGTGACTTCTTGTCCTGGGGTCCCGGCTTTCGCCGGGATGACGAGGAAGAGCCGAGTCACTTCTTGATCTCCCCGGCCTTGAGCGGAGTTGGAGCCCCCGGCGCTTCGGGCGCCTTTTCGTCGCCCGGGAGGATGTACTGGGCGCCTTCCCAGGGGCTGAGGAAGTCGAACGGTCGGAAGTCTTGGGCGAGCCGGACCGGCTCGTAGACCACGCGCTTCTGCTCTTCCGAATAGCGCAGCTCGACATAGCCCGAGAGCGGGAAATCCTTGCGGAAGGGGAAGCCGCGGAAGCCGTAGTCGGTGAGGATCCGACGAAGATCGTCATTGCCGTCGAAGATGACTCCGTAGAGGTCGAACACCTCGCGCTCCAGCCAGCCGGCGACCGGCCACAGCCCCGTCACCGACGGCACCGGCATGTCCTCGTCGGTCGAGACTCGCACCCGGATTCGGTGGTTCTTCGTCAGCGAGAGCAGGTGGTAGACGACCTCGAAACGCTCCGCCCGCTGAGGATAGTCGACCCCGGCTATCTCCATCAGCTGCTGATATTCGAAGCCGTCCCGCAGCGTCCGGCAGACGTCGACGATGCTCTCGCGGCGGACGGTCAGCGACACTTCGCCGACGGCGTCCATGGCCTCGATCAGCGAATCGCCGAGCGCGGCCGTGACCTCGTCGATCAGGCCTTCGCGCGGGGCGATCCGGGGAGCGCTATTATTGGCCACGTAAATGCCCTCCACCCGTCATTGCGAGGAGCGAAGCGACGAAGCAATCCAGACCGGCGCCTGGCGCAGGCGAAGCGCTGGATTGCTTCGCTTCGCTCGCAATGACGGAGCTGCCCTTCGACAGGCTCAGGGCGAACGGCTGAGTGCATGACGACTTCACAGCCATTGTCTCAGCGCTCGATCGTGCCGACGCGGCGGATCTTCCGCTGCAGCTGCATGACGCCGTAGAGCAGGGCCTCGGCGGTCGGCGGGCAGCCCGGGACGTAGATGTCGACCGGAACGATGCGGTCGCAGCCGCGCACCACCGAATAGCTGTAATGATAATAGCCGCCGCCATTGGCGCAGCTTCCCATCGAGATGACGTAGCGCGGCTCCGACATCTGGTCGTAGACCCGCCTCAGCGCCGGAGCCATCTTGTTGCACAAGGTGCCGGCGACGATCATCACGTCCGACTGGCGCGG
>DASWLY010000234.1:0-2529 GCA_036400035.1 Allosphingosinicella sp.
TCTCCACCAGATCCCGGCTTTCGCCGGGATGACGGGTAACCTTCGCCCCACCAGATCCCGGCTTTCGCCGGGATGACGGTTGTTCCGGGCGGCGCTGAGGCGGAAACAACCCCGTCATCCCGGCGGAAGCCGGGATCCCAGGACAAGAAGTCTCGGCGCGTCTCCACCAGATCCCGGCTTTCGCCGGGATGACGGGGTATCCTTCACTCCACGAGGTCCCGGCTTTCGCCGAGATGACGGCTCCGGCTTTACGGTCAGGCGGCCAGCTTGCGCGCCTTGGCGAGCTTCCTGAGGATCATGTCGCGCTTCAGGCGCGAGAGATAGTCGATGAAGAGAACGCCCTCTAAATGGTCCATCTCGTGCTGGAGGCAGGTGGCGAGCATCCCCTCCAGCTCCTCCTCGTGGACCTTGCCGTCACGACCCTGCCAGCGCAGGCGGATCGAGTCCGGGCGCTCGACCTCGGCATATTGATCGGGGACGGACAGGCAGCCTTCGTTATAGGGGCGCGGAGTCTCGGAGGCGCGAAGGATCTCCGGGTTGATGAAGACCATCGGCTTGCGCACCGGCTCGCCGCCTTCCTCCTCCGGATCCTGAAGGTCGATGACCAGGATCCGCTTGGGCACTCCGACCTGGATAGCGGCGAGGCCGATGCCGGGGGCCGCGTACATCGTCTCGAACATGTCGTCGATCAGAGTCTGGATCTCGGGCGTTATCGCCTCGACGGGCGAGGAGACCTGCCGCAGAAGCGGGTCCGGAGCCTCGATGATGGGACGAATGGCCATGGCTTTTATCTAGGGTTTCAAAGGCTTTTCGTCAACGTGGGGGTAGAGGAGGAACGGTCGGCGAGCCTCCAGCCACGCCGCCTCGTCGGGCAAGGCGAGGGCGTCGAGGTCCCCTGGCGCGGCCGCGGCGTCATCCACCCATGAGCGAAGGCCCGGGCCGCCGTTGATGACGTCGATGGCGAGCTTGCCGAACTCATATTCGTAGGGGAAATCGCGCCACAGGTCGTAATCCGGATGGAGACGGCGGATCGCCTTGAAGGCGAGCGCCTGGAGACGCCAGGGGCGGAAGGCAATGTGGTCGTAGAAGTCGCCTTCCGGGTGGATGTGGAGGCCGTGGCAGGTCTTGCCGGAATGTTTGTGGAAGGTCGGCTCGAAGGCGATCTCGCGAAGGGCGCAGCCGCCCAGCCATTCCGGCGCGAGGCGGCGCATCTCGTGGAGGACCGCGCGGGCGTCGATGTCGGGCGCCCCGAACAGCTCGAGCGGCCGCGTCGTGCCCCTCCCCTCCGACAGGGTCGTGCCTTCGAGCATCACCGTTCCGGCATAAGCCCGGGCCATCCACAAATTGGCGGCATTGGGGCTGGGATTGATCCAGATCCGCTCGGGCGGCCAGCCGAAACCGGGGGCGGCATCCGGTTCGTAGCCCTCCATCTCGATCACGCGGTAATCGACGTCGATCTTCATCGTCTCGAGGAACCAGTGGCCGAGCTCGCCCAGCGTCAAACCGTGGCGCATGGGCAGCGGCCCGGCGCCGACGAAGCTTTCCCAGCCCGGAAGCAGGGTCAGCCCTTCGGCCGGGCGGCCCGCCGGGTTGGGGCGGTCGAGCACCCAGACCGACTTGCCGTGCTTGGCCGCCGCCTCGAGGACGTAGAGCAGGGTGGTGATGAAGGTGTAGATCCGGCAGCCGAGATCCTGGAGGTCGACCAGCATGACGTCGAACGTGCCCATCGACTGGCCGGTCGGCCGCCGCACCTCGCCGTAGAGGCTGAAGACCGGGATGTTGTGAGCGGGATCGGTGAAGTCGTCCGATTCCACCATATTGTCCTGCTTGTCGCCCCTCAGCCCGTGCTGCGGCCCGAAAGCGGCGGTGACGTCGAGGCCCGCGGCGATCAGGGCGTCGAGCGAGTGGGTGAGGTCTTCCGTGACGGAGGCCGGGTGGGCGAGCAGGGCGATGCGCTTGCCTTCTAGGGGCGCACGCAAGGCACGGTCGGCGAGGAGGCGGTCGATACCGAATTTCATGGCTGACCCGCTGACGGCAGTTGCTCGATAAAGCAACTGGGATGGTGGAAATCCGGGCCGTCGGTCGGATGGCGTGCAGCCCAGAAAGACCGCTCTCCGCCCGAATTTTCGAGGATGGCGGTGACGTTCAGCAGATATGGGCCGGGGCCTAGGGGCGGCGCGACGGCCACTCGAACGTCGAGGCCGTCGGAGGTCCTGCTCACCGCGATCTCCGGCGCGGCGGGGAGCGGTGCGTCGGCCATGCCTTGGCGGTAGTGGGCGAAGGCATAGGCCGCCCACTGTCCGGAGGGGGAGAAGTTGAGTTCCAGATAGGCGTTCTCACCCTCCGCTTTGAGGAAAGCCTCGAAGCAGGTCGCTTCCCACAAACGGGCGGTTCTGATCGGCGGCGCCGGCGGGGGGATCCTCAGCCGGGAGACGTCCCCGATCACGGTGTAGCGAAAGTGGAGCAAAGTCGTCGTCACGCGCTCCGCCGTCGCTCGAATCGCCTCGATCGGGTCGCAAGGATAGGCGC
>DASWLY010000235.1:0-3720 GCA_036400035.1 Allosphingosinicella sp.
CCGGCGACGGCGGCAGCGTCCACCCGCATATGGGGAGCTACGGCGTCGGCGTGTCGCGGCTGATGGGCGCGATCATCGAGGCGGGCCACGACGATAACGGCATCATCTGGCCCGAAGCCGTGGCGCCCTACCGCGTCGGCCTCATCAACATGCGGGCCGACGATGCGAACGTCACCAGCGCCGCCGACGAGATTTACGGACGACTGCGCGAGGCGGGGGTCGATACCCTCTACGACGACCGCGACGAGCGCGGCGGCGCCAAGTTCGCGACCATGGATGTGATCGGCCTGCCCTGGCAGCTGATCGTCGGCCCCAAGGGTCTGGAACGCGGCGTCGACGAGCTCAAGCGCCGGGCCACCGGCGAGCGCGAGGAGCTGTCGATCGAAAGCGCCCTGGCAAGGCTGACGGGATGAACGCTCACGTCATCCCGGCGAAAGCCGGGATCTCAGCGAGAATGAGGCTCTGCCAGATGAGCCGAGACCCCGGCTTCCGCCGGGGTGACGGCCTGGTGGAGCCGTCATGATCCTCTCCCGCTACGAGCGCATGATCGCCCGGCGCTATCTGCTTCCGGGCAAGGGGGAGGGGTTCATCTTCCTCGTCGCCGGGATCAGCCTGGTCGCCGTCGCGCTCGGAGTCGCCGCCCTGATTGTGGTGATGAGCGTGATGAACGGCTTCCGGGCCGAGCTTTTCGACAAGATCGTCGGACTGAACGGCCATGCGGTGGTTCAGGGCTATGGCGGCCAGCTCCCCGACTGGCGCGAGGTCGTCCGGAAGGCGCGGGCGACCCCGGGGGTCACCGAGGCCCTGCCGCTGATCGAGCAGCCGCTGATGGTGAGCAACGAGGGCCGCGTGTCGGCGGTGCTGGTTCGGGGCATGGATCGGGCCGACATCCTGCGCAACGAGATCATGCGGGGCAAGGTCGTCGCCGGCGCGCTCGAGACTCTGCGCCCCGAATCGGGCAATGTCGCGATCGGCGCCCGGCTCGCCGAGACGATCGGCGCCAACGTCGGAAGCCAGATAAGCCTGCTGACGCCGGAGGGGCGGACCACGCCTTTCGGAACGGTCCCGCGCATCGTCTCCTACAACGTCTCCGCGATCTTCGAGGTTGGCGTCTACGATTACGACAAGGCATTCGTTGTCATGCCGATCGAGGATGCCCAGACCCTGCTTCTGCTCGGCGACGCCGTCGGAATGGTCGAGATCCAGACGGTCGACGCCGACCGCGTCGGCGAGATCCTGGCGCCGCTTCGCGCCAGCGTCAGCGGCAACGCGGCGGTCGCCGACTGGCGCTCCATGAACGAGTCGCTGTTCGAGGCGCTTCAGGTCGAGCGGGTGGCGATGTTCGTCATCCTCTCGATCATCATCCTCGTCGCCGTCTTCAACATCCTCTCCTCGCTGATCATGCTGGTCCGCGCCAAGACCCGAGACATCGCCATCCTGCGCACGATGGGCGCGACCCGCCGCGGCCTCATGAAGGTGTTCATGACGGTGGGCGTGATCATCGGCGCGATCGGCATCCTCGCCGGCCTCGGGCTGGGCTTCCTCCTGCTCTTCTTCCGCCAGCCGGTGGTCAACTTCGTCCAGTTCGTCACCGGCCAGAATCTGTGGGACCCGTCGATCCGCTTCCTGACCGAGCTCCCGGCCAAGACCGATCCGTTCGAAGTGCTGGCCATCGTCACCATGGCGCTGGTGCTGAGCTTCCTCGCCACGCTCTACCCGGCGTGGAAGGCGGCGAGCACCGATCCGGTGCAGGTGCTCCGCTATGAGTGAGGTTCTGGCGGTCAGCGGGCTTAAGCGCAGCTTCCAGCAAGGCGGAGTGACCATCGAGGTTCTGCGCGGGATCGGCCTCTCGGTGCGGGCGGGCGAGATCGTCGCCCTGCTCGGGCCGTCGGGCTCGGGCAAGTCGACCCTGCTCCAGGCGGTGGGGCTGCTCGAGGGCGGCTTCGAAGGCTCGATCCGGATCGCCGGCGAGGAGGTCGCGGAGCTGAGCGACGGCAACCGCACCCGGGTGCGCCGCGACACGCTCGGCTTCGTCTACCAGTTCCACCATCTCCTCCCGGACTTCACGGCGCTCGAGAACGTCGTCATCCCGCAGCTGGTCAAAGGCGCCACCCGCGCCGACGCCGAAGAGCGGGCGACGTCGCTGCTCGGCACCCTCGGCCTGGCGCAGCGTATCACCCACCGGCCGAGCAAATTGTCCGGCGGCGAGCAGCAGCGGGTCGCCGTCGCCCGCGCTCTCGCCAACCGCCCGGCCCTGGTCCTGGCCGACGAGCCGACCGGCAATCTCGACGAGGCCACGGCCGACATCGTCTTCGCCGAATTCCTCCGCCTCGTCCGCGAAGAAGGCAGCGCCGCCCTCGTCGCCACCCATAATGAGCGCATCGCCGCCAAGATGGACCGGGTGCTGAGGCTGCACGAGGGGGTTCTGGAGTAGGCGCACCCCGTCATCCCGGCGCACCTCGTCATCCCGGCGAAAGCCGGGACCTGCGGGAAGTGAGGCACCGCGGGTCTCGACGGGTTCCGGCTTTCGCCGGGATGACGGGCGGGCCTTCGCCATATCGGACCCTCTTGGAAAGATGCCTCCCTTGCTGCGTTGGCGGCGGATGAACGGTGCAGCTGGAGCGAATCTCATGGCGTTGCGTAATCTGATTCTGCTGGTCGCGGGGACCTCTGCACTGCTCGGCGGCTGCGACTGGATGAAGAAGAAGGAAGCTCCCGCCCAGAAGAGCAAGACGGAGCTGGCGAGCGAGCAGCGCGAGCGGATCCGCAAAGCCTGCGCCTCCGACGCCACTTATGCCCGGCTCAAGGAGCTGGTGTTCGACGAAGCCGCCCGGATCCGCAATTCCGATCCCCGCAACCTCGATCCGCTCGCTGCCGCCGCGGTGGTCCGGATGGAGGCGCCGGTGGTCAAGAGCCGCGACGACGAGCTCAACGTCACCGTCTGCAGCGGCCGCTTCATCCTCGAGCTTCCGCCCGGCGCCGAGAATGCGTTCGACGGCAAGAGGCGCCTCGACGCCGAGGTCGAATATGCGGCGCAGGCGGCCGTCGACGGCAGCGGCCTCGTCTACCAGATGGACGGCGCGGAGCCGATCATCTACCGGCTCGCCACCTTCGGCATGGAGGGAGGGCCGCTGCCGAAGATCGTGGCCACCGCTCAGCCGGCCCAGCCGCCGGCCGCGACTTCGGCGGACCCGGGGCTCATGCCGCCGGTCGCGGAGGCCCCTCCACGGGCCGAGCCCGCCCCGAGGGCCGCGCCCCAGCCCGCTCCTCGGCCCGCTCTGCGGGCGGCGCCGGCCCCGCCCGTGCGCACGGCGGAGAAATCGCCGCCGGCGCAGCCCCCGGCCGCGGCAACGCGGGTGACGGTCCGCCCGAGCTTCAACTGCCGCCACGGCAAGACGCGCACGGAGAAGATGATCTGCGGCTCGCCGCGCCTCGCGGCCCAGGACAGGGCGATGGCGTCGCTCTACTACGATCTGATGGCCCGGGCCGATCCGGATACCAGGGGCCATTTGCGGCGGAGCCGCGACGCCTTTCTCGGCCGCCGCGAGCGATGCGGCAGCGAGAATTGCGTCAACTCCGCCTATGCGTCCCGAATGGCCGAGCTGAGAACGATCGCGCGCGGGGAGTAGGCACGTCATCCCGGCGAAAGCCGGGATCTGGTGGAGACCGCCGCGACATCTCGTCCTGGGATCCCGGCTTTCGCCGGGATGACGGTCATGG
>DASWLY010000236.1:0-8430 GCA_036400035.1 Allosphingosinicella sp.
GCCACCGTGTCGCCGCCCCCGGCGACAGACACGAGCTGCCCGGCCTGGGTCAGCGCCGCCGCGGTCCGCGCCAGCTGGACGGTCGCGCGGTCGAAGGGCGGGGTCTCGAAGGCGCCGAGCGGGCCGTTCCAGACGAGGGTCCGGCAGGTCTTGAGAGCGTCCCCCAGCGCCTCGACCGCGGCCGGGCCGACGTCGAGGATCATCTCGTCGGACGCGACCTCGTGGACGTTGCAGGTCCGAAGGCTCGGCGGGTTGGCGGCGAATTCCTTCGCCACCACCACGTCGTAGGGCAGGTGGACGGTGCAGTTCGCCCGATCCGCCGCGTCGAGGATCGCCAGCGCCGTGTCGCCGAGCTCGTGCTCGGCGAGCGATCTGCCGACGTCCACGCCGCGGGCGGCGAGGAAGGTGTTGGCCATGCCGCCGCCGATGATCAGATGGTCCACCTTCGCGACGAGGTGGCGAAGCACTTCGAGCTTGGTCGAGACCTTGGCGCCGCCGACCACCGCCGCCACCGGCCGCTCCGGCTCGCCGAGCGCCTTCTGAAGCGCCTTCAGCTCCGCCTCCATGGCGCGTCCGGCATAAGCCGGAAGCAGGTGCGCCAGGCCTTCGGTCGAGGCATGGGCGCGGTGGGCGGCGGAGAAGGCGTCGTTGACGTAGAGGTCGCCGAGCGCCGCCATCGCCCCGGCCAGCTCGGGGTCGTTCTTCTCCTCGCCGGCATGGAAGCGGGTGTTCTCGAGGATCGCGACGTCGCCCGGCTGAAGCTGGGCGACATTGTCCCGCGCCGTCTCCCCCCGGCAGTCGCCGACGAAGCGGACCTCGCGGCCGAGCACCTGCTCGTAGGCGCGGGTCACCAGCGACAGCGACATGTCCGGCCGCCGCTCGCCCTTGGGACGGCCGAAATGGGCGAGCAGGAGGACGATGGCGCCCTTGTCGGCGAGCTCCGTCACCGTCGGCAGGGTGGAGCGAAGGCGGGTGTCGTCGGTCACCTCGCCGTCGGCCATCGGCACGTTGAGGTCTACCCGGACGAGGACGCGCTTGCCGTCGATGTCGCCAAGGTCGTCGAGGGTCTTGAATGACGTCATGGTGTCACTCTCACCGTCATCCCTGCCCTCCCCGTCATCCCTGCCCTCCCCGTCATCCCTGCCCTCCCCGTCATCCCGGCGAAAGCCGGGATCTCAGGGCGAGAAGTCTCGGCGGGTCTCACCGAGATACCGGCTTTCGCCGGTATGACGGACATGGTCACAGCCGCGCCATCGCCGCGGCGGTATCGACCATCCGGTTCGAAAAGCCCCATTCGTTGTCGTACCAGGAGAGGACCCGGACGAGCTTGCCCTCCAGCACCGCCGTCTCGAGGCTGTCCACGGTCGAGCTCGCCGGATTGTGGTTGTAGTCGATCGAGACCAGAGGCTCGTCGCTATAAGCGAGGATCCCGGCCAGCGGCCCGCTCTGCGAAGCCGCGCGAAGGGCGCCGTTGATCTCGTCGAGGCTGGTCTCGCGACCGGGCGTGAAGGTGAGGTCGACGAGGCTGACGTTGGGGGTCGGCACGCGGATCGCCGAGCCGTCGAGCTTGCCCTTCAATTCGGGGAGAACCTCGCCGACGGCCCGGGCGGCGCCGGTGGTGGTCGGGATCATCGACATGCCGGCGGCCCGGGCGCGGCGCTTGTCGGAGTGGATCTGGTCGAGGATCTTCTGGTCGTTGGTATAGGCGTGGACCGTGGTCATCAGGCCGCGCTCGATGCCGACCGAATCGTTGAGGACCTTGGCCACCGGAGCGAGGCAGTTGGTGGTGCACGAGGCGTTGGAGACGATCGTGTGGCCGGCCTCCAGCCGGTCATGATTGACTCCGTAGACGACGGTGAGGTCGACTCCCTTGGCGGGCGCGGAGATCAGGACTTTCTTCGCTCCCGCAGTGAGATGGGCGCCGGCCTTGTCGCGATCGGTGAAGAAGCCGGTGCATTCGAGGACGAGGTCCACGCCGTTGTCGCCGTGGGGCAGCTTGCCCGGCTCCCGCTCGGCCGTGACCCGGATCCGGCGGCCGTCGATGATGAGGTCGTTGCCGTCCGCACGGACCTCGCCAGGATAGGCGCCGTGGACGGAATCGCGCTTGAACAGCAAGGCGTTGGACTCGGCGTCGGCAAGGTCGTTGATCGAGACCAGCTCGAGGCCGCTATCGGCCTTCTGGAGCAGGGCCCGAGCCACCAGGCGGCCGATCCGCCCGAAACCGTTGATCGCAACTCTCGTCGCCATGTCATTGATCTCCTTGAGATTTGAGCGCCGCGAGAATGCGCGGCACGATCGCCTCGGCGGTGAAGCCGAAGCGCTTGAACAGGTCTTCCGCCGGGGCGGAGGCGCCGAACCGGTCGAGCCCGATCGCGAGGCCGTCCGGCCCGACATAGCGTTCCCAGCCCAACGTCGTGCCGGCCTCGATCGAGACCTTCAGCGCGTCGGCGGGAAGCAGGTCCCGCCGGTAGCTTTCCTCCTGGGCGTCGAACAGCGACCAGCAGGGCATGGAGACGATGTCGGCGCCGATCCCCTGCCCTTCGAGCGCCTCCGCCGTCGCCACCGCGACCTCGACCTCGGAGCCGGTGGCGATCAGCACCACGCGCCGGGCCGACGCCGCCCGGCGGAGGCGATAGGCGCCTCGCGCACAGAGGTTCCCGGACCGCTCGGTCCGCAGCTGGGGGAGGTTCTGACGGCTCAGGGCGAGCAGCGAGGGGCCGTCCCGCCGCTCCAGCGCAAGCGCCCAGCATTCGGCGGTTTCCACGGCGTCCGCGGGGCGATAGACGGCGAGGTTCGGAATCAATCTCAAGCTGGTCAGATGCTCGACCGGCTGGTGGGTCGGCCCGTCCTCGCCCAGACCGATCGAATCGTGGGTCATCACGTAGACGACCCTTACCCCCTGAAGCGCCGAGAGCCGGATGGCGGGGCGGCAATAATCGGAGAAGACCAGGAAGGTGCCGCCATAGGGAATGACTCCGCCGTGGAGCGCCATCCCGTTCATGGCCGCGGCCATCCCGAACTCGCGGATTCCGTAATAGATGTAGCGGCCGGAATAATCCTCTTTCGTCAGAGGCTTCTGGCCCTTGGTTTTGGTGTTGTTCGAACCGGTCAGGTCGGCCGAGCCGCCGATCGTCTCGGGCAGGTCGGCGTTGATCGCCTCCAGTGCCAGCTCCGACGCCTTGCGAGTGGCGACAAGTTGAGGATTCGCCAGCAATCGCTCGAGATGTTCATCAATCGAGAATCCTCGCGGCAGCCGTCCTTCCATCCGCCGGACGAATTCGTCCCGCTGCGAGCTCGCGGCGAGCCGGGCCCGATAATCCTCATGCGCCCGGCGCGAGCGGCCGCCGGCCTCCCGCCAGGCCGTCAGGATCGGCTCCGGGATGTCGAACGGCTCGCTGTCCCAGACCAGCTGCTTGCGCGCCGCGGCGACCTCGTCCGCGCCGAGCGCGGCGCCGTGGGTCGCGGAGGTGCCCTGCTTGTTGGGAGCGCCCCAGCCGATGATCGTCCGGCAGGCGACCAGCGACGGCCGCGGGTCCTCCAGCGCCTCGCCGATGGCTCGGCGGATGTCGGCGAAATCGTGGCCGTCGCACGAGACGACGTGCCAGCCGCTCCCGGCGTAGCGGCGAAGCGTGTCCTCCGAGCGCGAGAGCTCCGTCCCGCCGTCGATGGTGATCCTGTTGTCGTCCCAGAAGACGGTCAGGCGCCCCAGGCCGAGATGCCCGGCAAGCCCCGCCGCCTCGTGGTTCACGCCCTCCATCAGGTCGCCGTCGCCGGCGATCACCCAGGTCCTGTGGTCGACGAGGTCGTCGCCGAAGACGGCGTTGAGGTGCCGCTCCGCGACCGCCATCCCGACCGCCATGGCCAGGCCCTGGCCGAGCGGGCCGGTGGTCGCCTCGACCCCGGGCAGCATGAAATTCTCGGGGTGACCCGCGCAGGGGCTGCCGAGCTTTCGGAAATTCGCGATCTCCTCGATCGTCGGATGCTCGTAGCCGGTCAGATGGAGGAGCGAATAGATAAGCATCGAGCCGTGGCCGGCCGAGAGGACGAAGCGGTCGCGGTCGAGCCAGGCGGGATCGGCCGGATCGTGCTTCAGATATTCGGTGAACAGGACGGTGGCGACGTCGGCCATCCCCATCGGCATGCCCGGGTGGCCGGAATTGGCGGCCTGGACGGCGTCCATCGACAGCGCTCGGACGGCGTTGGCGAGCAGTCTCGGATCGGCGGCCATTCACTTTCCCAAGAGGCGGCGCCCGCGGGCGCTCGAGGAGAGTCGGGGGACGCTCCGGCAAGAGCGCTCCTTTATCGGCGGAGGCGCCCCCGTCAACCGCAGCCGGGCGGTTTTCAAAGCGCTCAAGGCCATGCTATGCAGCCGCGATGGGGCAGGACAGGGTGGAACAGGCATTGGGCCGCATCGAACGGGCGCTGGCCCGGATCGAGAATGCCGCCGGGCGCGAGTCCGCCCCGCCGCCTTCCGGGGACGGCGCCCTCAGGGAAGCCCATGAGGTCCTTCGCGGCCGGGTGAGCGACGCCCTCGCCCAGCTCGACGGACTGATCCGGGCGGCGGAGCGCGGCTGATGGCGTCGGTCGAGGTCGAGATCGCTTCGCGCAAATATTCCGTCGCCTGCCGGGACGGCGAGGAGCCGCATCTGCGCTCCGTCGCCGCGCTCGTCGATTCCAAGGCCCAGGAGGCCGCGGCGGCTTTGGGCAGCCTCAGCGAGGCCCGCCAGCTGCTCTTCGCCTCGCTTCTGCTCGCCGACGAGCTCAAGGAGCATAAGTCGGCCAAGGCTCAGCCGGAGCCCCAGCCCCAGGCCGCGGCGCCCGCCGGGCTCGATCCCTTCATGATCGACGCGCTCGAGCGGCTGGCCGCCCGAGTCGAAAGCCTGGCGGAACAGCTCGAGCGCGGCGCTTCGGCTTCCTGACCCCGCGCGGCTCCGCCGGCCGAAATTGGTTCGCACAAAGCACACGAAGGGCACAAAGGGTCCGCGTAGCGGAATATGCCTGAACGGACTTGAACAGGCGCGGCGCCTCCGCCGGCACGGCCCCTTCGTGCCCTTCGTGTTCTTTGTGCGAACAAAAAATTGCTGCCTTCGGCCGCGGCGGCTTTGGGCAGTCTCAGCGGCGCCGGGCGGGCTCGATCCCTTCTCGATCGACGCTTTGGAGCGGCTCGCCGCCCGGGTCGAAAGCCTCGCGGAACAGATCGAGCGCGGCGCCAACGCTTCCTAACCCGCGCAGCGGAAAAAAATATTGGTTCGCACAAAGGCACAAAGGCACAAAGGCGCCTCGCGGCGCTGGCGTTACCGCCTTTTCGAATGGGATCTGTTATAAGCCGCTGCGCGGACTCTTTGTGCCTTTGTGCCTTTGTGCGAACAAATTGCAGCCTTCGGCCGCGCTGAGCGGTCGCTGATACGGTCGGGCGTTGTCAGTGCCAGTCGCCGACCCTAGATAGGAGGCGACGGGTACTGCCCGGTGCGCGCTTTAGAACATCCCTGGGCGATAAGCATCCTAGGGGGCTATCCCTGGTCGGGCCCTGGTTCGGCACATATGGCCCCCACCTGACGTTGACGCGTCAGAGGATATTCAAGCAAACGGCCATGGTGGTCCCGTCACCCTCCCCTCCCGGCAAACCGGAACTGCGCGGCGAGGCGCTGGCGCGGCGGCGAGTCTATGCGCGCTCGCTGGAGCCCGGGGTCCGGGCGGAGCTGGAGCGCAAGCTGGCGCAGATCGTGCTGCCGAGGCTGATCGGAGCGAGGATCGTCGCGGGCTATCACCCGCTCAAGGACGAGATCAGCCCTTATCCGGTGCTCGACCGGCTCGGCGCGGGGCAGCGCGCCGCCTTGCCCTGGTTCCTCGACCGCGATTCCCGGATGCTGTTCCGCGAGGCCCCGGCGGTGGAGCCGAGCCCCTGGGGCGTTCTCCAGCCCGGCGGCGAGGCCGAGGCGCTGGCCCCGGACGTCGTCCTGGTCCCCCTCGTCGCCGCCGACCGCCACGGCGCCCGGATCGGCCACGGCAAGGGCCATTACGACCGCGCCCTCTCCCACCTGCGCGAAGGGGGCAACGTCTTCACCATCGGCCTGGCCTGGGAGCACCAGATCCTCGACGGCCCGATCCCCGCCGACCCTTGGGACGTCCCGCTGGACGCCATCGCCACGCCGGGCGAGTGGATCGACTGCCGATGACTCAACCGCCCAAGCCAAGCTGGCGAAAGCCCGCGGGAATGCTCCTGCTCCTGCTCCTGATCGCGATCTGGGGGTTCGTCGTGGTGACGGTGGCGGAGGCGCTGCCGGAGCTGCCCTGGCCCCTCAAGGCCCTGTTCTTCATCGCGGCGGGGATCGTGTGGATCCTGCCGCTCAAGCCGCTCCTGAGGTGGATGGAGCTGGGGAGGTGGCGGAAGTGAGTGGCTTTAAGCGCCTCGGCTCAGCCCTCAGCGAGGCAAGTGATGTCCGGTTTGACGGCCCGCCCCCGGCAAGCAAGGCGGAATGGGAGGCGCCTCACGCCTTGCTTTCCGGACCCTCAACGCGCACATAAGGGCAATGGCGAGCACTTCCGACACTAGCCAGAGCAAGAGCCAGAAGCCAGCCGTTCTGGGCCGCAGTGCTGCAACAGGTCGCTATGTCCTTGCGCCCGTCGTGACCAAAAAGTCCACTGTGTCGGACAAGCGGATTACGGCTGCGGTGAAGAGCGTTCTCGCCAAGAAGATCTGATGGCGCGGGCCACGTCGGTCGACGACGTCTTCATCAATTGTCCCTTTGACGAAGCTTTCGCCGCGACCTTTCGCGCGCTCATTTTCGTGATTCTTTTCTGTGGCTTCCGCCCACGCTCCGCGCGCGAAATTGACGATGCCGGGCAAACGCGCATCGATAAGATTTATGGGCTGATCGAGGAGTGCCGATACGGCGTTCATGATCTGTCGCGGACCGAACTCGATCCAGTACACCAATTACCGCGATTCAATATGCCGCTCGAGCTCGGCCTGTTCCTCGGTGCCAAGCGCTTCGGAGGCAGGCACCAAAAGGCGAAGCGGACCCTGATCCTGGACGTCGAACAATATCGCTACCAGCGCTTCATCTCCGATCTTGCCGGAATGGACATTCACGGGCACGGCGGCGATCCGTTGCATGCGCTCAGAGAGGTTCGGAACTGGCTCGCGAATGTGTCGCGTCGCGAGCTTCCCAGCGCAGATCGGGTCTGCCGCGTGTATGAGGCATTCTTGGCTGACCTCCCGGACCTTGCGGCCGCCCTGGAGTTTCACCCGGACGAAATTCCCTATGTCGATTACGAGCGCATCGTGGCCACATGGCTGATCGAAGCCCCGGCCGCCGTAGGAGCCTAACGCTGAACGACTCAACCGAGTCTGAAATCGAGACAGTCTGCATTCTCTGTCGTGAGCGGAGCAGAGAGCCCCGGCACCCGCCAGCGCCAGCGCCGCCACCTATCAGGCCACCTTCGGGTTCGGGGCGGCCCTGCTCCCGTTGGGGGAATCTTCGCTTGCCGCCTTTTTCACAGGTTCGAGGATCAGCGGCTTCGTCGACTGCACGCGGCCGCCCTCACCCGTCGCAGGAGTTCCAATAGTCGATGTTGGCGGTGCAATCCCGCGCCCTCGCCACCGCCCTGCCCTCGCGGCTATGATCGAGGTCGGAGCCATAAGGAGACGGAAAATGGAGCGGTTCACCGGCGGGTGCCTGTGCGGCGACGTTCGGATCGTGGCGACGGGGAGGCCTTACCGGGTCGGGATTTGCCACTGTCTCGACTGCCGAAAGCATCATGGGGCGCTGTTCTACGCCGCCGCGATCTTTCCCGAGGAGGCGGTGACGGTCGAGGGTGAGACCCGGGATTATGCCGGGCGGTTCTTCTGTCCGCGATGTGGCTCGCCCGTCTTCGGGCGAAGCGCGGACGAGATCGAGGTGCATCTGGGGTCGCTGGATGCGCCCGACCAGCTCATGCCGACCTACGAGAATTGGTTGATCCGCCGCGAGGCCTGGCTTCCGGCGTTTCCGCTCGCGAGGCGGTACGAGCGGGATCGCGACGCCTCGAGCCGATTCGAGGAGCAGGACGGCTAGAGCCATCGTTTGCTGTCCGGTCCGTCATTGCGAGGAGCCCTTCGACGCCGCCTGCGGCGGCGCTCAGGGTAAACTGCCGCTTCGCGGCAGCGACGAAGCAATCCGGCGAACTCGGGGGCCGCTCTGGATTGCTTCGCTTCGCTTGCAATGACGGAGTGACGTTCCGGTTTCTGTGAAAGCTTCGCATGCCGGACGTTCGCGCGGATGTCTGCTATCGCGCGCCGGGCAACGAAAAGATCGTGGATGAGGAGGCGGCGTGACTGAGGGCAACAGCGCGATCGGGCGGAGACGTAGCCAGGACCCCGATATCCTGATCGGCCCGCTGGCGATGTGGGTGGGCACCGGCGAGGGTGAGAGCTGGCCGTGGATCGAC
>DASWLY010000237.1:0-3711 GCA_036400035.1 Allosphingosinicella sp.
GTCGTTGCCCTTGCCGCCGATGAGAGTGTCGTTGCCGCCGTTGGAGCCCAGCCAATTGTCGCCGTCATTGCCGATCAGAGTCTGCTGGGCGCTCGTGCCGCGGACGAGCTCGACTCCGTCCGGAAGGGTGTAGCTCGCGAACGGCACCTCCACGGAGTCGAAGCCGCCCGACGCATCCAGCGCTTCCACGATCGTGTCGGAAAGGTCGATCACGTACCAGTCGTTGCCGGCGCCGCCGATCAGCGTGTCAGCGCCCGCGCCGCCGTCCAGCGTGTCCCAGCCGGCGCCGCCGCGAAGAACGTTGTTGAGCCCGTTCCCGGTCAGAGTGTTCGGGGAACCTGTATAGATGAGCGTGGCATTCTCGACGTTGGCGGCGAGCGTGTACCGGGTGAGATTGACCCGGACCTCGTCCACGCCCTGCCCCGCTGCTTCCACCACCACGTCGCCGGCATCGTCGACGACGTAGACGTCGTCGCCCTGCCCGCCGACCATCCTGTCGGCGCCGCGCTCCCCGTCCAGGACGTCGTTGCCGATATTGCCGGTGATGAGGTTGCCGAGGCCGTTCCCGGTCAGGGTCTGGCCGGCCGTGGACAGGCCGGTCAGATGCTCGACATAGCTGTAGATGCCGCCGAGCCCGACCAGATCGGCCAATTTGTAGACGGGCAAGGCGGTCCGGATCTCGTCGAGCCCGACCGGCCCCGCGGAGCTTCCGAACGGATCGGCTTCCTCGACGAAATCGCCGAGATCGTCGACGATGTAGACGTCGTTGCCGAACCCGCCCTTCATCCGGTCGGCGCCCGCGCCGCCGTCGATGAGGTCGCTGCCGTCGCTTCCGATGATGAGGTTGTTGCCCCCGTTGCCGGTCAGCGCCAGCCCCACCGCGCCGACGCCGGTCAGGTTCTCGAGGTTCGCGCCGAGCGTGTGGGCGACGCTGGTGCGGACCGTGTCCGTCCCTTCGCCCGCTTCCTCGACGACGACGTCGCCCGCCGAATCGACCCCGAGCACGTCGTCGCCCTTGCCGCCGATCAGCCTGTCGCTGCCGCCCTCGCCGTCGAGCGAGTCGTTGCCGTCGCCGCCCTCCAGCCGGTCATCGCCCGCACCGCCGCTGAAAACGTCGTTGCCGGCGCCGCCGATGAAATGGTCCGCGCCCGAGCCGCCCAGCACGGTCAGCCTCTCGATCCCGCCATAGTCGATACGGTGCCCCGAGTCCGAGACGATCGCGCCGGCGAAGCCCGTCGCCGGGTCGCCCGCCGGGGCCGCCTCGCTCCGTGCCGCCACCGCGAGCGCCCGAAGGTCCACGGTCAGGATGTCCATGCCCGCCCCGCCTTGGGCCGAGTCCAGCGCCCCGCCCGCGGCCGCCGTCACTCGGAGCGTATCGTCGCCTGCTTCGCCATTGATCGAATCCGCGCCCGAGCCGCCGTCCAGCGAATCGTTCCCCGCGCCGCCGTCGAGCGAGTCGTCGCCCGCATCGCCAACCGCGATGTCGTTGCCTTCGCCGCCGCTCAACCGGTCGTCGCCGTCGCCGCCGGCGAGCAGGTCGTCGTCGGCCTCGCCATTGAGTTCGTCGCCGTCGCCGCCGCCGGCCAGGTCGTCGCGCCCGGCGCCGCCGTTCAGCACGTCCGCGCCGGCGTCGCCCCGCAACCGGTCCGCGCCGAGTCCGCCCTCCAGCCGGTCCGCTCCCTCGCCGCCGATCAGCTCGTCGTCGCCGCCGAGCCCGTTGAGAGTATCGGCCCCGTCGAGGCCGTGAAGGGTGTCCGACTGCTCCGTTCCGCTGATCGTATCGTCGCCGGCCGTCGCCGGGCTGGCGACGAAGCGGGTGAACTTGATGCCCGATCCGCTCAAGTCCCCGCTCTGCTGGCTGAGATCCGCCCAGGCCACCGTGAAGCCCTCGGCCGAGCGGGCGATGAAGGTCGCATGCTGGTCCTGGCCCTGGATGTCGTTGACCAGGAACTCGTCGCCGCTGCGGGCGCCGGTCGAGTCGAACAGCGCCGCCTTGACGCCCCGGCCGAAGCCGTCGGCGCCGGTCCACACGACCGCGAAGCCGCCGTCCGGCAGCCCCGTCACGAAGGCGCCGCTCTGAGTGCCCGCGACGGTCTGCGGAACCACGATCTCCCCGCCGACCTTCGCCCCGTCGGCGCCGATGACCTGGGCCTTGATACCCGCCCCGCCGGTCGCGGCGTTTTCGCTGAGGTCCCCCCAGGTCACGACGAACCCGCCGCCGCCGAGAGCCGCGATATGCGGCCGCTCCTGGATGTTCTCGCGGGTCGCGTTGACCAGGATTTCAGGGCCCCCGATGGTGCCGTCCGGGTTCAGGATCCGGGCGCGAATGTCGCTGCCCGTGGTTTGATCGCGAAGATCAGCCCAGGTTACCGCGATTCGCCCGTCCGCCAGCAGCGCCACCGCCGGGGTGTGCTGGAGTCGCGTCGCCGGCTCGTTCACCAGCAGGACCGGGCTTCTGGTCCCGTCGGCTCCAAAAAACTGGGCGTGGACCTCGATCCCGTCGGTATAGACGAAGACGAGGCCCCCGTCGGGAAGGCCCAGAGCGACCGGGTGCTCCTGCACCCCGGCCGTCTTGGTGTTGACGATGAACTCGGCGCCGACCCGGGCGCCGCCGGAATCGTATCTCTGGGCCCGGACGCTGAAGGAGCTGCCGTCATTGTTGAAGCTGGTATCGGTCCAGTAGGCGACGAAGCCGCCCCCCGCGAGCGCCGCGACGCCCGGCTCGTTCTGGTCGCCCAGGGTCTGCGTATTGGCCAGGAACTCCGATCCGGCGCGCGAGCCGTCGGCGTTGAACATCTGCCCGCGGATCGAGCGCCCGGTCGTGTCGCCGCCGCTCGCGCTCCCGTCGCGCCACACCAGGACGAAGCGGCCGTCGGAAAGATAGGCGATTTCGGCACCGTCCTGGTGTCCGATCGTCGCCGTGTTCGCCAGGACCTCACCGCCCCGCTGCTCGTAAACGCCCATAATGCCCTCCCCGAGGTCACCGACCTCCATTCCCGCGCGCGGTCATGAGTTCGTGCTGTTGCCGCCGACCGCCCGCCTAACACGCTGAGCTATCAGCCGTTTTCTGTCAAGGATAGTCGATCGCAGACTGTTCCCCATCGAACGGAGCAGCGACTCATCGTCCGGGCCTTGGCGGTGGTAGCGGAGGAGGGACTTGAACCCCCGACACGCGGATTATGATTCCGCTGCTCTAACCAGCTGAGCTACTCCGCCCCGACGGGGATCCGGCCATCGGCCGGGCGTGGCGCGCTATAGGAAGGGGCGCGCGGCCGGTCAACTGGAGGGGCACCAACGCGATTTCCAGCCCGCCGCGCCACGTTTCCAAGGCTGGAACTCCCCTGCCCCTCCTGTCGTTTCCGGGCCGACTGGAGACAGACAATGGAATTGCTGACCCCCCTTGAAAGCCTGTGCAGGATCATCATCCGTGCCCGGGAGAACGAGGCGCAGGTTCCCGCCCAGGACCCCGACGAGGATGCCGACAATGTCGACGACTTCGACGATGAGAGCGGCGCCGGCACTCTCTCGGTCCTCGAGGACGAGCTGAACAGCGGCGTCGAGGAGGAGCTTCGAGCGATACTCGACGACCTCGCCGACGACCAGCTCGCCGAGACTCTGGCGCTCGCCTGGGTAGGCCGCGGCACCTACGACGTGAGCGAGTGGGAGGATGCCTGCGCCGAGGCCAACGATATCGATCCGGAGAGCGGGATC
>DASWLY010000238.1:0-20685 GCA_036400035.1 Allosphingosinicella sp.
CTTGTTCTTGACCACTTTGACGCGGGTGGTGTTGCCGACGATATCGTCCCGGTCCTTGATCTGGCCGGTGCGGCGGATGTCGAGGCGGACGGACGCGTAGAATTTGAGGGCGTTGCCGCCCGTGGTCGTCTCCGGATTGCCGTACATCACGCCGATCTTCATCCTCAGCTGGTTGATGAAGATGACGAGGCACTTGGACTTGGAGATGGAGCCGGTCAGCTTCCTCAGCGACTGCGACATCAGGCGGGCCTGCAGGCCGACATGGCTGTCGCCCATCTCGCCCTCGTTCTCGGCGCGCGGAACGAGCGCCGCAACCGAATCGACGACGAGGACGTCGATGGCGTTGGAGCGGACCAGGGTATCGGTGATCTCGAGCGCCTGCTCGCCCGTGTCGGGCTGGGAGACGATCAGCTCGTCGATATTGACCCCCAGCTTCTTCGCATAGACGGGATCGAGGGCGTGCTCGGCGTCGACGAAGGCCGCGGTGCCCCCGTTCTTCTGGGCCTCGGCGATGACGTGGAGGGCGAGCGTGGTCTTGCCCGAGCTTTCCGGCCCGTAGACCTCGATCACCCGGCCGCGCGGAAGGCCGCCTATGCCGAGCGCGATGTCGAGGCCGAGCGAGCCCGTCGAGATGGTCTCGATCTCGACCGCCTCGCGCGATCCCAATTTCATCGCGCTGCCCTTGCCGAAGGCGCGATCGATCTGCGCCAGAGCGGCTTCCAGCGCCTTCTGCCTGTCCATGTTGCCCGAGTTTCCCACCACCTTGAGTGAAGCCGCCATTGGCCCGAATCCCCTAAGCCCTGCGCGCCGTCCATTCAACGCGATTATGCGAATGTACACCGTCCGTTCCACGAGAACAAGAGGAAAACGACTTGCCGATCCAGCCTTCCCCCGGCGTCATTCGAAAACCGCTTTGGGAACCGGACTGGTGCCTCGATCAGACGATGTGGAGCGTATACGCCCCTTGCTCCCCTTCGCCTTTACTGCCAACCATGGGGCTCGTTCCTCGGGAAGAGGGGCCCATGCCCGTCCTGACAAAATCCTTTTGTCTTTTTCTCGCCATGGCGCTGGCGGCTCTCGCCGCGCTCTCGGTCGCGGCCGAGGCCCAGGTGCCGAGCAAGCTGCCGGAAGACTCCGCCAACGCCATTTTCAAGCGTTGCCGGTCGCCCGAAGCAGCGAAGGAGAGGGACTGCTATGCGGCCGCACTCGATGAGCGGCTGGCAAGCAGCGGCCCGGCGTCGGTGCTCCAGCTGCTCGACCGCCTCGCCGCGCTCGACCCCGATGTCCGGCGGCACGGACATTTCTATGCGCACCGCATCGGCATCTCCGCGCTCAAATCCCCTGCCGAAGTGGGCCGGGTTTTCGCTACTTGCACGCCGGCCTATGAATCGGGCTGCTATCACGGCGTCATCCAGTCCTACTTCATGGCCACGCAGCGGGGCGGCGCCGGAGTCACGGCACAGAGCGTCGAGGCGCTGTGCGACGACTATCGGGGCAAGCGCTCGGACCTGCTCTTCCAATGCACACACGGTCTCGGCCACGGCCTCGCCATCCTGCACGGCCACGACCTCCCGCAGGCGCTGCGCTCCTGCGACCTGCTCAGCCGTCAGCCCGAACGGGAGATGTGCTATGCCGGAGGGTTCATGGAGAGCCTCGTCAACGCGACGCATCCCCATTCCGTCCCGACCGCCGACAACGGCAGGTCCGGCTCGACCGCGAAAGAGAAGGTGGCGGCTGCCCATGCGGGACACGGCCCGAAGGGGCGGCATGGGCCGGCGAGCGTCGCAGCCGGCCCGCCGAAGCCGGCGTTTCAGGCGCTCGATCCGGCGGACCTCCATTATCCCTGCTCCAGGCTGGGCGAGAAATATCTGATCGCCTGCTACACGATCCAGACCTCGGCGATGCTTCACCATAGCGGGCGGGACGTGGGTCGGACTGCGACCGAATGCGGACGCGCTCCGGAGAAGGCCCGGGCCACCTGCTTCGTCAGCCTTGGGCGCGACGTGAGCACCATCGCTGCAAACGACATCCCGGAAGCCGTCCGCCTGTGCGGGCTCGCCGAGAAGGCGTTCCGGCCCGACTGCCACCGGGGAGTCGTCAGTTCGATCGTCAACATGAACGCGAACCCTGCCGAGGGCATACCTTATTGCAGGGCCCTGCCGGAGCAGGAGAGCAAGCGGGCCTGCTATGTTGCGGTGGGCGGACAGGCGCTCGTGCTGCCCGAAGGACAGGCCAGGCGGGAACAGGCCTGCCGCCTCGCCGAGGCGCATATGATCGACATTTGCTTGGGGCGGACGGCTTCGCCCCCGCCGGGCGCCGGCGTCAAGCTGCGCCTCCGTTCGTCCGCGGACCGGGCATAGACCTGACGATCCCGGTCGCGTCTCGTCATTGCGAGCGAAGCGAAGCAATCCAGTTCAGCCTCGCAGGCATGCCGGACGCGTCGCTGCCGCGCGGCGGCAGTTAATCCTGCGGGCCGCCGCAGTCGGCGTCGAAGGGCTCCTCGCAACGACGATCGGCCATCTGGCCGTTCGCCCCGACCGCGGCCGTCTTGCGGCCCACCCGCCACCACTCTATCGCCTGCGCCGATGCCCGGCCCCTTCCCGCACCGCCACCTGCTCGGGATCGAAGCGCTCTCGGCTGAGGACATCCTCTATCTGCTCGACGAGGCCGAGCCCTGGATCGAGTTCAACCGCCGTCCGCGCAAGGAGGACCGCCGGCTCGCCGGGCTCACCCAGTTCAACCTGTTCTTCGAGAACAGCACCCGGACGCTCTTCTCGTTCGAGGTGGCGGGCAAGAGGCTCGGAGCCCAGGTGGCGAACTTCCACCCGGGCGGATCGAGCGTCCGCAAGGGGGAGAGCCTGATCGACACCGCCTTCACGCTCGGAGCGATGAGGCCCGACGTCATGGTCGTCCGCCACGGCGAGACGGGGGCGCCGCGCCAGGTCGCCGAGGCGGTCGACTGCCCGGTGATCAACGCCGGCGACGGCACCGGCGAGCACCCGACCCAGGCCCTTCTCGACGCCCTGACGATCCGGCGGAGGAAGGGACGGATCGAGGGGCTGAAGGTCGCGATCTGCGGCGACATCCTCCACAGCCGGGTGGCCGGATCGAACATCCGGCTCCTGCCCAAGCTGGGCGCGCAGGTGCGTCTCGTCGGGCCTCCCGCCCTTCTGCCCGCTGGGACCGGCGGCCTGCCCGCCTTCACCGATTTCGACGAAGGCCTGGAGGGCGCCGACGTGGTGATGATGCTGAGGATCCAGCGCGAGCGGATGGAATCGAGCGTTTCGGGAAGCCTCGCCGATTTCCACACGCTTTACGGCCTCACCATCGCCCGGCTCGAGCGCGCCGCGCCCGACGCGATCGTCCTGCACCCGGGCCCGATGAACCGGGGAGTCGAGATCGATTCCGAAGTGGCCGACCACCCCACCCGCTCCGCGATCCGCGAGCAGGTCGAGATGGGCGTGGCGGTGAGGATGGCGGTCCTCGACGTGCTGACCCGAGAGCGGCGAGGCTGAAGCCGAGCCGTAGGAAAATCGGGGACAGTTACGGATTTCAGCAGCGGCTGCCTCAGGCCGAAGCGAGATCGGTTACTGTCCCTGACTTTTCGAAAATTCGTGACTGTCCCGAATTTCTAGCCTCGGCGGCTCGATCCGTAGCGGCTCGCCCAGCGCACCGGGGAGTCGCCGGCGACGGTCCGGACGAAGCAGGCGCCGCCCTTGGCCTGGATGGTCCGGCAGGTCGTCGCGGCCGCCGAGCGGCTGGCGAAGCCCGCCACCGACAGGCGATGAAGGGTGCCCCGGCCGGGAACGCTGACGGTGGTGCTGAGCGGGGTCAGCTCGGCGAAGCCGAAGCGCTTCAGCATCTGCGCCCAGGCCCGCTCGACCGAGGAGGCCGAGCTGAAGGCGCCGAGCTGGACGGCGAAGCGGCCCGGGCCGGCTTCGGCGAAACGGGCGGCCGAGCGCCGGAGCGGGGCCTCGAAGCTCGGCACCGGCGCCTTGCGGACGGTGGTTGCCCCCGACATGACCGAGGGCTGCGGGGTGACGAGCGCCTGGACCGCCTCGGCATAGAGGGGCCGGGTCCGCTCGGCCGGGACCGGCGAAGCGGCCTCGGCGGCGGCGCGCTCGCTGACCCATTGCGGCAAGTCGCCGGAAGCGACCTGGATCGGCTCGGCCTCCTGGGCCGTGGCGAGCGCGGCATCGGGCGCTGCATCGGCTTGGGCGAGGACAAGCGCCGCTTCGGGCGCGGCCTCGGCCTGGGCCAGAGCGGGCATTGTGGCGGTCACCGTCTCCGGCGCCGGCTCGGGCAGCGGCCCGGCGGCGGCGAAAGCCTCGGTGGCGGGCCGGGCCTGCGACAAAGCGAGCCGGACCGGCTGGCCTTTATCCTCGGCGGGCGTGACTCCGAGCAGGGCGGCGACCTGAACGGCGCCGCCGCCGGGCTGGGCAAGCGCGGCCCATTGCTGGAGGCGGGGCCCGAGATCGGCGGGCGAGAGGTCCTGGGCGGCGGTGACCCGCGCTTTCTCCCAGTCGCCGGCCAGCGCATAGGACAGCGCGAGATTCTGACGGGTCCGGCCGCTGGCGCCGGGGGCGCGGGCGGCGGGCTCGAGCAGTTCGATCGCCCGGCGCGGATCGCCGGCGAGCGCGTAAGCGAGGCCGATATCGGCGGGCGCGGCGGTCTCGGCGAGCCGGTCGAGCTCGGCCACGGCGCCGGCCGGTCGGCCGAGCGCGATCCGCGCCAGGGCAATGCTGAACGAGGCTCGGACGTTGGTCGGATCGAGCTGCTGGACGTCGGCGAAGGTCGCCTCGGCGGACTGGAAGCGGCCGTTCTTCAGATAGAGGTCGGCCAGGATCATCCGGTAGCCGACGTCGCTCGGGCTGAGCTCGACGGCGCGCTCGGCGAAGCCGAGGCCTTCCTTATACTCGCCCTTGCGAACCGATTCCTGAGCCTTGGCGTAGAGCGATGCCGCCTGCTGCTCGCCCTTGGGCGCCTTCGACGAGGCGGAGGCGATACCCGATCCGGCCGGGCTGCAGGCGACCATGGTGGTGCCGATCGCCAAGGCGGAAACCGCGAACTTCAGTGCGACGCTCTTGTTCATCTTGCCACTCCGGTCAACGCTGATTGGCCTGCCCCGGCACGTGCCCGGAAAGGGCCTCCAGCTCGGGAAGCGAATCGAGGAAATCATCGAGGGCCTCGGTCACCAGCCTCTGCGCCGAACGGCGCGACAGGGCGCAGGCGAGGCGCAGTTTCAGGTGCCGCTCCGGATCGAGGCGAAGCGTGAAGGCGGCCTTGGCGCGGACCGCGGCGGCGGGCGCCCGGGTCTTCGCCGTCCGGCGAACACGCGGCAGCTTGACGATCCGGGCTTCCGGCCGGGCTTCCTGCGAAGCTTCCGGCTTCGCCGGCGTCTCGGCTTCGGGCTCGAACCGGGCTTCGGGCTCCGGCTGGAGCTCGGCTTCCGGCTCCGCCTGGACCTCAGCTTCCGGCTCGGGCTCCGGCTCGGGGACGAGCTGGGGCGGAGCAAGCCGCGCCTCGAGCTCGCGCTGCTGCCCGACCACCGCCGGCGGCTCGGCATGGGCGCGGCCGCCCGGCGCCGGAGTCAGCGCCTCGATCGAGCTCGGCACATGCTCGGGCAGGGCGTGCGCCTCGTTGATGTCGTGGAGCGCTCCGGGCGCGTGGCCCATGTCGTTCCAGCCCAGATCTTCGAGGCTGCTTCCGAAGCTCCCGAAACCCTGCGGACGCATGGCGGGCTTGGCCGCTCCCTTGCGGGCGAGGAGGCCTGAGGAGAGGGAAGCGAAAGGCTTGGTCTCGGCCATCTGTGCCACTCCTTACTGGCCGACCACGCGCCGGCCGAAGCCGGCGGCGGGTCGAGCGCTGGAGGGATGGGCGGCGAAACCCTGGGGCGCCGAGAAGATCGTTCGGCGGAAATTCTTCTCCAGCCGGTCGGCGACATAGTCCCAAAGCTCGACCACCTCCTTGGCGGACTTGCTGTTGGGATCGACCTCCATCACCGTTCGCCCATCGATCATCGAGGCGGCGTAATCGGTTCGGTGGTGCAAGGTGACCGGGGCGACGGTGCCGTGCTGCGAGAGCGCGACCGCGGCCTCGTGGGTGATCCGCGCCTTGGGAGTCGCGGCGTTGACGACGAAGATGAGCGGCTTGCCGGCGCGCTCGCAAAGGTCGACGGTGGCGCCGACGGCGCGAAGGTCGTGCGGGCTCGGCCGGGTCGGGATGACGATCAGCTCGGCGACCTGGATCACGCTCTGGATCGCCATGGTGATGGCCGGAGGCGTGTCGATCACCGCGAGCTTGAAGCCCTGCTGGCGCAGGATCTCCAGGTCCGCGGCGAGCCGGGCGACCGTGGTCTGGGCGAAAGCGGGCATTTCGGCCTCGCGCTCGTTCCACCAGTCCGCGAGCGATCCCTGCGGATCGATATCGATCAGGCAGACCGGGCCTGCCCCCGCCCTTTCCGCCTGGACGGCGAGATGGCCGGACAAGGTGGTCTTGCCTGATCCGCCCTTCTGCGACGATAGTGCCAAAACGCGCATGTTTTCCCCTCGGGCTCGCGATCCTTGACCCCGGTTTGCGCTGCCTTTGGCTAAAATCCGGTTAACGCGGCCGGGGCCTTCGGAAAGCTTTTTGAAGATCCCGTCGCCCCAGCGGAGGCTGGGGCCCCGGTGGGTGCAAGGCGACGGAGCCCTTCACTCCCTGGGCGCCCAGCCTTCGCTGGGACGACGCTTTATGCTAAGAGCGCATTAAGGATTTTCGGCTAGCTCCAGCCTCGAAAACCCTTTCCCGAGCGGGAGACAGACGATGCATTTTACCGGTCGACACCTGGTCGCAGCCTCGGCGGCGGCCCTCTTCCTCCTCGGCGCCGCGGCGAGCACCGGAGCCGCCCCTGCCGACGTCAAGGCCGGCGTCGACCGCTGGATGCGCGGCGACTATGCCGGCGCCATCGCGCAATGGCGGCCGCTCGCCGACGCGGGCAATGCCGACGCCCAGTTCAACCTCGGCCAAGCCTACAAATTGGGCCGCGGGGTGCCGGCCAATGCCGCCGTCGCCCAGAGCTGGTACCAGAAGGCCGCTCGGCAGGGCCACGAGCAGGCGCAGGTCAATGTCGGCCTTCTCCTGTATAATGGCGGCCGCCGCCAGGAGGCGCTGCCCTGGATCCGCAAGGCGGCCGAGCTCGGCGATCCGCGCGCCCAGTACATATTGGGGACGGAGCTGTTCAACGGCGACCTCGTCGGCAAGGACTGGCCCCGCGCCTACGCGCTGATGCTTCGAGCCGCCGACGGCGGGGTTCCGCCCGCCGCCGACAATCTCAAGTCGATGGAGCGCTTCATCCCGGTCGAGCAGCGCCGGCAGGGGGTTGCCCTCGCCCAGCGCATGGGCCAGCCGGCCGCGAAGGGCGGGATGAAGACCAACGTCTTCCCGTCGGCCGCGGTCGCGAAGCCCGTGCAGCGCCCGGTACAGGTGAAGGCGGCGGCCGGCCCGGCGCCGCGCCCCGCCGCGCCGGCTCCGGCGGCGGCCGGGGGCCGCTGGCGCGTCCAGCTCGGCGCCTTCGGAAGCGCCGCCAACGCCCAGCGCGCCTGGGCGGGCCTCAAGGGCAAGGTCGGAGCCTTCGGGCCGCTTCAGCCGCAATATGTGGCGGCCGGCGCGGTCACCCGGCTCCAGGCGGGGCCGCTGCCCAGCCGGGCCGCCGCCGACCGGGTCTGCGCCGCCGCCAAATCCGCCGGAGCCGCCTGCTTCCCGGTCGCGCCTTAACCGAATTTTCGTGCGTCCCCTGCTATGACTTGCCTCATCCAACGGGGGAAGATCATGGCGGCGGTCGGAACGATCGGAAGCGGAAGCCGGATGGCGTCGCGGTGGCGGCGGCGGCGGATGTGCATCCTCGTCGCCGGAGCGCCCGCGCCCGCGGCCTTGCGCACCATCTCGGCGAGCGGCGCCTTCCTCGAGACCAACGCCCGCCCCGGCCTGGGCGATTCGGTCGAGCTTCGTCATCCCGAAGCCGGAGCGATCGGCGCCATCGTGCGCTCGCTCGGGCCCGACGGAGTCGAGCTCGGCTTCGACTTCGGCGAAGCGTCGGTCGCCTTCGCCCTCTCCGCCATTGCAGCCGACATGAGCCGCCCGTAATTGGTGCCAGGCACCAATTGCCAAGTGGCTGTCATTCCTCCCATTCGCTTCGGGCCCAGCCCTGCGCGTAGAGGAGGGCGGTGAGGTCGTTGTGGACGATCGCCGCTCCCGCCGCGGCGGCGGCGGCGGGCTTGGCATGGTAGGCGATTCCCAGACCCGCTTCCTTCAGCATCGGAACGTCGTTGGCGCCGTCGCCGACCGCCAGGGTCTCGTCAGCTCGAAGGCCGCGCTCGGCGATGGCGTCGAGCAGGGCCAGCCTCTTGCCCTCGGCGCCCAGGACCGGCGGCACGACCCTCCCGCTGAGCCGCCCGCCGGCCGTCTCGAGCCGGTTGGCGACCACCCGATCGAAGCCGATCTCGGCCCCGACCGGATCGGCGAAGCGGGTGAAGCCGCCGGAGACGAGGATCGTGAACGCCCCTTCCCGCCTCATCGTCCGAACCAGGGCTCGGGCGCCGGGGGTGAGGCGGACCCGCTCCTCGCGGCAGCGGTCGATCGCGGCCTCGTCGAGCCCGGCGAGCAGGGCGACGCGCTCGGCCAGGGCGGTCTCGAAGCCGATCTCGCCCCGCATCGCCCGCTCCGTCACCGCCGCCACTTGCGCCTTGAGCCCGGCATAATCGGCGAGCTCGTCGATGCATTCGACCTCGATCATCGTCGAATCCATGTCGGCGACGAGCAGCCGGCGGCGGCGCGACGCTTCGCCCTGGACGATGACGTCGACCCCGCCGATCAGCCCCTCGAGCGCGGCGCGCGCCGGCCCGGGCGCCGCCGAGAAGAGCAGGTCGCAGGCCTTGTCCTCCTCGATCCAGCTTCGACCGTAGGGCGCCATTCCGGCGGCGGCGAGCGAATCCGAGGCCGCGGAAATATCCCCGTCCGCCAGGCGATCCTTTGCTATCAGCGTGGCGATGAACATGGATTCCCCTTCCCGGCGGCCGCTGGCGCTTATCGCGGGGCCGACCGCGAGCGGCAAGTCGGAGCTGGCGCTGCTCATGGCGGAAGCGGTGGGCGGAACGATCGTCAACGCCGACAGCGCGCAGGTTTATGCGGATTTGCGCATAATTTCCGCCCGGCCAACGCCGGAGGACGAAGCGCGCGTGCCGCACCGTCTCTACGGCTACAGGGACGCCGCCTTGCCCTGCTCCGCGGCCGACTGGGCCGCCGATGCGAAAGCCGCCATCAGCGAGGCGCACGAGGCGGGCCGGATCCCGGTGCTGGCCGGCGGCACCGGGCTCTACATCCGCACCCTTCTCGACGGAATCGCCCCGGTGCCCGAGATCGATCCGGCGATCCGGGCGGCGGTCCGTTCATTCAGCGTCCTGCATAATTATGCAGCGCTGGAGCGCGAGGACCCTGGAGCCGCCGGGCGCCTGCGGCCCTCGGATTCCACCCGGGTAGCGCGGGCGCTGGAAGTGGTCCGCTCGACCGGACGGCCGCTTGCGGACTGGCAGAAGGAGCGGTCGGGCGGAATTTCCGGCGAGGTGGATCTGGTCCCGCTGGTGCTTTTGCCGCCACGCGACCGGCTCTACGAACGGTGCGACCGCCGGTTTGAAGAAATGATGTCGAATGAAGGGATTGAGGAAGTTCATTCACTTCTGGCGCGAAGCTTAAACCCGATGCTTCCGGCGATGCGGGCGATCGGGGTGCGCGAGATCGCCGCCTTCCTGACGGGCGCGCTCAGCCGCGGGGAGGCGCTCGTGGCGGGGCGAACGGCGACCCGCCAATATGCCAAGCGCCAATATACCTGGTTCACCCGCCAGCCGCCGGCCGACTGGCCGCGCTTCACCGGGCCGCTCGATTGCGGCGGGCTGGCAAATGTCCTAGCCGACCTTCATGCACGTCTACCGCGATGAGGATGCCGACC
The DNA here is from genome assembly GCA_036400035.1 of Allosphingosinicella sp. Taxonomy (GTDB): domain Bacteria; phylum Pseudomonadota; class Alphaproteobacteria; order Sphingomonadales; family Sphingomonadaceae; genus Allosphingosinicella. The sequence continues at coordinate 9,983 of DASWLY010000238.1, forward strand.
TCGACCTGATCCGCGGCCGCCGCGTCGCGGTGATCGGCTATGGCAACCAGGGGCGGGCACAGGCGCTCAACCTGCGCGACAGCGGCGCTTCCGTCACCATCGGCCTTCCGGACGGATCGGCGAGCCGAGCCCGCGCCGGCGGGGACGGCTTCGACGTCATGACGGCGGCCCGCGCTTCCGAAACGGCCGACCTCGTCGTCATGCTCGCCGCCGACGAGCTCCACGCCCGCATCTATGCCGAAGAGGTGGCGCCCGGCCTCGCTCAAGGCGCCGCCCTCGTCTTCGCCCACGGCCTCAGCATCCGCTTCGGGCTGATCGAGCCGCGCCCGGACCTCGACGTCATCCTGGTCGCGCCCAAGGGGCCGGGAACGGCGCTCCGGCGCGAATATGAGCAAGGCGGCGGCCTGATCGCCCTGTTCGCCGTCCACCAGGATTGGAGCGGGACGGCGAAGGCGCTCGCTCTCTCTTACGCCGCCGCGATCGGAAGCGGCCGGGTGGGAATCCTCGAGACCAGCTTCGCGGAGGAATGCGAGGCGGACCTGTTCAACGAGCAGGCGGTTTTGTGGGGCGCGATCCCGGAGCTGATCCATGCCGGCTTCGAGACCTTGGTCGACGCCGGCTTCTCACCGGAAATCGCCTATTTCGAATGCCTTACCGAAGTGAAGTTGCTAGCGGACCTCATCTACGAACGCGGCATAGCCGGGATGCGGGAGGCGATCTCCAACACGGCGGAGTTCGGGGCGCTGAAGGGCGGGACCCGGATCGTCACCGCCGACACCCGCACCGAGATGCGCCGGATCCTTCGCGAGGTCCGCGGCGGCGGCTTCGTCAAGGAGCTGATCGCCGATGCCGAGGCCGGCTATCCGCGGCTGAAGGCGAGCCGCGAGCTGTCGGCCGCCCATCCGATAGAGACGGTGGCCGAGCGCCTGAGGGCGCTGGCGCCGCCGCCCGGCGATGGCTGAGGGGCCCGCCTGGACGAGGCGCCGGATCCTGGAGACGGCCTTCATCGCCGGGGTCGGGGCCGGCATCCTCTGGTGCGGCTGGGGATTATGGCACGACCGGCAGCTTCCCGAGCGGTTGAAACGGGTCCATCTCGGCATGCACCGCGAGGCGGTCGAAGCCGTTCTGGGATCGCCCCGGTGGAAAGGCGCCTGCGCCGGCTATGTCCGCTATCTGCCGAGGGCGAATTGCTCCAGCGAGCTCGGCTACGCCTCCGCCTTCGCTCCGGTCCGCCCCGATTACTACGTCATCCAGCTCGACTCGCGCGGGCGGATGATCGAGGCCGAGCCGGTCCGGACGCGCTAAGTCGAACGGCCGATTGACCCTGATCGGGCCTTGCGCTTAACGGCTTCGGCGATGAGCGCCCGCCCCCGCCCCGCCTGGCTGCCGCCCCCGGACGGCTCGCGCGACCTGCGGGTCGAGGATCCGACCAACCTGTGGGTGGTCCATCTCATCGGCCGGATGCTTCTGCCGCTGGCGCTGAAGGCGAGGATCCCGGCCAATGCCGTCTCGGTGGCCGGCCTCGTCACCGGCACCGGCGCCGCCGCCGCCTATCTGGGCGGGAGCGACCCGGCGCTGGCGACCCTCGGCTTCGTTCTGACCATCGGCTGGCTGGTCTTCGACGGCCTCGACGGAATGGTCGCCCGCGCCACCGCCACCGCCAGCCCGCTCGGCCGCTTCCTCGACGGGCTGTGCGACCATGGCGTCTTCCTGATCCTCTATCTCGCACTGGGAGCGGCGATAAACACGCCGGAGGCCTGGATCACCGGCACCGTCGCCGGCCTCGTCCACGGCGTCCAGTCGAACCTCTTCGAGAGCGAGCGCGCCCGCTACCACCGCCGTGTCCGCGGCGATCCGGGCGGCCAGGCCCCTCCCCCTTCGCCCAACGCGGCGGTGCGCTTCTACGACAGGCTCGCGGGCTCCCTCGACCGCCTCGCCGGCCGCTTCGACCGAGCCCTGGCGGCGGCGCCCGACCGGCGCGCGCTCGCCGCGGCCTATGGCGACCGCGCCGCGCCCGCGCTGAAGCTCCTCAACCTGGTCAACGCCAATGCGCGGATCATCATGCTCTACGCCGCCTGCCTCGCCGGCGATCCGAGGCTGTTCTGGTGGTGGACCCTGGGGCCGCTGACGATGGTGACGGCGGCGGGCCTGATCTGGCACCGGCGGATCGAGAGGCGGCTGGCGGCCGAGGCGTAGCCCTGCCCTCCGAACAATCTCAGACACTTGGAAATCGGCGCCTGGCACCAATTACCGCCGCCTGCCTCGCCGGTGACTTCTTTCAGGCTCCAGTGGGGAGCAGCGCCGAAGCCCGATCCTCCTTCCGAAGATCGGAGCGGCCCCCATACTGGATGCTGAAACAGGTTCAGCATGACGGCGGGAGGCCTAAGCCATTGGCGTTGCCCCCTCGGGCGCTCGTGCGTGCGTGGCCCCCCTCACTTCCGACCGAACAGCTTCTCGATGTCGCCGTGGGCCAGCTTCACCCAGGTCGGGCGGCCGTGGTTGCATTGGCCGCTATGCGGGGTGACTTCCATCTCGCGCAGCAGCGCGTTCATCTCGGCGACCGAGAGGATCCGGCCGGCTCGGACCGAGCCGTGGCAGGCCATGGTGGCGGCGACGTGGTCGAGCTTTTCCCTCAGCGCCAGGGCCTCGTCGAAGGCGGCGAGCTCGTCGGCGAGGTCGGTGACGAGGCCCCGGATGTCGCCGTTGCCGAGGATGGCGGGGGTGGCGCGGACCAGAACGGCTCGGGCGCCGAAGCGCTCGAGCTCCAGGCCCATTTCAATCAGCTCGGCGGCCCTCGCCTCGAGCCGGTCGCAGGCGGGCTCCTCCAGCTCGACCACTTCCGGGAGGAGCAGGGCCTGGCGGGCGACTCCGCCGTCGGCCATCGCCCGCCGCATCCGCTCGAGCACCAGGCGCTCGTGGGCGGCATGCTGGTCGACGAGGATCAGGCCGTCCTCGGCCTCGGCGACGATGTAGGTGGCGGCGACCTGGCCCCGGGCGACTCCGAGCGGGAAGCGTCCGGCTTCGGGCGGCGGGGCGAAGGCCGGTTCGCCGCGGGCGGCGGGGAGGAACGAGGACCTCTCCTCCCGCAAGGTCCCCTCTCCCCAGCGGGGAGAGGGATAGGGTGAGGGGGTTCCGGCGTAGGACGGTGGGCGATGATCATAGAGCCTCTCCTGGAGAGGCCGAGCCCCCTCACCCCAGCCCTCTCCCCCTTGGGGAGAGGGGGAAGTCTGCCAGGGCACGTCCGCCGCCGCGCGCTGCACGCTTCTGAACCCGGCTCCGTCAAGCGCGTGCCTGAGGCCACCGACGATCAGCCCCCTTATCCCGGCCGGGTCGCGGAAGCGGACCTCGGTCTTGGCGGGGTGGACGTTGACGTCGACCTCGTCTCCGGGAAGGTCGATGAACAAGGCCACGACCGGGTGGCGGTCGCGGGCGAGCAGGTCCTGATAGGCGGCCCGGACGGCGCCGATGAGGAGCCGGTCCTTCACCGGGCGACCGTTGACGAACAGAAATTGGTGGTTCGCCACGCCCCGGTTGAAGGTCGGAAGGCCGGCGACTCCGCCGAGCCGGGCGGGGCCGCGGTCGTAATCGATGGCGACGCTGTTCTCATGGAGGGCCCGGTCGGTGAGAGCGGCGACTCGGGCGGGGCGGTCCTCGCCGGGCTGGACGCAGAGGGTGCGGCGCCCGTCATGCTCGAGGCTGAAGCCGATGTCGGGCCGGGCCATGGCGAGCCGCTTCACGACATCGAGGCAGGCGGCATATTCGGACCGCTCCGAGCGCAGGAACTTGCGGCGGGCCGGGACCCGGGCGAACAAGTGCTCGACCCGGATCCGGGTGCCTGGCGGAAGCGCTGCGGGCCCCTCCCCTTCGAGCCGGCCGTTGTCGACGACCCGCGACCAGCCGTCGGAGCCGCGCACCCGGCTCTCGACGGCGAGGCGGGCGACGCTGGCGATCGACGGCAGGGCCTCGCCGCGGAAGCCCAAGGTGGTGACCGCTTCGATCTCCTCGCCCGGGAGCTTCGAGGTGGCGTGGCGCTCCAGCGCCAGGGCCATGTCGGCCGGGCTCATCCCGCAGCCGTCGTCCGCCACTTCGAGGCTTGCCGTGCCTCCGCCCGCCAGCGAAATGGCGATCCGGGTGGCGCCGGCGTCGATCGCGTTTTCCACCAGCTCCTTCAACGCGCTGGCCGGTCTTTCCACCACTTCACCCGCGGCGATGCGATTGACCAGATGCTCGGGCAGGCGGCGTATTGACATCGATCGGCGGTCTAGACCAAGCGGCGCCATCCCGCGAGGCTTGTTAACTCATTTGTGGAACAAGGCGACGGGCCATCCTATAGAGAAAGGCGAAGCGCCCGGGCACGATGCCGCGGCGGCGTTTTTTAAGAAGCGGGAACCAGCTCAATGTCACTCTTGCGTTTCTTCAAGTTCCCCTCCCACGACATGGCGATCGATCTCGGGACGGCGAACACGGTCGTCTACGTGCGCGGCCGGGGCGTGGTTCTGAACGAGCCTTCGGTGGTCGCGATCGAGACGATCAACGGGGTGAAGCGCGTGAAGGCGGTCGGCGACGACGCCAAGATGATGATGGGCAAGACTCCCGACCAGATCGAGGCCATCCGTCCGCTTCGGGACGGGGTCATCGCCGACATCGACGTCGCCGAGCAGATGATCAAGCATTTCATCCAGAAGGTCCACGGCAAGCGCCGCTTCCCGCGCTGGCCGGAGATCGTGATCTGCGTGCCCTCCGGTTCCACCTCTGTCGAAAGGCGCGCGATCCGCGACGCCGCGTCCAACGCCGGCGCCTCGCAGGTATGGCTGATCGAGGAGCCGATGGCGGCCGCGATCGGCGCCGACATGCCGGTCACCGAGCCGATCGGCTCGATGGTCGTCGACATCGGCGGCGGCACCACCGAGGTCGCCGTCCTCTCGCTTCGCGGCCTCGCTTATACGACCTCGGTCCGGGTCGGCGGCGACAAGATGGACGAAGCCATCTCCTCCTACGTCCGGCGCAATCACAACCTCCTCATCGGCGAGGCGACGGCAGAGCGGATCAAGAAGCAGGTCGGAATCGCCAAGCCCCCCGCCGACGGCGACGGCCTCTCGGTCCACATCAAGGGCCGCGACCTCGTCAACGGCGTTCCCAAGGAGATCACCATCAACCAGCGGCAGATCGCCGAGGCGCTCAGCGAGCCGGTGGGGACGATCGTCGAGGGCGTCCGCATCGCGCTCGAGAACACCGCTCCGGAGCTCGCCGCCGACATCGTCGACCAGGGCATCGTCCTGACCGGCGGCGGTGCGCTGCTCCAGGGACTGGACGAGGTGCTGCGCGACGAGACGGGACTGCCGGTGACGGTGGCCGACGATCCGCTCACCTGCGTCGCCATCGGCACCGGCCGGGCGCTCGAGGAGGAAATCTTCCGCGGCGTTCTGCTGACCGCCTGACCCCCGGCCTGGGAGGCTCACAGGTGGCGCCGCCATCGACCCGCCGGCCCGGATTTTCCCGCCGGGCGCAATACGGGCTGTTCCTCGGCTATGTGATGGCGGTCGCCGGAGTCCTGTTTGCCGGGCTTCTGCTCGTCATCGCCATCGTCGATCCGAGCGGGTTCAACGCGCTGAAGGGCCTGGCCCTCGACGTGACCAGCCCGGTCACCTCGGCCGGCCGCGGAGTCGGCCGGTTCTTCGGGGACATGGGCGCCACGGTGGGCAATTACGTCCAGGCCGGCAGCCAGAACGCGGAGCTCAAGCGGCGCCTCGAGGCCTCGAGGCGCAGGCTGATCGAGGCGCAGGCGACAGAGCTCGAGAACAAGCGGCTGAAGGCCCTGCTCGGGCTCACCCGGGAGACGGACAGCCCGGTCGCGATCACCCGAATCGTCGGCTCATCCTTCGCCTCCGTCCGCCGGCTCGCCACCCTCTCCGCCGGAGCTTCCGCCGGAGTGCAGCCGGGCCAGCCGGTGCGTTCCGCCGACGGCCTCGTCGGCCGGGTGATCGAGACCGGGCGCTGGGCGAGCCGGGTCCTCCTCGTCGGCGACAGCGCCAGCAACGTGCCGGTCCGGCTGGTCCGCGACGGCACCGCCGCGATCGCGACCGGCCACGGCGACGGTACGATCGACCTCAAGACCCTCGAGCTGGGTCAAAACCCGTTCCGCCGCGGCGACGTGCTGGTCACGTCGGGTGTTGGCGGGGTCTATCCGCCGGACATCCCCGTCGCGGTGGTGATTTCGGTGCAGGGGGACCGGACGGTGGCGAAGCCGCTCGCCGACCCCTCCAAGGTCGAATATGCGATGGTGCTCAGAAGCTACCAGCCGCTCGCCGATACGCCGCTCTCCGAGACGACGGAGAGGGCATTGAGGGGCGCGGCGCAATGAGCCGGATCGCCGGGTCGAGCCGCGATGTCGCCCTGCTCGGCTTCCGCCGCCAGTGGGTTCCGATCCTGAGCACGCTCGCCGCGTCCCTGCTCGCCCTTTTCCCCCATGTCGCGACCTGGCCGATCGTTCCCGATTTCGCCTATCTCGTGCTGCTCGCCTGGCGGCTGCTTCGGCCGGAGATGTGGCAGGCCCATGTCGCCTTGCCGCTGGGGCTGTTCAACGACCTCGTCGCCGGCCTGCCCGTCGGCCAGTCCATGGCTTTGTGGACCTTGACCTTCCTCCTCCTCGACCTCCTCGACAGCCGGGTGGGGTGGCGCGATTACTGGATCGACTGGCTGTTCGCCGCCGCCGCCATCCTCTTCTACACCGCCGGCGGCTGGTATGTGGCGCGGCAGATGGGAAGCGTGACGCCTTTTTCCGTATTGTGGCCGCAGCTCGGCCTGTCGATCTTCAGCTATCCGCTGGTCGCCCGGCTGGTTGTCGCTCTCGATCGCTGGCGGCTGCAGCGATGAAAAGGCGCAACCGCCCCGTCATCACCGAGAGCAACCAGCTCTATACCTTCACCCGGCGAGCGCTGGTGCTGGGCGGGTTCCAGGGCCTGCTCGGAGCGGCGCTGGCCGGCAGGATGGCGTACATCTCGGTCGCCGAGAACGAGCGCTACAAGCTCGCCTCCGAAAGCAACCGGGTGCAGCTTCGGCTGATCCCGCCTCGGCGGGGCTGGATCGTCGACCGGACGGGCCAGCCGATCGCGATCAACCGAAGCGACTTCCGGGTCGACCTCATCCCCGACCGGCTCGACGATCCCGACCGGATCATCGCCGAGCTCACCCGACTGCTCGACCTTCCCCAGGACGAGGTCGACCGGATCCGGGAGGATCTGAAGCACGCCGCCGGCTACCAGCCGGTGCCGGTGGCGGAGAATCTGCCCTTCGACAAATATGCGGCGGTCACCATCCGCCAGCCCGAGCTGCCCGGGGTCGCGCCGCTTCGCTCCTTCTCGCGTTTCTACCCGGACGGGGCGGCCGTCGCCCACCTGGTCGGCTATGTGGGGACTCCGAACAAGGCCGAATATGAGAAGGAGGGCAAGCTGCCCCTGCTGATCACGCCCGGCTTCAAGATCGGCAAGGAAGGGGTCGAAAAGACGTTGGAGCCGCGGCTTCGCGGGCGGCCCGGCGCGCAGCGGGTCGAGGTGACGGCGGGCGGCAAGCTCGTGCGCCCGCTGAGCACGCTTGCCGACAAGCCGGGCGGAGCGCTTCCGCTCACCATCGACGCCGGGCTGCAGACGTTCGCGGCCCGGCGCCTCGGCGAGGAATCGGGCTCCGTGGTGGTGCTCGACTGCTGGACCGGAGACATCCTCGCTCTGGCCTCGATGCCGGCCTACGATCCCAACAGCTTCACCGACGGCATCAGCCGCAACGAGTGGAAGATGCTCTCCGAGGACGAGCGCAAGCCCCTGCTCAACAAGGCGCTGAACGGCCTCTACCCGCCCGGCTCGACATTCAAGCCGATGGTCGCCATGGCCCTGCTCCAGGCCGGGATCGACCCCAAGGCGAGGGTCAACTGCCCCGGCGGATTCCAGCTCGGCAACCGCTTCTTCCGCTGCCTCGGCCGGCACGGCCCGATGACCATGCACACCGCCATCGCGAGGAGCTGCAACACCTATTTCTACGCCATGGGCCGCCGCGCCGGGATCGACATCATCTCGGCGATGGGCAAGAGGCTCGGCTTCGGCGAGAAGTTCGACATCCCGGTCGTCTCCCAGAATTACGGGACGATGCCCAGCGCGGAGTGGAAGAAGGCGCGTTACGAGCGGAGCGCCAAGCTCGTCGAGCGGCCGGACTGGACCGAATCGGATACCTTGAACACGTCGATCGGCCAGGGCTTCGTGATCGTGAACCCGCTCCAGCTCGCGGTAATGTCGGGGCGGATCGCGTCGGGACGGGACATCCAGCCCAACCTCATCCAGCGCAGGCGCCCGGCGCCGGCCGCCTTGCCCTTCCCGAAGGAGCATTTCGACACCGTTCGCGGCGGCATGTGGGAGGTGGTGAACGGCGCCGGCACCGCGGGACGAAGCAAGCTCGAGGTCCCCGGAGTCGAAATGGGCGGAAAGACCGGCACTGCCCAGGTCCGGCGGATCACCGGCGGCCAGCGCGGCCAGTCCGGCGCCTGGAAATATCGCGACCACGGCCTGTTCGTCTGCTTCGCCCCCACCGCCAATCCCCGCTACGCCTGCTCGGTGGTGATCGAGCACGGCATGGGCGGCTCCCGGGCCGCCGCGCCGGTGGCCAAGGACGTGCTCACCTACCTGTTCGACAAGCCCAAGGCGCTGGCGGCGCTCGCGGGCTTCGAGGAGCAATGGGGCGGCACCCTGGCCGAGCGGATGGAGGCTCGGGCCCAGCGCTGGCTCACCGCGGCCAAGGCCGCCAAGGAGGGCGGCCCCGACGGGGCGGCGGGGGCGGGCAACTAATGGGCCTCGCCTTCGTCCCGGCGCCGGTAGCGACCCTGCCGTGGCGGATGCTGTGGATCGTCGTCGCCCTCGGCCTGGCGGGGGTGCTCGGCCTCTATTCGGCGGCCGGCGGCTTCATGATGCCCTGGGCGCTCCCCCATTTGATCCGCTTCACGGTCTTCCTTGGCCTGGCTTTGGCGTTGTCGCGGATCCGGATCCAGACGTTCCATGATTTCGCCTTCTTCGCCTATGGGGGCGGAATCCTGCTGCTCATCCTGACGCTGATGCTGGGCGTGATCGGCGGCGGCGCCCGAAGCTGGCTCGAACTGGGCTTTGTCCGAATCCAGCCGTCCGAGCTGATGAAGCCGGTCATCGTCCTCACCCTCGCCCGCTTCTACGCGCACGTTCCCCCCGCCGAGATACGGCGCCTGTGGGCGATGTGGCCGCTCGCCTTGATCCTCGGGCCGCCGATCCTCCTCATCCTGCTTCAGCCGGATCTCGGAACGACGATGCTGATCGTCCTCAACACCATCGCCCTCATGTTCCTGGCCGGACTGCCGCTGAGCTGGTTCATCGGCGGCGCCCTGGCCGTAGGGGCGGCGCTTCCCATCGTCTATTCCTTCCTTCTGCCGCACCAGCAGGACCGGGTGCTGATCTTCCTCAACCCGGAGACGGACCCGCTCGGCGCCGGCTACCACCTCACCCAATCGAAGATCGCGATCGGATCGGGCGGAGTCTTCGGCAAGGGCTTCCTCAACGGCACCCAGAGCCACCTCAACTACCTTCCCGAGCAGCATACCGACTTCATCTTCTCCGCAATCGCCGAGGAATGGGGGCTGATCGGGGGCTGCGTCCTGATCCTCCTCTTCTTCCTTCTGCTGCGCTGGGGCATGGCGGTGGCGCTGGAGGCCAAGGGGCGGTTCGAGCGGCTCGCGGCGGCGGGGATGACGCTCACCATCTTCTTCTACATCGCGGTCAACCTGATGATGGTGATGGGCCTCGCCCCGGTCGTCGGAATCCCCCTCCCCCTCGTCTCCTACGGCGGATCGGCGATGCTGACGGTGATGATCTGCCTCGGCATCCTGATGTCCATCGAACGCCACAACCGGAGCGAGAGAAGGCGGCCGTAAGCTTGCAAGGCTAGATCTGTTCTGCTCCTGATATCAATAACTTGGCTTCTAGTGAGACATCGCAGCAACCCTTGGTAACTTTTTTGGGGGGCGGTGTAGTTTGAGTCTTCGAATCGTCAGTTCGTATCCATAAGACTGACGCATCCGTGGCGATCGCGGATGCCGGAACCTCGGTCCAAAGAGGGAAAGGCGCGGATTAGGGGGGCGGCTGCTGCTCAGTCGGGAAGCCCGCCCTGTCCAAAGGGGCGAGGCGACCTTCGCGTCCCCCTAATCCGCTCGTGGAATTTACAGGGCGTGTTGCCATTGGCAACAAGCCCCTTACATTTTTCCCGCGCGGACGCGGGCAAAGAAGAGCGTTCTTCCGGGAGGCGTGGCGTCCTAGCCACAGGCTGAGAGGCATTGGCACGCGTCGGTTGCTAGGTGACCGTCTTCCTAACTCGAGGGTCGTACCCAAGGGTGCCGGTCGCCGCTTGCAACCGTCGTGACACTCGGCGATCCATCCATTCTGATCGCCAAGCCACCCGTGCGTGAGAGGAACTCCCGGTCCGCCTTCAGCCAGCGGGGCCGGCAGGCCGAGGGCAGGCGCCGGTCCGAGACGACGATGTCGGCCTCCGCGCACGCCTTCCGAAGCGCCGCCACCGGGACCAGCCGGTCGCTTCGGCTCGCAAGCAGGCGCCGGCCGCGAAGCTCGGCGGCGCAGAAATCGGCGCTGCACTCGGCGCTACGCAGAGTTTCCAGCTCGTCCGATTCCCCCTCCAGCCCGGCA
>DASWLY010000239.1:0-13873 GCA_036400035.1 Allosphingosinicella sp.
CCCGACGCGCCGGCGCCGGAACGCTGCGAGGAGAGCTTCGGCTTCTCCGGGGACCTGCGGGGAGTCGCCTGCCCGGTCTCGTCGCACGTCCGGGTGATGAACCCGCGCGACCAGGAGCTTTCGGGCATGGCGGTGACGACGGGGGTGCCGCAGATCGTCCGGCGCGGAATGCCTTACGGGCCGGAGCTGGCGGGCGAGAAGGACGACGGGGTCGACCGCGGCATATTGGGCGTGTTCGTCTGCGCCTCGATCCGCGAGCAGTTCATGCGCCTCGCCGCCTGGGGACAGCGCAACAATTTCAGCGACGCCTTCCCCGCCCATGGCCGCGACCAGGACGCGCTGATCGGCAACCGGGCGGTGCCGGGGGCGACGAAGGTGTTCCGGATCCCGAGCGGACCGGCGGGCGGCGGGACGGTGACCGACCTGCCGGACTTCCTCCGGACCAAGGCGACGCAGTATCTGCTGATGCCGAGCGGGCAGACCTTGTCGAAGTTGGTGCCGCTGTAGGCCTCGTTATCCCGGCGGAAGCCGGGATCTCGTCGAGACCCGCCGAGACCTTCCGGCCCGGGATCCCGGCTTTCGCCGGGATGACGATCAACGCTCCAGCGCCCGCCTCGCCCGCTCGTCCTGCTCCCTCACCATCTGCTCATGCCGGGCAGGCAACGCTAGGCAGGCTGGTGCCGCTGTAGGCCTCGTCATCCCAGCGGAAGCCGGGATCTGGTCGAGACCCGCAGAGACCTTCCGGCCCGGGATCCCGGCTTTCGCCGGGATGACGATCAACGCTCCAGCGCCCTCTTCGCCCGCTCGTCCTGCTCCCTCACCATCTGCTCATGCCGGGCAGGCAACGCTAAGCAGGCTGGTGCCGCTGTAGGCCTCGTCATCCCGGCGGAAGCCGGGATCTGGTCGAGACCCGCCGAGACCTTCCGGCCCGGGATCCCGGCTTTCGCCGGGATGACGATCAACGCTCCAGCGCCCTCTTCGCCCGCTCGATCTGCTCCCTCACCCGCTCGGGCGCGGTGCCGCCGTAGCTGGTGCGGCTTCGGACGGAGGCGTCGACGGTGAGGACGGAGTAGACGCGTTGGTCGATCCTTGGGTCGATGCCCTTCAGCGTCTCAAGCTCCAGCTCCGCCAGCCCGACGCCCCGTTCCTCCGCCAGCGCAACCGCCCGGCCGACGATATGATGGGCCTCGCGGAACGGTACTCCCGCCTCCCTCACCAGCCAGTCGGCGAGGTCGGTGGCGGTGGCGAAGCCGGCCTCGGCGGCGGCGCGCATGCGTCCCTCGTCGAACCGGGTCGCCTCGATCATCCCGGCGAGCGCCTGGATCGACAAAGCGAGGAGGTCGTGCGCCTCGAAGACGGGCGGCTTGTCGTCCTGCATGTCCTTCGAATAAGCGAGCGGCAGGCCCTTCATGGTCATGACGAGCGCGACCATCGCCCCGGCGATCCGCCCCGAATGGCCGCGGACGAGCTCGGCGGCGTCGGGGTTGCGCTTCTGCGGCATGATCGAGGAGCCGGTGCTGAACGCGTCGGGGAGGCGGACGAAGCCGAAGGGCTGGCTCGCCCATACGATCAGCTCCTCGGCGAGGCGGGAGAGGTGGAGCGCGCACTGGGTCGCGGCCATCAAATAATCGAGGGCGAAATCGCGGTCGGAGACGGCGTCGAGCGAGTTGGCGCAAGGGCGGTCGAAGCCCAAGGCGGCGGCGGTCGCCTCGCGGTCGATCGGGAAGCTCGTTCCGGCCAGCGCGGCGGCGCCGAGCGGGCTTTCGTTGAGGCGGGCCCTCGCGTCGGCGAAGCGCGAGCGGTCGCGGCGGAGCATCTCGTAATAGGCCATGAGATGGTGGCCGAGCGTGACGGGCTGGGCCGACTGGAGGTGGGTGAAGCCGGGCATCACCGTGCCGGCATGCTCCTGCGCGCGGGCGACGAGGACGGCCTGGAAGGCGGCGAGCGCGGAGTCGGTCTCGTCGAGGGCGCCCCGGACCCAGAGGCGGAAGTCGGTGGCGACCTGGTCGTTTCGCGAGCGGGCGGTGTGGAGGCGGCCGGCGGCGGGCCCGATCAGCTCGGCCAGGCGGGCCTCGACATGCATGTGGATGTCCTCGAGCGCCGGATCCTCCCGGACTCCGATCCGGGCATATTCGTCCTCGATCCGCTCCAGGCCCTCGGCGATGGCCGACGCGTCGGCCTGCGGGATTATCCCCTGGGTCTCGAGCATCGCGACATGGGCGAGGGAGGCGGCGATATCCTCGCGCCAAAGCCTCTTGTCGAAGCCGATGGAGGCGTTGATCTCGCGCATCAGCGCCGACGGGCCGCCGGCGAAGCGGCCGCCCCACATCAGGTTCGAGTTCTTGTCTTCGGTTACGGCGGCTCTCCCTCGCTGCGGCGATAGGGCAAGGGCCGTGGCCGAGGAAACCCCTCTCCCGCTTTTCGCGGGAGAGGAGGGGCCCGCCGCGAAGCGGTGGGAGGTGAGGGTCTGTACTCGGGACTCAGCAAGACCCTCACCTCCCAAGCCTTCGGCTTGGGCCCCTCCTCTCCCGTAAGAACGGGAGAGGGGTAGCTGGGCAAGCTCGCCCCCGCTAATCCCCTGCCATGCGCCAAAGCACCGGCATGCTCCACTTCGACACGCCCCGCCAGGGCCTGCACGAGATCACCTCCGACGTGACCCGTTGGACCGCCGCCCAGGGCATGACCGAGGGCCTGCTCACCTTGTTCTGCCGCCACACGTCCGCCTCGCTGATCGTCCAGGAGAATGCCGCGCCGGAGGTGCGGGGCGATATCGAGGCGTGGGTGGCCCGGCTGGCGCCGGAGGATCCTTCCGCCTACGCGCATCGCGACGAGGGGCCGGACGACATGCCGGCGCATCTGAGGACGATCCTCACCCAGGTGCAGCTCGCAATTCCTTTGATCGAGCGAAGGCTCGCGCTCGGCACTTGGCAGGGCATCTACCTGTTCGAGCACCGGCGCCGGCCGCATCGGCGAAGCCTCGCTCTCCACCTGATCGGCGAATGAGCCGGTGAGCCTCGAATCCGTCCGCGCCTGGCTCGCGGCCAACGCGCCCGATCTGCCGCTGATCGAGGTGGAGGAGAGCACCGCCACCGTGGAGGCCGCGGCCCGAGCGCTCGGGGTCGAGCCGGGACGGATCGCCAAGACCCTGGCGGTGAGGGCCGGCGGGAGCGTGTTCCTGCTCGTCGCCCGGGGCGATGCGCGACTGGACAACGCCAAGTGCAAGGCGGGGCTGGGCGCCCGGCCGCGAATGCTGGAGCCCGAGGAGACTCTGGCGTTGACCGGCCATCCGGTCGGCGGAGTCTGCCCCTTCGGCCTGGCGACCGCGCTGCCCGTCTATTGCGATGTGTCGCTGAAGGATTTCGACCGCGTCTACCCGGCGGCGGGATCGCTCAACAGCTCGGTCGAGGTCAGTCCGGAGCGGCTGTACGCGCTGGTCGGGGAGCGCTGGGTGGATTTATGCCGGCGGCCGGAATGAGACGGAGCGCGCGGCGCGCTCAGCCGGCGGCGCATTGGGCGACGAGGCGGGCGAAGGCGGCCTCGGCCTCCCTCACCTGCTTCCGCTCCCCCTCGAGGCCGGCTCGGAACTCGGCAACGTTGCGGGGGCTGTCGGGATTTTCAAAGTCGTGGGATCTGCACTCCGCTTCATTGACGTTGCGACTGAACTCCTCGTCCTCGCGGATCGCCCGTTCTAGGTCTTGCGCCAAGGGCGAATTGCGGACTCGGGCGAGCAGCGCCGACTCCCGGCGCGCCACTTCTCCCTCCTGCGCCTCGAAGGCGCGGGGCGTCGGCGGGCCATGGCACTGCGACCGGTGGATGAGGCCGGCGAGCCGCTGCCGGAATTCGACCCGCTCGGCGGAGTCGCCCGGCGGCAGGCAATCGCCGGCGCTGGAGCAGGCACAGACCAGAAGCGCGAGCGAGGCCGCCGCGACTCGGGCGCCTGACGAGGGCCGGTTTGCCATGGAGAAGTCTCCGTTTCGGCCATATGATGACCCACGGACGGGCGCGGCACAAGCGGGACAGGCGCGGACTCATTGATCGCAGGGGCCAAGCGCTCCTATGATCGAGCGATGATGCGCCTCCTGCTCCTTGCCCCCTTCGCCCTCGCCGCCTGCACCCCGAAGGAGACCGGGCCGGCCGCCGCGGTGCCGGCCGTGACCGGCTGGCGGGCGATCGCCACCGACTTCGACCGGGAGCGAGTCCGCAAGTGGCGGACGGCCTGGGTGCGCGGACTGGACCAGGCGCGCTCCGGCGGTCATTCGGCCGAGATCGCCGGGGAAGGCGTGCTGCTCGAGCCCGACGCCGCGCTTCGCGGCGTCTCGCCGCCCGCGGGCGACTATCGCTGCCGGGTGCTGAAGATCGGCGGGCAAGGCGAGGGCATGCTCGCCTATGTCGCCTACCCCGAGTTCGACTGCCGGATTTCCGCCGGCGCCGGAGCGATGGACTTCGTCAAGACGACCGGCTCGCAGCGGCCCGTGGGGCGGCTGTTCGCCGACAGCGACCGGCGCATGATCTTCCTGGGCACGCTTCAGCTCGGCGACGAGAAGGGCGTGCTTCGCTACGGCCACGACCGCCAGCGCGACATGGTCGGCCTTCTGGAGCGGATCGGCGAGCGCCGCTGGCGCCTCGCTTTCCCCTACCCCGCCTTCGAATCCACCCTCGACGTGATCGAGCTCCTCCCCAAGGAATGACCCGGATGAAGCGTCACCTGCTCCTGCCTTTGCTCGCCCCTCTCTTCGCCGGCGCCGCCCCCGCCGCGGCCGATCCGCTCGCCGACCAGGTGCGGCAGGACCTGCCGGCGCTGATGACGCTTTACCGGGACCTGCATGCCAATCCCGAGCTGTCGATGCAGGAGACGAAGACCGCGGCGAAGCTCGCCGCCGAGGCGAGGAAGCTCGGCTTCCAGGTAACGACCGGCGTCGGCAAGACGGGCGTGGTCGCGGTGATGAAGAACGGACCCGGCCCGGTGCTTCTGATGCGCGCCGACATGGACGCCCTGCCGGTCGCCGAGCAGACCGGCCTGCCCTTCGCGAGCAAGGTCAAGGCGACCAGCGTCAGCGGCACCGAGAGCGGAGTGATGCACGCCTGCGGTCACGATACCCATATGACCGGCTGGCTCGGCACGGCGCGGCGGATGGCGGCGACGAAGGGCGAGTGGTCGGGCACTTTGGTGATGATCCTCCAGCCCGCAGAGGAGACCGGCCAGGGCGCCAGGGCAATGCTCGACGACGGCCTCTTCACCCGCTTCCCCAAGCCGACCCATGCCCTCGCCTGGCACGACAGCGCCTCGCTCCCCGCCGGAGTGATCGGCTTCACTGTCGGGCCCGCCTTCGCCAACGTCGACACGGTCGACATCGCGGTGAAGGGCGTCGGCGGCCACGGCGCGGTGCCGCAGAACACGCGCGACCCGATCGTTCTGGCCAGCCGGATCGTCGGCACCCTCCAGACCCTGGTCAGCCGCGAGCTCGACCCGCAGGATGCGGCGGTGGTGACGGTGGGAAGCTTCCAGGGCGGGACCAAGCACAACATCATCTCGGACCAGGCGACCCTGCTCCTGACGGTGCGCAGCTACAGCCAGAAGACCCGCCGCGCCTTGCTCGACGGCATCCAGCGGATCGCCCGCGGCGAGGCGATCGCCGCGGGAATGCCGGAGGACAGGATGCCGGTGGTGACGATCAGGGAAGGCGAGTTCACTCCGGCGGCGATCAATACCGACAAGCTGAGCGCCGACACGGCCGCCCTCTTCCGAACGCGCTTCGGCGCCGAGCGGGTGCGGGCCGTGCCGCCGCCGATGGTCGGCGAGGATTTCGGCCGCTACCACCTCGCCGACAAGAATATCGAGAGCCTGATCTTCTGGGTCGGAGGCGTGCCCAAGGCGAAATGGGACGCCGCCGGCGGCGACACCTCTAAGCTCCCCTCGCTGCACAGCCCCTATTGGGCGCCGGAGGCCGAGACGGTGATCGCGACCGGAATCGAGGCGATGGTGACGGCGGCGATGGGGGTGCTCGGGAAAAGCTGACCAGCGCCGGCTATCTTCCGCTCCACCCCGGCCCGCCGCCTGCGATCCCCGGATGCAGGGGGGCAGCGGCGAGCGCGTGACACAGATCACGGACGCCCCTTCCCCGTCCCGCGCAAGAGGCGCGGGTGCGGCCCGTGCCGATCCGGCCGGCAACCTAGGGAGGACCATCATGGCGATTTTCAACTGCGGGGACACCCGCAACTACATGGCTCCGTTCGGCTACGGCACCATTCGCTTGCCGAAAGCCAGCATCCGGCCGCTCCTCATGCTGGCCGAAAGCGGCGGGCGGCTCACCCCGCTGGGCCCGCTGGCGAGCACGTTCCAGGCCGGGGCGGCGCCGGTTCCCCTTACCGCGCGCGAGCGCGTCGCCAACCTCAGCGGCTCGGCCTCGACCGACCTCGATGCAAGCATCGGAGTCGACATACTCGGCAACGTGATCGGAGCGCTCAGCGGCTCCACGCTCGGCATCAAGGCCGCTTACCGCCGGGCCCGAAAGGTCACGTTCGAATTCGGCGACGTATGGGAGAATCTCGTCGACATCACCGCGCTCGACCAGTTCCTCTCCTCGGCGTCGGTCGCCGGCAACGCGGGCAATTACCTCAAGGAGATGCTCGAGGACGATGAGGTCTATTGCATCTACTCCACCGTCGATGCGCTGCAGATTTCCGTCGACTCGACGGCCGAGGGGGGTGCCAGCCTCGGCCTCGAAATCCCCACCATCCAGCAGCTGGTGGGAGGCAAGGTGTCCGTCGCCGGATCGGGCGCAAGCAGCTCGAAGATCACCTATACCTCCACGGAGTTGCCGCTCGCCTTCGGGCTCAAGGCGGTGCGCCTGTACGTCGACGACGGCCGCTACACGACCCTGAAGATCGCCAAGGCGAAGAACAGCAATCTCGCGGCCGCTCTGGCGAATCCCGAGGCGCCCGACGAGGAGATCGCCACTTTCGCCTTCGATCTCGAAGCCTGAATCAGCCCTGCCGGCCGCGCTCCGGCGCGGCCGGCCAAGGAATGGAACGATGGGTAAGAAGCGGCGGATCCTCATCCACACGATGGCCGAGAGCGAGGGCATCGCCGCCGAGAAGATCCTCAAGCAAAAGATGGCCCGGCTCGGCGAAGCCCTCATCGAGGCCGACGCGAGCGAGGCGCAGATCCGGAAGCTGCGCAGCCGTAATCTGATCGTCGAGCTTCTCGACGACGTGGCGGAACAGGCGGGCAAGACGACGGCGTCGGAGCTCTTCCGCGCCTCGGCGAAGCTCGATTGGGGCCTGGTCGACCAAGGCGCCCTGCCCCGCTACCCGGGCGGCGAGCTTCCGGCGGTACCCTCCCCCGCCGACCCCGGGACCTTTTCGCTCAAGCTTTCCGACCGGACGACGGAATTCGGAGAGGTGCTGGGGCCGATCGGGGCGGATGTCGTGAGGCATCTGCGCGACGGCTATGCGCTGTCCTACCTGCGCCCCGCCCAGCGAGTGGTCCTCGAGGCCGACGACCGGGTCGAGATCGTCCCCTTCAACATCAGCCCGGCGAAGATGCCGCCGCGCGCGCTTACGGAGGCGGAGCAGGAGATGCTCGCGCCGTCGGCGGGCGAAGAGCGCGACTTCGACCTGATCGCCCACGCCGCCGACCGGACGGCGGAAATCGAGGCCTGGGCCAGGACCCGCGAACCGGAGCTGACCCTGATCGGCACGGCGGCGGACAGGGTGCGAATCCGGGTTCTGGACACCTCGCCTTTGGTCGACGAGGCGGATCAGCTCGATGCCGTGCTCGACGTTCGCGTCGTCCCGGAGGCTTATCTGTGCATCGATCATGTCCGGCCGCTGGTCGGGCTACCGGCCGCTCCCGGCGCCGCCGCTCTTGCGGGCCCGGCCGGCGCTCTCGACGGAGCGGGGGAAATTGTCGGGATCATCGACGGGGCGGTCGACTGCGCCCATCCCGATCTCGCGGGAAGGGTCGAGACCATCCACGGCCCGGCCGGGCCGCCGAGCGCGCACGGCACCCACGTCGCCGGGATAATCGTCGGGGACGGGTCATGCTCCGGCGGCCGGTATCGCGGAATCGCGCCCGCCGCCCGGCTGAAGGCGCAGGCGCTCGCCACCGCCAAGGACGGTCGGATCGACCTCGAGATGGACTTCGCCGGAATGCTCGAGCGGAGCTACCAGGCAGGCGTGCGAATCCTCAATCTCAGCTTCGAGGAGAACGGGACCCCTTCCCTCTACAGCTATCGCGCCCATGAGCTCGACGCCTTCGCCGCCCGCCGCCCGGACATGCTCCTGGTGGTCGCCGCCGGCAATCGGGCCCGGACCGAGACTCCGGTCTATCGTCCTTCCGGCGAGGTCGACCTGGAGAGCGTGAGCGCACCGGGCGTGGCCAAGAACGCGCTTACCGTCGGAGCCTCGTGCAGCGACCGGACCGATGGGGGGCATCCGGCGGCGGACTGGAATGGCTATGCGCCGACGCGGTTCCGGACCCCGCCGACCAGCCACGCTCCCTTGTCCGGCAACGCCGCCATGGTCGCCGCCTTCAGCGGGCGTGGCTGGAGCGAGGAAGGCCGGATCAAGCCGGATGTCGTCGCCCCGGGGACCAACGTCGTCGCGGCGCGGGCGCAAGGGATTGCGGACGTCCTGTGGGGCGCCCACTCCCAATTCTATCTCTACTCCGGCGGGACGAGCATGGCCGCGCCGGTCGTTGCGGGTTGCGCGACCCTGGTGCGCCAATATTACCGGCAACGCGGCCATCCCGCGCCTTCCGCGGCCCTGTTGAAGGCCACGCTCGCCAACGGCGCGGTGCGGCTCGGTGCCGGCGCGAGCATTCCGCCGCTCCTCCCTCAGCCCTGCGCGGACCTCGATCAGGGATTCGGCCGGGTGAACATAATCCGGGCCCTCGCTTTGGACCGGCCCGACGAGAAGATCTGCTTCGTCGACGTCCCCGCGCAGGGCGCCGCCTTCCATAGCTTGAGTCAGGGCACGGTCTCCCCGCTCAGGGAGGGATCCGAGCGGCGGCGCTTCTGGTTCCAGTGCCAGGGCGACGGCGAGGTCGATCTGGCCCTATGCTATACCGATCCGGAACCCGGCTCCGGCACCGTGGCCCTGGCCTTCCTGGTCCAGCCGCCGCAAGGAGAACGGCGGGTCGGAAACGACCGCGCGGTCAAGAGGAGCTATCCGCAGTTCGGGCCCGCTCCCGACCGGGTGAACACGCTCCAGCTGGTTCGGCTCGGGCAGGTCGAGGGCAAGGTCGAGATCCAGATACAGGGGCTGGCGCTGAAGCGCCACAAGGTGGGCTTCGCGCTCGTCGTCAAGGGACCTGTAGTCGGCGGCCTGCTCCACGCTTACTAGCTAGAGCATGATCACCTGTTATTGATCCACTCCGTCATTGCGAGCGCAGCGAAGCAATCCAGTGCGGCCTCGCAGACCACTCTGGATTGCTTCGTCGCTTCGCTCCTCGCAATGACGGATCAGAGAAAGGCGATCACGCCCTAGGCGCCCGTCCCCTCACACCACCCCGAAGGCCAGCATCGCGTCGGCGACCTTCTTGAAACCGGCGATGTTGGCGCCCTTCACATAGTCGACATGGCTGTCGGAGATCCGGCCATATTCGATGCAGCGATCGTGGATGCCGTCCATGATGTCCTTGAGGAGGCGCTGCAATTCCTCCTCCTTCCAGCTGAGGCGGGCGCTGTTCTGGCTCATCTCCAGGCCCGAGACGGCGACTCCGCCGGCATTGGCCGCCTTGCCGGGCGCGTAGAGGATCCCGGCCTCCTTGAAGACGTGGACGCCCGCCAGGTCGGTCGGCATGTTGGCGCCTTCCGAGACGGCGATGCAGCCGTTCCTGACCAGGGTTCGGGCGTCGTCGCCGAGCAGCTCGTTCTGGGTCGCGCAGGGCAAGGCGACGTCGCATTCGACCGCCCAGGGCCGCCCGCCGGGGTGGAAGGTGGAGCCCTTATATTCCTCGGCATATTCGGAGATTCGGCCGCGGCGCTTGGTCTTGTGCGGCTTGACCCAGTCTATCTTCTCCTGGTCGATGCCGTCGGGATCGTGGACGAAGCCCTCGCTGTCGGAAAGGGTGAGCACCTTGCCGCCGAGCTGGACGACCTTCTCCGCCGCATGGGTGGCGACGTTGCCGGAGCCGGAGATGACGACGCGCTTGCCGGCCAGGTCCTGCCCGCGAGTCTTGAGCATGTTCTCGAGGAAGTAGACGGCGCCGTAGCCGGTCGCCTCGGTCCGGATCAGCGAGCCGCCAAATTCGAGGCCCTTGCCGGTCAGGACGCCTTCCCAGCTGTTGGTGATTCGCTTGTACTGGCCGAACATGTAGCCGATCTCGCGCGCTCCCACCCCTATGTCGCCGGCGGGGACGTCGACGCTGGCGCCGATGTGGCGATAGAGCTCGGTCATGAAGCTCTGGCAGAAGCGCATGATCTCGTTGACGCTCTTGCCCTTGGGATTGAAGTTCGCGCCGCCCTTGCCTCCGCCCATGGGCAGGCCGGTCAAAGCGTTCTTGAACGTCTGCTCGAAGGCCAGGAACTTGAGGATCGACTCATTGACCGACGGGTGGAAGCGGATCCCGCCCTTGTAGGGACCGATTGCATTGTTGTTCTGGACCCGGTAGCCGCGCTGGACGCGGATATTGTTCTTGTCGTCCTCCCAGCAGACCCGGAAGGAGACGACGCGGTCGGGCTCCGCCATTCGCCGGAGGATCTGGGCCTCGTGATATTCGGGCTTGCCCTTGGTGAACTCGAATATGTCCTGAGCCACTTCGGCGACCGCCTGAACGAATTCGGGCTGGTGCGGATTGCGCCGCTTGACGCCGTCCATGAAGCCTTCGAGGTCGACATGCTCGCCATGTCCTCGGTTCATGGCATCGCTCCTCCCGGCCCGGGCGCGACCGTGCGCCAGACTGGAGACCGGGTCAAATTCGTCGCCCGCGTCCACCGTCATTGCGAGGAGCGAAGCGACGAAGCAATCCAGCGGGCCTCCGGGGTCGGGACTGGATTGCTTCGCTTCGCTCGCAATGACGGAGTGCGATCATTAACGGCCGATCACGCTCTAGACGGTGCCGTCCAGTATCGCCTCGATCGCCCGCTCGACATGCTCGATGTCCGCCATTCCGTCCACCCGGCGGACCAGGCCGCGGGCGTCGTAATAAGGGAGAATCGGGGCGGTCTTGGCGCGATATTCGGCGAGCCGGGTGCGGACCGTCTCCTCATTGTCGTCGGGGCGGCGCTTGAACTGATCCCCGCCGCAAACGTCGCATAAAGTGGCGATCTTCGGCGATTTGTAGCGATCGTGATACCCTTCGCCACATTTGGCGCAGGAGAAGCGGCCGGTGATCCGGTCGACGAGGGCGTCGGCGTCGACCAGAAGCTCGATGACGTGATCGAGCTTCATTCCGCGTTCGGCGAGCAGGGCGTCCAGCGAGACGGCCTGCGCCTCCGTCCGCGGATAGCCGTCGAAGATGAAGCCCGAGCCGGAGTAGCGCTCCGGCAGATCGAGGCGGCTGGCGATCAGCTCGTTGACGACCTCGTCGGGGACGAGCTCGCCCGCCTCCATGATCGATTTCGCCCTCAGCCCCACCGGGCTCTGGGTCTTGATCGCCTCGCGCAGCATGTCGCCCGTGGAGAGCTGGACTAGGCCGCGCTCGGCGATGAGCCGGGCCGCCTGGGTCCCCTTCCCGGCACCGGGTGGGCCGAGGAGGATGATGTTCACCTGGGCCGCCCGCCCTTGAGCTTCGCCTTCTTGATGAGGTCGCCATATTGGTGGGCGATGAGGTGGCTCTGGATCTGGGTGACCGTGTCCATCGTCACGTTGACGACGATGAGCAGGCTGGTGCCGCCGAGGTAGAAGCCGATGCCCATCTGGGCGATCACGAACTCCGGCAGAAGGCAGATCAGGGTCAGGTAGGCGGCGCCGATGACGGTGATCCGGGTGAGGACGTAGTCGAGATATTCCTCGGTGCGCTTGCCCGGCCGGATGCCGGGGATGAAGCCGCCGTAGCGCTTCAAATTCTCCGCCGTCTCCTCCGGGTTGAAGACCACCGCGGTGTAGAAGAAGCAGAAGAAGATGATCCCGGCCGCGTAGAGCGCCATGTAGAGAGGCGCGCCGTGCTGAAGCGCGGAGGTGACGGTGATGAGGATGTCGCCCCAGGCGCTCTCGCCCGAGGTGCGGTTGCCGGCGAACTGCGCGATGGTGAGCGGCATCAGCAGCAGCGACGAGGCGAAGATCGGCGGGATCACGCCGGACGTGTTGATCTTCAGCGGGAGGTGCGACTTTTCCGCCTGCATCTGGCCGCGCGCCGTTTGGCGCTTGGGATATTGGATGAGAACCCGGCGCTGCGCCCGCTCCATGAAGCAGATGAAGAGGATGAGGCCGACGACCAGGGCGACGATGGCGAGGATGGAGAGCGGCGACATCGTGCCGGTGCGGCCGCTCTCGAACACCTGGGCCAGCGTCGTCGGCAATTGCGCGACGATGCCCGCCATGATGATCAGCGAGACGCCGTTGCCGATGCCGCGGCTGGTGATCTGCTCGCCCAGCCACATCAGGAACATGGTTCCGCCGATCAGGGTCACGACCGTGGTGATCCGGAACATCATTCCCGGATCGAGGACGGCGGAGCCGGTGCTTCCCTGGCCCCAGCCCTCGAGCCCGACGGCGATGAAATAGCCCTGGATCGCGCAGAGGAAGACGGTGCCGTAGCGGGTATATTGGTTGATCTTCTTGCGGCCGCTTTCGCCTTCCTTCTTGAGGGCGGCGAGGGCCGGCGACATCGAGGTCGCCAGCTGAACGACGATCGAGGCGGTGATGTAGGGCATCACGCCGAGCGCGATGAGGCTCATCCGCTCCAGGCTGCCGCCCGAGAACATGTTGAAGAAGTCGAGCACGCCGCCGCGGGTCGTGTCGAACAGATTGGCGAGCGCGCGGGGATCGATTCCCGGCAGGGGCACGAAGCTCAGCAGGCGGAAGACGATGAGCGCGCCGAGCGTGAACCAGAGGCGCTTCTTGAGATCCGTGGCCTTGGCGAAATTCGCCAGGCTGAGATTGGAAGCCATCTGTTCGGCTGCGGATGCCATGTTCGTAGATTCCCCTAGACGCTGCCGTGGATATAGGACCTCAGCCCGTCATTGCGAGGAGCGAAGCGACGAAGCAATCCAGACTTCGGCGGACACCGCGCTGGATTGCTTCGCTCCGCTCGCAATGACGGCCGGCTTAGGCGTCCTTACGCTTCTTGACGCTGTTCTTCTTCGCGGCGGCCTTCTCGGAAGCCGGAACGACCTCGATCAGCTCGACCGAACCGCCGGCGGCTTCCACCGCCTCGCGGGCGCCCTTGGACACTCCGGCGACACGGAAGGCGAGCTTCGCGGTCAGGCTGCCCTTGCCGAGCAGGCGGATGCCGTCCTTGCCGCCGCGCGACAGGCCGGCGGCGCGAAGCGCCTCCTGGTCGACGGTGCCGTCGGCGGAGAGGGTGCCGGCATCGATCGCCTTCTGGATCATGCCGACATTCACCTCCGCGAAATCCTTGGCGAAGATGTTGTTGAAGCCGCGCTTCGGCAGCCGCATGTGGAGCGGCATCTGACCGCCCTCGAAGCCGAACACCGACACGCCCGAGCGCGACTTGGCGCCCTTCTGGCCACGCCCGGCGGTCTTGCCGAGGCCGGAGCCGATGCCGCGGCCGACCCGGACGCGCGACTTGCGGGCGCCCTTATTGTCTCTGAGATCGTTCAGTTTCATGTTCGTGCACTCGCTTTCGCTTTGGTCGCGCTTTTGTCCACCCGTCATCCCGGCGAAAGCCGGGACCTCAGGCCGAAAAGGCTCAGCGGGTCTCGCTGAGATCCCGGCTTTCGCCGGGATGACGGCTACTCCGCCACCT
>DASWLY010000240.1:0-3367 GCA_036400035.1 Allosphingosinicella sp.
ATAGCGCCGGGCGATCATGCGCTCGTAGCGGGAGAGGATCATGACGGCTCCACCAGGCCGTCACCCCGGCGGAAGCCAGGGTCTCGGCTCATCTGGCAGAGCCTCATTCTCGCTGAGATCCCGGCTTTCGCCGGGATGACGTGAGCGTTCATCCGGTCAGCCTTGCCAGGGCGCTTTCGATCGACAGCTCCTCGCGCTCGCCGGTGGCCCGGCGCTTGAGCTCGACGACGCCGCGTTCCAGACCCTTGGGGCCGACGATCAGCTGCCAGGGCAGGCCGATCACGTCCATGGTCGCGAACTTGGCGCCGCCGCGCTCGTCGCGGTCGTCGTAGAGGGTATCGACCCCCGCCTCGCGCAGTCGTCCGTAAATCTCGTCGGCGGCCGAGGTGACGCCGCCGTCGTCGGCGCGCATGTTGATCAGGCCGACCTCGAAGGGCGCGACGGCGTCGGGCCAGATGATGCCCTTGTCGTCGTGGCTCGCCTCGATGATCGCCCCGATCAGGCGCGACACTCCGATCCCGTAGCTGCCCATCTGCGGCTGCACCTGGCCGCCGTCCCGGGTCTGCACCGACAGGCCCATGCTGGCGCTGTACTTGGTGCCGAAGGCGAAGATGTGGCCGACCTCGATGCCTCGGCGGGTGCGCAGGCGATCGGCGGGCACCGGGCAGTCCGCCACCTTGGCATGCTCCTCCTCCTCCATCGCATAGAGGCCGGTGAGGCGGGCGATGGTGGAGGCGTCGGCGGCGAGCAGCTCCTCGCGGGAGATGTCCTCGATCGCGGCATCGTAATAGACGGCGCTCTCGCCGGTGTCGGCGAGGATGTGGAATTCGTGGCTGAGGTCGCCGCCGATCGGCCCGGTCGGCGCCTTCACCGGAACCGCGGTGAGACCGAGGCGGGCGAAGGTCCTCAGGTAAGCGACGAACATCGCCTGGTAGCTGGCCCTGAGCCCGTCCTCGTCGAGGTCGAAGCTGTAGGCGTCCTTCATCAGGAACTCGCGGCCGCGCATCACCCCGAAGCGGGGACGGACCTCGTCCCGGAACTTCCACTGGATGTGATAGAGGATCCTGGGCAGGTCGCGGTAGCTCCTGGCGCCGTCGCGGAAGATGGCGGTGATCATCTCCTCGTTGGTGGGGCCGTAGAGCATGTCGCGATCGTGGCGGTCGCGGATTCGGAGCATCTCCGGGCCGTAGGCGTCGTAGCGGCCGGACTGGCGCCACAGATCGGCCGACTGGAGGGTCGGCATCAGCATCTCGACGGCGCCGGCGCGGTCCTGCTCCTCGCGAACGATGCGTTCGATGCGCTTGAGGACCTTGAGGCCGAGCGGAAGCCAGGCGTAGATGCCGGCGGCGGTCTGGCGGACGAGGCCGGCTCTCAGCATCAGCTGGTGGCTGACGATCTGGGCGTCCGAAGGGGTCTCCTTCATGACGGGGAGGAAGTAACGGGAAAGGCGCATGTCTGCGCCTCTAGGGGGCGGCCTGCCTCAAGGCAACCGGGCCGGACCAACCTGGCCTGTTGCCGTACCGACACAGGCCCTGAGCAAAGTGCCCCAAGCCCTTGGATAGGCAGGTGACAAGCCGCCGCTCCCCTCATAGCGTCCCGCCCACGAACGAAGGCGACAGCCGGGTTCGGGGAGGCTTCGGCCCCGCATCCCCATGCGAGGGGGGATGTGTGCGGGCCGGGCATCTTGACTAAGGGGGTCGGCGCGCAAGCGCCGCGACGGTGCCCGGGCAGCGATGCCCGGGCACTTTTCGTTCGTGGTCGGAAGTTTTGAAAAGTTGGCAAAACAGGCCGGCAATCGCCCACTTGCGGCGGGAACCGCGGAAAACCGCCATTCACTGCGCCGAAGATCGCTAAAGATCGCCGGGAATGTTGAGCTTTCGCCCCGAATCGCGTCAGAGCACGACCCGATGAGTAGCGCTCGCACCCTCGCCCTCGCCGCCGCCGCGTTCATCGCCTTGGCTGCGGCCGGCTGGTGGTTCGGATCGCCCTGGTGGACCTTGCGGCAGATGCGCGAGGCGGCCCAAGCGGGCGACTCGGACGCGCTCGCCGCCTATGTCGACTTCCCCGCCTTGCGCGCCTCGACCCGGGCGCAGCTCCGCCCGCGCCTCGGCCCGCTCGCCGGCCTGCTCGCCGGGCCGGCGGTCGACGCCGCGATCAGCCCGGAGGCGCTGCGCCTGGCGCTTCTGCACACCGGCGGAAGCCTGGACGGAGACGGACGCGGAGGAGAAGGCGGCGGTGACGGCGGCGGCGCGGGCGAGGTCGACCTGGTGCGCACCGGAGCGAGCGAGTTCCGGGTCGAGCGCGAAGGTCACCAGCTCGTCTTCCGCCGCCACGGCCTCGGCTGGAGGCTCAGTCGGGTCACCCTTCCCGAATAGCTGGGACCCGCCGAAAGCCGGTCAGCATGGCGGTTGACTATAGCCGCAATATCGTCAGCATCTCTTCCAGCGCCTGCAGGGAGGAAGCGGCAGATGGCCAACAAAATCACGGAAGTCCGGCTGAGCGACGGCTCGACCTTTTTCGCCGAAGTCGACGATGATCCCTCGCCGCCCGCGGCGAATGGCGCGGGAGCCGGCCGGACCCGCGTCTCGCTCACCGACAAGACCAAGATCAACTTCGACGAGGCCATGAAGAACATCGAGACGGCGGCTACCCGTTTCGTCCAGACCCAGCAGTCGCTGCTCGTGCCGCCCGATTCCTGCGAGATCGTCTTCGGAATCAAGGTCAGCGCCGAAGGCAATGCGATCTTGGCCAAGATGAGCGGCGACGTGAACTTCTCGGTTACCCTCAAGTGGGAGCGCAAGTGAGATCCGGCGATGACTGAGACGGCCAATAGCCGCCTGGCCACCCAAGTTTTCATCCTGGGGGTCTCGGGCAGCGCAGTAGGCTCAGGTTTCATCTGCGACGATCGGCACGTCATGACCTGCGCCCACGTCGTCGGCGACGCCGTCGGCCAGCCGTCCGTCAGCTTCGATTCGGTTCCGCCTCCGGAACGAATCCGCGTCCGGTTCGCGGTAAATGGCCACGTGGCGGATGCCGAGGCCGTTCCCGAGGCCTGGCGGCCCGTCGATTCCGGCCCGGGCGCCGACGTCGCGGTGCTGAGGCTGATCGAGGGCACGATCCCCGCCGAAGCCGCGCCGGTAAAGGCAGCGATCGAGGAGCCGGTCACGGGCGAGGAATATACCGGGCTGGGAATGGTCGAGGACGCACCCGAGGGGACGCCCCTGAACGGCTGCTTCCGCGACTATGTCTCCGCCGACCGCCGCGGCCTCGACGCCAATTCGGCCGACCGGCGGGTCGGGCCGGGCTGCTCCGGCGCCGCCGTCTTCGTGCTGGGCAAGGGCGGCATCGCCGGGATGGTGGTGGAGAT
>DASWLY010000241.1:0-13916 GCA_036400035.1 Allosphingosinicella sp.
CCCCGACCCCGTCCGATATGACCAGGGTCGCCAGCCGCGCGGGCGCCGCGGCAAGGGCCAGGCGCCCGCCCTTGAAGCGCGACAGGTGCCGGCGCACGCAGTTGATCTCGCTTATGCCCGCCCCCGACCGAAGCAGCGCCCGGGTGAGGCGCTGCTTCTCCGCCAGCTCCAGCCCCTCCCCCGGCAGGCAGGCGAGCGACGAGGCGCCGCCGCTCAGCAGGACGAGGACGAGGTCGTCCTCCCCCGCCTCGCGGGCCAGAGCGAGGAGCCGCTCGGCCGCCGCGACGCTGCTCTCGTCCGGCGCGGGATGGGCGGCGGTCATCGCCTCCACGCGCCGGAGCGCGCCGCCGCTGCCATGCGGAGCCACGGCCAGCCCCGACAGCGCCCCCCGCCACCCCGCCTCGACCGACCTCGCCATCGGCACCGCCGCCTTGCCGAGGGCGAGCAGGAACGTCCGCCCCGGCGGCGGCTCCGGCAGATGCGGCGCAAGCACCCGCTCGGGGAGGCACGCCTCCATGCCCGCCCGCCAGATCGCCTCCAGATGCTCGCGTGACATGGGCTCAGGCTTGGCGCTTCGCAGCCGGCTCATCAAGCGTTAGGCTGGTGACGTGAAACGCGCTTCCCGCATCGCCCTTCGCACCGCCGGCGTCCTGCTCGCCATCCCCTTCCTCTATTTCCTCGCCGCGCTGATCCTCGGCGCCGTCCCGGCCAACCGCGGCTGGCAGCAAGCGAAGGAGGGGGTGACCGTCTTCGTCCGGACCAACGGGGTCCATACCTGGATCCTGGTTCCCAAGGTGACCGAGGAGATGGACTGGCGCCCGCTGGTCCCCGGCGGGCACCTCAAGGACAAAAGCTGGGGCCGCGGCAATTACGTCGCCTTGGGCTACGGCAACCGCACCTTCTACCTGGAGACCCCCACCTGGGGCGATCTCACCATGAAGAACGCCTTCCTCGCCGCCTTCGGCCAGGGCCGAAGCCTGATGCACGCCGATCACGATCACGATCCCAAGGCGAGCGAGGACACAAGGCCGATCGTCCTCCGGCGCGAGGAATATCGGCGGCTCGTCGAATTCGCGCGGGGCAGCTTCCAATATGACGGCCAGGGGCGGACCCTGCCCATTCTGGGCCGAGGCTACGGCACGTCCGACATGTTCTACGAGGCGGTCGGCCCGTACAGCGCCGTCTACACCTGCAATTCGTGGACCGGAGCGGCCCTTCGCCATGCCGGGGTGAAGACGGGCGTCTGGACCCCGCTGTCGCAGAGCATCATGTGGCGCCTCTGATTTGCCTCCCCATCGCAGATGGGGAGGGGGACCACCCGAAGGGTGGTGGAGGGGTAGAAGGCGCCAAGCCGGAGGTTCGCGCGAAATCCTCTTGCGCCTGCGCCAACTACCCCTCCACCATGCTTCGCATGGTCCCCCTCCCCATGCTGCGCATAGGGAGGCCAAGGGCACTACCCACGCCCCGCCCCCTGCGTTAGAGGGGCTGCAACCGGCAAACCACAGGGGGTTTCGATGGCGAAGATACTCGGCAACTTCCATCTCGCGCTGATCATCGGGGTTGTCCTGATGCTGGCGGCGATGTTCGGTCTCCACGGCGGGCTGATCGGCGACGGCAGCTACGACTGGACCCAGTTCATGCGGTACCTGCACGTCTTCGCCGGAATCCTGTGGATCGGCCTCCTTTATTATTTCAACTTCGTGCAGATTCCGACCATGCCGAAGGTCCCGGCGGAGCTGAAGCCGGGAGTCACCAAGCATATCGCGCCCGTCGCCCTGTTCTGGTTCCGCTGGGCGGCGCTGGCGACGGTGATCCTGGGTCTCCTCACCGGCGAGATGAAGGAAGGCGGCTATACCGCCCGAGCCCTCGGCCTCGCCGAGACCCACCGCACCATCGGCATCGGCATGTGGCTCGGGATCATTATGGCGGCGAACGTCTGGTTCGTCATCTGGCCGAACCAGAAGCGGGCGCTCGGAATCGTCCCCGCCGCCGACGACGTCAAGGCGCGCTCCGCCTCGGTCGCGATGATGGCGTCGCGGACCAACCTCATCCTGTCGCTCCCGATGCTCTACTGCATGGTCCTCTACGCCCATCTGAGCGCCTGATCCGAGAAGCCGCGCTTATGACATCGTGCCGTTCGTCATTGCGAGGAGCGAAGCGACGAAGCAATCCAGCTCCTCGGCCTCGGCGCAGCTGGATTGCTTCGCTTCGCTCGCAATGACGGGCCACGGCGGCGGATGACGAAAGGCTGGTCCTTCTCGATCGACCGCGGCGGCACCTTCACGGACATCGTCGCCCGGGCCCCCGACGGCCGGCTGCTGACGGCGAAGCTGCTCTCCGACAATCCCGGGCAATATGACGACGCCGCCGTCGAGGGCATCAGGCGGATGCTTGCCCGTCATTGCGAGGAGCGCAGCGACGAAGCAATCCAGCCTCCGGAGACGCGGCCGGCTGGATTTCGCTCCGCTCGCGATGACGGGGAGGGGCTCATTATCAAGATGGGCACCACCGTCGCCACCAACGCCCTGCTCGAGCGCAAGGGCGAGCCGCTCGTCCTCGCCATCACCCGCGGCTTCGGCGACGCCCTGCGCATCGGCTATCAGGCCCGGCCGGACATATTCGCGCGGCGGATAATCCTGCCCGAGGCGCTCTACGGCCACGTCGTCGAGGTGGACGAAAGAGTAACGGCCGAGGGCGAGGTGCTTAGGCCGCTCGACGTGGAGTCCGCCCGCGCCGGCCTCGAGAGCGCCCACCGGGCCGGTTACCGCGCCGTCGCGATCGTGCTGATGCATGGCTGGCGCTGGACCGAGCACGAGGCGGCGGTCGCGGCGCTGGCCCGGGAGATCGGCTTCACCCAGGTGTCGGCAAGCCACCGGGTCGGGCCGCTGATCAAGCTTGTCGGCCGCGGCGACACGACCGTGGTGGACGCCTATCTGTCGCCGGTCCTGCGCCGCTACGTCGACCGGATCGTCGGGGCGCTCGGCAACGAGGCGCGTCTGTTCTTCATGCAGTCGTCGGGCGGCCTCACCGACGCCGCCGCCTTCCAGGGCAAGGACGCCATCCTCTCCGGCCCCGCCGGCGGAATCGTCGGGATGGCGAAGACGGCCCGGGAAGCGGGCTTCGACCGGGTCATCGGCTTCGACATGGGCGGCACCTCGACCGACGTCTCGCACTTCGCCGGAGCTTATGAGAGGACCAACGAAACCACCGTCGCCGGAGTCCGGGTCCGCGCGCCGATGCTGGAGATCCACACCGTGGCGGCGGGCGGGGGCTCGGTCTGCCATTATGACGGCGCCCGCTTCCGGGTCGGCCCCGACAGCGCCGGCGCGGTGCCGGGGCCGGCCTGCTACCGCCGCGGCGGGCCGCTCACCATCACCGACTGCAACGTCGTCCTCGGCAAGATCCGGCCGGAGCATTTCCCGCCCGTCTTCGGCCCGGGCGGCGACCAGCCGATCGACTCGGCGGCTTCGCGGGCGCTGTGCGAGGACATCGCCAGGCAGGCGGGGATGACGGCGGAGGCGGCGGCGGCCGGCTTCGTTCGCATCGCCGTCGACAACATGGCGAGCGCGATCAAGCGCATCTCGATCGCCCGGGGCCACGACGTCACCCGCTACACGCTCGCCTGCTTCGGCGGCGCCGGCGGCCAGCATGCCTGCCTCGTCGCCGACGCGCTCGGCATGGAGCGGGTGATGATCCACCCGCTCGCCGGAGTGCTCAGCGCCTACGGAATGGGCCTCGCGGACCTGGTCGAGCTGAAGCAGCGCAGTGTCGGGGGCGAGGCGCTGGAGGCGGTGCTCGCGGAGCTGGCGGACGAGGCGGCGGCGGCGCTGGAGGCGCAGGGCGTGGAGGCGGTGGAGATCGAACGGCGGGCGGCGCTGCGCTATGACGGGAGCGATTCCAGCCTCGAGGTGGAGGTGGGGCCGTTCGAGGCGATGCGGGCTGCGTTCGAGGACGCGCACCGGGTGCGTTTCGGCTTCGTGTCGCCGGAGACGGCGGTAGTGGTCGAGACGGCGATCGTCGAGGCGGTGGGTAGTTCCTCCCCGGAACGGGGAGGGGGACCGCCGGCGAAGCCGGTGGTGGAGGGTGCCCAGCGCCGGAGCAGCGGAGACGCGGGCCCCCTCCACCAGCCTGCGGCTGGTCCCCCTCCCCGTTCCGGGGAGGAGCTGTACGACCGTGCCTCGCTGAATACGGGGCAGGTCATCCCCGGCCCAGCCCTCATCATCGACCCCTCGGCCACCACCGTCGTCGAACCCGGCTGGCACGCGCGGGTCGACCCGCTCGGCAACCTCATCCTCACCCGGGCCGCCCCCCGCGAGAGCGCCCACGCCGTCGGCACCGGGGCCGATCCGGTCATGCTCGAAGTGTTCAACAACCTCTTCATGGCGGTCGCCGAGGAGATGGGCGTCGCGCTGCAGAACACGGCCTCGTCGGTCAACATCAAGGAGCGGCTCGATTTCTCCTGCGCCCTCTTCGACTCCTCCGGCGCCCTGATCGCGAACGCGCCGCACATCCCGGTCCATCTCGGCTCGATGGGCGATTCGATCCGCACCATCATCGATTCGAGGGGCCCGGATCCTTCGGGGGCCCCCCGCGACGGGCGCGGCATCCGGCGCGGAGACGTCTACGTCCTCAACGCCCCCTATCGCGGCGGCACGCATCTGCCCGACCTCACCGTCATCATGCCGGTCTTCGCGGCGGAGGGCGATCCGGAGCCCGCCTGGTATGTCGCCGCGCGCGGCCACCACGCCGACATCGGCGGGATCGCGCCCGGCTCGATGCCGCCCGACAGCCACACCATCGCCGACGAAGGCGTCCTGATCGACAACGCGCTGCTGGTCGACGAGGGCCGCTTCCTCGAGGCGGAGATGCGCGCCCTGCTGGCTTCCGGCCCCTGGCCCGCGCGAAGGCCCGACCGCAACATCTCCGACCTCAAGGCCCAGGTCGCCGCCTGCGCCCGCGGGGCGGCGGAGATGCGGCGGGTAGCGGGCGAATATGGTCGCGCCGTCGTCGACTCCTACATGGCGCACGTCCAGGCCAATGCCGAGGAGGCGGTTCGGCGGCTGATCGGTCGGCTGAGCGACGGCGACTTCCGCTACGCGATGGACAATGGAGCGCAGGTCTGCGTCAGCGTCCGGGTCGATGCGCGGAACCGCTCGGCGGTCGTCGACTTCACCGGCACCAGCGCCCAGCAGCCCAATAATTTCAACGCGCCCTACTCGATATGCCGGGCCGCCACCCTCTACGTCTTCCGAACCATGGTCGACGATTCGATCCCGATGAACGACGGTTGCCTGAGGCCGATCACGCTGGTCGTCCCGGAAGGCTCGATGCTCAACCCGCATTATCCGGCCGCGGTGGTGGCCGGCAATGTCGAGACCAGCCAGGTCATCACCGACGCTTTGTTCGCCGCCTGCCGCGCCCTTGCCCCGAGCCAGGGCACGATGAACAATTTCACCTTCGGCGACGACCGTCACCAATATTACGAGACGATCGCGGGCGGCGCCGGCGCCGGTCCCGATTTCGACGGAGCGAGCGCGGTCCAGACCCACATGACCAACAGCCGCCTGACCGATCCCGAAATACTCGAGACCCGCTACCCGGTGCTCGTCGAGCGCTTCGCCATCCGCTCCGGCTCGGGCGGGGAGGGGCGGCAGAGCGGCGGCGACGGAGTCGAGCGCCACATCCGCTTCCGGACGAGGATGCGCGCCAACATCCTCTCCAACCGGCGGGAGGTCGCGCCGCGCGGAATCGAGGGCGGCGGCGACGCGAAGCCGGGAGTGAACCAGGTGATCCGGGCCGACGGCACGGTGGAGACGCTGAGCGCAACCGCGTCGGCGGAGATGCGGGAGGGGGACATGTTCCTGATCGAGACCCCGGGGGGAGGGGGCTATGGCAGTGCCGGGTAAGTTCCTCCCCGGAACGGGGAGGGGGACCATGCGCAGCATGGTGGAGGGGGCCCACGTCTCCGCTGCTCAGGGGTCGGGACCCCTCCACCACCGCCTTCGGCGGCGGTCCCCCTCCCCGTTCCGGGGAGGAGAAGATTCATGACCAATTACTGGGTCCTCCTGGGAATCCTCATCGTCGTCGCCGGCTTCGCGCTGAAGCTGAACCCGATGCTGGTCGTCACCGCCGCCGCCATCGCCACCGGGCTCATCGCCGGAATGGACCTCGCCGAGGTGATCTCCACCTTCGGCAAGGCGTTCAACGACAACCGGATCATCGCCCTGGTCTGGATCGTGCTTCCGGTGATCGGCCTGCTCGAGCGCTTCGGCCTTCAGCAGCGTGCCGCGGCGGTGATCCGCGGCTTCAGGAACGCCACGACCGGGCGGCTTCTGATCCTCTATCTGCTCTACCGCCAGATCATCTCGGCCATCGGCCTCCACAGCACCGCCGGCCATCCCCAGACGGTCCGCCCGCTGCTCGCGCCGATGGCGCTGGCGGCGGCCGAGAAGCAGCATGGCGAGCTCGACGAGGCGACTTCGGAGAAGGTGAAGGCCTATTCCGCCGCGACCGACAATGTCGGGCTGTTCTTCGGCGAGGACATCTTCTTCGCCATCGCCTCGATCGTCCTCATCCAGCAGACCCTCGCCACCTACGGGATCGTGCTTGCGCCGCTGGAGCTGGGGCTGTGGGCGATCCCGACGGCCATCGCGGCGTTCCTGGTGCACGGCAGCCGGCTGTTGATGCTGGATCGCAGTCTTTCCTCCCCGGGGCGGGGAGGGGGACCGGCGAAGCCGGTGGAGGGGGCCCACCTCTCCGCCGCGTCTGAGTCCGGCCCCCTCCACCATCCTTCGGATGGTCCCCCTCCCCGTGCCGGGGAGGAGCGAGATTGATCACCCTCCACCATCTCTACATCCTCGCCGGCCTCATGTTCGCGGCCTTCGCCATTCTGAGCGCGACCGACCGGTCCAACCCCAAGCGCCTCGGCAACGCCGCCTTCTGGGGGCTGATGGCGGCGAGCCTGCTCGCCGGGGACCGAATCGGGGACTTCGGCAACGGCCTGCTCGTGCTCGGCCTGGCCGCTCTCGCCAGCTTCGGCCTGATCGGCCGCTCGCAGCCTCCGACCAGCTCGGACGAGCAGCGCGAGGTCTTCTCGGCCCGTTTCGGCAACCGCCTGTTCCTCCCGGCGCTGATCATCCCGGCGATCGCCTTCGTCGGCACCCTCCTCTACACCTACACACCGCTCAAGGAATCCGGGCTGTTCGAGGCCAAGCGCGAGACCTACGTCCTGCTCGTCCTGGGAGTGCTGACCGCGCTTGCGGTGATCTTCGCCTGGCTTCGGCCGCCGGTGCTGGCGCCGCTCCAGGAGGGACGCCGGCTCGTCGACGCGATGGGCTGGGCGACGGTGTTGCCGCAGATGCTCGCGGCCCTCGGCGTCCTGTTCGCCGCGGCCGGGGTCGGCACCGTGATCGGGGAGATCACCCGGGCGGTGATCCCGCAGGGCAGCGTCTTCCTCACCGTCGTCGTCTTCGCGGTCGGAATGGCCGTGTTCACGATGATCATGGGCAATGCCTTCGCCGCCTTCCCGGTGATGGCCGCGGCGATCGGAGTGCCCCTGCTCATCCAGGCCTATGGCGGCGACCCGGCGGTGGTCGGGGCGATCGGAATGCTCGCCGGCTTCTGCGGGACCTTGATGACCCCGATGGCGGCCAACTTCAACCTGGTGCCGGCCGCCCTGCTGGAGCTCAAGGACCGCAACGGGGTGATCAAGGCGCAGGTCGGGACCGCGCTGCCGCTGCTCGCGATCAACATCCTCTTCATCTGGTGGTTCGCCTTCTAGTTCGTCATTGCGGGGAGCAAAGCGACGCGGCAATCCAGCTGCGGCGGGTGTGACGGTCGCAAAGTTGGATTGCTTCGGTTCGCTCGCAATGACGGAACCTGCCATGCCCCATGCCCTCACTCCCGAAACCGCCGCCCGCTTCGCCGGGATCGCGCTTGGCCACGTCACCCGCGAATATCCGCACAAGCTCGACCATGTCCTGGACGGGCCGGAGGACGTGGCGGGGCCGAGGGAGCTTCACCCGATCTTCTTCGGAAGCTTCGACTGGCACAGCTGCGTCCACGGCTGGTGGCTGATGCTTCGGCTGCGGCGGCTGTTCCCGGACCTGCCGGTCGCCCGCCAGGTCGAGGCGCTGGCCGACGAGATGCTGGCGCCGGACAAGGTCGCGGGCGAGCTCGCCTATCTCGACCGCGCTTATTCGGGCGGGTTCGAGCGGCCCTATGGCTGGGCATGGCTGCTCGCGCTCCATGCCGAGGCGCAGCGTCATTCCGACCGGGCCTGGGGGCAGGACCTGGAGCCGCTCGCCCGCGCCTTCGCCGAGCGGTTCCACATCTATCTGCCGAAGCTGACTTACCCGATCCGGGTCGGCACCCATTTCAACACCGCCTTCGCGATGATCCTCGCGCTCGAATGGGCGGAGGCGAACGACCCGCCGCTCGCCGGCCTCATCCGCGAGCGCGCGCGCGGCTGGTACGGGCAGGACCGCGACTGCCAGGCCTGGGAGCCGGGCGGCGACGAGTTCCTTTCCCCGGCCCTGGCGGAGGCCCTGTGCATGCGGCGGACTCAGGGCGAAGACCCGTTCCGGAGCTGGTTCGGCCAGTTCCTCCCGCGCCTGGCGGCGGGCGAGCCGAAGAGCCTTTTCACCCCCGCCACCGTCTCCGACCGTTCCGACGGCAAGATTGCCCATCTCGACGGCCTCAACCTCAGCCGCGCCTGGTGCTGGCGCCAGCTCGCCCCGGCGCTGGAGCCCGGCTTGGCCGAGCTCGCCCGCCGAACCGCCGACGAGCATCTGGACGCCAGCCTTCCGCAGGTCGCCGGCGATTATATGGGCGAACATTGGCTCGCCACCTTCGCTCTGCTGGCGCTGGAGGCATGAGCTTCCTGCGACCCTTGACGGCCGGGGAGACGGGTCTTCTGGACGAGGCGTTCGCGGGACGGTTCGACGCCGGCAAGGTGCGTCTCGTCGACGGGCATGACGACAATCCGTTCCCGCGGGCCGCCTTCCGCAACGGCAACACCGCCATCACCCTTCGAAAGACGGTCTATTTCGGAGCGCATTACAGCTCGGACTTCGCCCGCGCCGATCCCCATGCCTGCGGGTTGTTCCTCCATGAGATGACCCATGTCTGGCAATATCGGCGGCTGGGCCTCGCCCGATTCTTCCTCAGATACGGGCGCGAGCTCTGCTCCTGCCGGTTGAACGCACCCGCCATGTATCGCTACGTCCCCGGAGAGACCCGCTTCGCCCAGGCCCGGCTGGAGGCCCAGGCGCAGATGGTCGGCGATTATTGCGAGGCCCGGCTGACCGGCGACGAGGCGCGGGCGAGGCTGATCGCGAGGAGCCTCGAGGGCAGCGGGGTGTACGGGCTTTAGCCCGCTTCACCCTCTCCCTGCAGGCGAGAGGAGGGGCCCACCGCGAAGCGGTGGGAGGTGAGGGCCTTGCTGACGTAAGTGTCCAAGCCCTCACCCTCCCGCTTCGCGGGCCCCTCCCTCTCCCCTACAGGGAGAGGGGTTATGAGCTCACCTTCTCCCGCTGATCCTCCCGCCCCATCGAGATCAGGAAGGGCTCCGCCGCCTGCATCTCCTGGAAGTCGCGCTTCGAGCGCAGGCCGCGCCACTGGATCGCGATCAGGGCCTGGGCGATGGCGCCGCCGAGCGTGTCGCCGGGGCCGAGCAGGATGATCCGGTCGGGCGCGAATTCCCGGACCGCCACCTGGAGCGCTCGGGTGAAGTGGTAAGTCTCCAGGATCTGGTGGACGAAGGTGTAGCCGTGCAGGCTGGTCGGCTCGCTCGCGAAAGGCCGCCAGATATGGCCGCGGCCGTCGATCATCGGCGCCTCCGGCGATTTGAACCAACCGCTCGGGAGCTGCGCCATGGCGCGCTCGGAAGATCCTGCCATGAGCGGCGTGTGGAACGGGCCGTGATTGACCAGGCGCAACGGATCCCGGGCGGGGTTCGACGGAGCTTCGGCGACGAGGGCGGCGAGGCCGGGTTCGTTGCCGGCGAAGACGATCATCCCGCCGAGCTCGATCGAGACGAAAAGCCTGCAGCCGTCGCGGGCGCCGATCGACTCGGCGAGAGCAAGCACCTGCTCGCGAAGGCCCGGAAGCTCCCGCCACTCGTCGTCGACGAGGGTGAGCAGCACCTGCCCGCCGGGCTCGCCCGCCTGGCTGTTCTCGCCCATGGCGTCGATGATCCGGAAGCCCTGCTCCGCTCCGACCGCGCCGGCGACGGCGAGCGCCGTATACCAGCCCATCGAATTGCCGGTGACCGCCGCGACGTCGAACCGGGAGCGGTCGAGGGCGAGGAAATCCGCGTAGGAAGCGGCGAAGATGAGCGGCGAGGCGATGTCCCCGCGCGTGTGCAAAGCGGGACTGAAGCGGTCGGCGCCGTCCAGCTCGGAAAGGGTCGGCTGGCCCCGCTCGGAGCGAAGCCCGTCGAACGCGGCGATCAGCTCGCCTTTGTCCGAATGGAAGCGCTTCAGATAGCCGAGCTCGGCCTTGCCATAGGTTCCCCGGCCGGGGCAGACGACCAGAGCCGCTTCGTTGTCAGCCACGGACCATCTCCAGCGCGGCGGCGACGATGGAGTCCCGGCTCGGCAGGGTCAGGGTGGCCGCTCGGCCCAGCGGGATGAAGCTATCCTCCGCCGTGACCCGCCGGCATTCGACACCGCCCGCGCGCTCCGCGAACAGCGCCATAAGCGCCTCGCTCTGGGACCCGGTCTTCCGGCATTCGTCCACGATCAGGATCCGCTCGCAGCCGGCGACGGCGTCGATAAGCCCTTCCTCGTTCAGCGGCGCGAGCCAGCGCAGGTCGATCACTCGGAGCTTGATGCCATGCTGGTCGCGCAGGATCCGCTCCGCCTGACGCGAGAGGTAATAGCCGTTGGCGTAGCTGACGATGGCGAGGTCGGTGCCGTCGCCATGGACCCCGAGTTCTCCCAGCCGGACCGGCTTCGCGGAGCCGGGGGCCGAGTAGGTCGAGGTCCAGAGCGAATCGCCTTCCTCATGCAGGTCTCGGGTCATGTAAAGCGCGATCGGCTCGACGAAGACGATGACCCTTTGCTCCTCGAGCGCGAGGCGGACGCATTCGCGGAGCATTTCGACCGCGTCGGCGCCGTTGCTCGGGCAGGCGAGCACGAGCCCCGGAATGTCGCGGAAGACGGCGAGGCTGTTGTCGTTGTGGAAATGCCCCCCGAACCCCTTCTGATAGCCAAGGCCGGCGATCCGGATGATCGTCGGGTTGGTGTACTGGCCGTTCGAGAAGAAGCTCAAGGTGGCCGCTTCGCCGCGTATCTGGTCCTCGGCATTGTGGACGTAGGCGAGGAACTGGATCTCGGTGATGGCGAGCAGGCCGTTATGGGCGGCGCCGATGCCGAGCCCGAGGATGCTCTGTTCGTCCAGCAAAGTGTTGATGACCCGGCAGGAGCCGAAGCGTTCGTGGAGCTTGGCGGTGACGTTGTAGACTCCGCCCTTCGGTCCGACATCCTCGCCCGCGACGATGATCTGGGGATGGGCCAGCATCAGGTCGGCCAGAGTCCAGCTCAGCAGCCGGGCCATGTGCTGGGGCTTGTCGATCATGTTGCGGTCGCGCGCGAACAAAGCCTCGCGCTGCTCCGGAGTCGGCGTGTTGGCGCGGACGGGCCCCCGCTTCGGCGGCAGGATGCTGGCCATCACCTCCTTGCTGGTGGTCAGCTTGGGTCGTGTGATCGCCTGCTCGGCGAGCCGGGCGAGAATGGCCTCGGTCTCGTTGTAGATGTCGAGGATGTCGCGGCTCGAGAGCACATCCTGCTCGACCAGCAAAGCGGCGCTGAACAGCAGCGGGTCGCGCTCCTCGTCCTGCTCGATCTGCGCCTTCGTCAGGTAGGTCGCCTGAACGTCGGAGCCGGCATGGCCGTAGAGCCGGACGCAATCCATGTGGAGGAAGACGGGCTGGCGCCGGATCCGGGCGTGGCGGCTCGCCTCGAGCGCGCCCCGATACGCGTCCGCCATGTCGAGACCGCTGCAGCGTATGTAGTGGAGCCCCGGCCGGTTGCGGAACGAGGCCTCGATCCAGCCGCTCGGAGTTCGAGTCGAGATGCCGATGCCATTGTCCTCGCACAGGAAGACGAGCGGCATCGGCGTGCCCTGGTAAGCAGCCCAGGCGGCGGCGTTGAAGGCGCCCAGCGCGGTGGAATGGTTGGCCGAGGCGTCGCCGAAGCTTGCCAGGACGATCGAGTCGCTGCGCAGGGCGGTCTCCTCCATCTTCAGCATCCTGGCGATGCCGATGCTGAACGCCGCCCCGACCGCCTTGGGCAGGTGCGAGGCGATGGTGCTGGTCTGCGGCGGGATCGCCAGCGGCTTCGATCCGATCACCTTGTGGCGCCCGCCGGAAATGGGGTCCTCCGCCGAGGCGGCGAAGCTGAGCAGCATGTCCCAGCACGGGGTCTGGCCCGGAAGCTTCTTCGATCGGTGGATCTGGAAGGCGTTGGAGCGGTAGTGGAGGAAGGCCATGTCGTCGGCGCGCAGGGCCTCGGCGAGGGCGGCGTTGTTTTCGTGGCCCGAGCTTCCGATCGTGTAGAAGCCCTCGCCGCGGGCCTGCAGCCGGCGCGAGAGCCGGTCCATCTGCCGGCTCGCGACCTGGCTGTAGAACAGCTCGACCATGGTTTCGCGGGAGAGGCCGACGTCGCCCGGCCGAACGTCGCTGGTCCGGCGCGGCAGGTTGCCGTCGCTGACCCGGGCGACGAACTTGGCGTGAATGGCTTCGGCGGCGTCCATGGCGCGCGACTAACCGCGTTGCCTGCGAATGGGAAGCCGCGCTCCCTCGTCATCCCGGCGAAAGCCGGGATCTCGTAGAGGGACGCCGAGACTCCTCGTCCCGGGATCCCGGCTTTCGCCGGGATGACGGCTCTCCTCCATCCCGCGGCTCTCCTCCCTCCTCGCCTCCTCCCTCCTTGCCTCCTCCTCCCATCTTGCGGCGGCCCTTGACCTGACGTTTACGTAAAGTAGGGAAGCGGAGGACACCCAGCGGGAGGAAGATCATGACCAAGAGCGAAATGGCCGCGGCCCTCAATGCCAAGAGCGCCTGGCTGCCCGGCAAGAGGGTGAAGCTCGACTTCGGCTCGGAAGGCGCGGTGATGCTCGACGGCGCCGCCAGCCAGGTGACCGAGGACGACGGTCCCGCCGACACCACGATCAAGGTCGCTTGGGAAGACTGGCAGGCGATGAGCGACGGCAAGCTGGACGGAATGACCGCCTTCATGCAGGGCAAGCTCAAGGTCGAGGGCGACATGTCCAACGCGATGCAGCTCCAGGGCGTGCTGGCGAAGCTGAAGAGCTAGACCGTCGTCCCGGCGAAGCCCGGACCGCAGCGAGACCCGCGGAGACTTTCCGGCCTGGGGTCCCGGCTTTCGCCGGGATGACGGAACGCTGGCGCGGCCCCGGCGCGGCCGCTAATCCTGAGCCATGCGGCCGGGGCTCCACACGCGCAAATCCCTGATCCTGCTCGCCGAGACGGCGGGGGTGTTCGCCTTGCTTCTGGCCGGTGCGATGGCGGCGCTGCGCTGGCTGCCGCCGGGCCTCGCCTGGCCGGCGATCGTCCTGCTGGCGGTCGCCCAGGGGCTCTGGCTGGACCGGCTCTACACCGTCGCCCACGAGGCGGTGCATCTCAAGCTGTTCCCGGGCCGTCGCCTCGCCAACGATCTCGTCGGGATGGCGCTGATGGTCCCGGTCGTCGCACCCTTCACCATTTTCCGAAGGATCCACGGCTTCCACCATGGCGGGAACCGCCGCGACCGATCGACGGCGGCGCTCGGCCTCCCGGTGCTCGTCTTCGCCTGGTTCTGGTCGATGCTGCTCTACGTCTACCATTATCGAACGAGCGTGGGCCGGGACGTGCGGCTCAACGTGCGCTCGCTTCCGCGACAGCCCTTCTTCTC